>JALYVY010000006.1 GCA_030852985.1 Gemmatimonadota bacterium | reverse complement strand
CTGTGGCGACATGTGACGCATTCGGCGGTGCCTCTTCGCGATGTATTTGGCTGTCTCGACAACACCAAACTACATCAATCGAACGGGCGCACCATCACCGAATGCGTCACTCGTTTCCGTTGCTGCAAAAGCGCCTTCTTAGAGTTTCAGGATGGACACCAGCTAACGCTATAACTCACTTGCAAGGAAACCGAATAAAGCGACCGCGTCAGCGGGCGCCATCCGCAGCTTCCTTGTCAAGTGCAGCGCACGTTCGGCTGCAAGCGCTGCGATGTCGACGTGCACGCGTTAGACGCGCGATCACCAGTAGCCAGGCTTGCGCTTGTAGTGCGCGACGGCGAGCACGCGCACCGCATCGTCCGGTGCGATCCGGTAGACCAAGGCGAACGGAAAGCGCGTGAACAACCATCGGCGGCGCCCGGCGCGCATAGGGCGGCCGGCCTCTGGGCGCTCGCTGTGAGCACGACCACACGGCGGAGCTCCGCGGCGAACTCGGCGCCGAGGCGTGGAACGCGGCGGGCATAGTACGTAGCCGCCTCTCTCGCGTCGGCAAGCGCATCCGGATGAAACGTGACCGCGCGCGGCGGACCGGTCAGCGGTGCGTCTCTCGGTTCGCCGTCAACAACGCGAGATCGGCATCGAGCTGCCTGAAAACCTCAGACGCGGGGATGCCGAAACCGGCGTCCGCCGTAAAGTCCGCCTCGCGGCGGTCGAGTTCGAACTCCCACGCTGCCGCAATGGCCTCAGCGGACTCGGTCGTCTGTGCGACGTCGAGACTCTCCAAGAGCCGCGATGCCAACTGGGCACGGGCGGCGATTGGGAGGTGAAGGACGGCTTGTGAAAGCTGATCTAGATCGAGATCCACGTGGGCTCCTGGGCGAATGACCACGCTGAACACTAGCGGCAAAACGTGCTGGCACCACTTGGCAGCCATTCGTGGCCGCTTCAGGATCGACCGCGCGCGAAACAAGTCCTTCGCGGCGGATTTCGTCACGCCTCACTGCATGTTGTTGCCGAACGCCCCAGCTCACCTGCAGGCGAATCAAATAGGAAGCGAATGCGAAGCATTCGCTAATCCTCAGATCGCCTGACTGGTGCAGCGTTCGTTATACAGCTGCGTCGTGATGCGTACTGAGGCGGCGGTATCTCGAGGTGCCGGAACTAGCCACAAGACAATCGCGTCCTCGACCCCTTACAGTAGCCCTTTCACCCAACCGATAGCCAGTATTGCCGTCGCGATTGCTGCCGCAAGCGCCACCGATGTGAACCACGTGGCGCGCAGTCGCAACCGCCAGTACGTCGAGATGGCGATAAACCCCGCGAGTGCGACGCCGGCGGCGTAGTGAGTGAAGTCGGCCGGGTCGCCTGGCAAGGCACGACGCGTAACCCCCGCAACGACGACGGCACCAAGCATTGTTGCCCACCACATCGGGTCAGCTAGGCTCCAGGCGCGAAGCGACTGTGCCGATTGCGCATTGGGCGCGTTGTTCTCTAGTGATGCGTTGGTCATTCCTACACCTCTAATACTGCAGCTGTATAGAAGTTATGACTGGGCTGGCCTCCGAACTTCGCGTGGGTTACTTCCTCGCGCGTTAAGACGGAGTCACCAGAGCCACCTGCGACGATCACACGGTCGTATTTCCCGGAGACCAACCCATGTCAACACTCGCTGTGAGGACCCCGGAGTCTTCCCCCACCCCCCCGACGCCCGCGCGCCCAATCATCTATCTCGGGATGGATGTGCACAAGGACTCGATCACCATCGCTGTGCTGCCGCAGGGCGCAAAGGCGCCGTCGCGGCTGGAGAAGCTGCCGAAGCTGAAGAAGCGGATGGATCGTGTGGCGCGCGACGGGGAGATCCAGGCGTGCTATGAGGCGAGTGGCCCGGGATACGTGCTGCATCGCGCGTTTTGCGACTGGGAGTACGCGTGCGCGGTGATCGCGCCGTCGCTCATCCCGAAGCGCGCCGGGGTGCATCGCAAACACGACAAGCGCGAAGCGGCGGACCTCGCGCGGCTCTATCGTGCGGGTGAGCTCGGGCCGGTGCGCATCCCGAGCGAAGCGGACGAGCGCGTGCGCGATGTCGTTGGCTGCCGGGAGACCTTTCAGCGTGAGATCCTCAAGTCGCGGCATTACATCCTGAAATTCCTGGCGACGCGGGGCTTTGTGTTCCGCGAGGGCACGCATTGGTGCACGCCGCACCTCAAGTGGTTGCAGCACCTCACGACGGTCACGCACGCCTGGAAAGCCCAGCAGCTGGTACACGCGCGGTTCAATCACCTCTCGTACCGGAAGCGGCCGCAGATCGCGGGCGTCGCGGTCGCGCGGGAGTTGGTCGGGTTCCTGTGGGCAGTGGCCCGTGAAGTCGCACCCGTCCCGTCGCTCTAAACAAGAGTGCGTTGGTCCGCCGTGTGGCGCCGAGGTGCGCGAGGTGAGCACGCTCGACGGCGTTATGCGGGCCGGGCAGGACGCAGCACCGGCATCCCCGAGTCTAGAATGAGCCAGCTCCCGACGCATCCGCTTCTTGCCGTACTCCCGCGAGGGGGAAACCGGCGTCTATCAGCAGGATCAACCGTCGATGCTGCCTCGGGCCCACGGCGTCCCACGCACTCTCTTCCTATGTCTGTAAACTGAGCCCCTTGACACCAGCCCAGTCATATCAACGCCCAAGTTCACTTGCAAAGGAACCTACAAAATGCGAGCGAAGCGAGCCATCAGGAAATAGCCCGACTGCTGCAACGCCACGTTATGCAACTCGCGGGGAGGCCTTCATCCGCACGGTCACCGTGATCTGGAGGCGGGCGAGCATCTCGACAAGCGCATCGATGCTGAAGAGTTCGACTTTCCCGCGCAGTAGGTCGCTGACTCGCGGCTGGGAGACCTCCAGGAGCGTAGCGGCCTTCGCTTGCGTCAGTTTCCGCGCCTTGAGGACGCGTTCAATCCGGAGCATGAGGTCCGTGCGGATAAGCAGATGGGCCGCCTCGGCCCGGGGGAAGCCCACATCTGCGAACACGTTCCCTGACCCCCGCCGTACTTTCGTCGCCATATCGATCACTCCTTCCGTGTGCGGCGAATCGCGGCCAGCCGCGTCCGCGCGATCTCGAGATCCAATCCGCTGGTCTTCTGCGACTTCTTCTGGAAGACGTGCAACACGTAGAGGCCTTCCGCGAACTTCGCGACGTACAACAACCGATATGCGCCGGCCACACGCACGCGAATCTCCATGACGCCAGCGCCCACGGAGGACATAGACTTCCAGTCCCGCGGCTGAAGGCCCGATTGCACGCGTCGCAAGTCGGTACCGAGTTCCATGCGGACGTCGGGCGCCAGCTCGCGGAGATCCTCGCGCGACGATCCAACCCAGATTAGCGGCTTGCTATCCACGACGGAGTATACAAGAAACGATATACTCTGTCAACGCCGACGTACCCTACCGAGATGGCCGGTAGTTGCATAACGCCCTGAACTCTGCTGCGAGGGCATCAATAAAGCGAGCGGAGCGAGCAATCAATAGCGCCCTCGGCTGCAGCAGCGCCCGTTATCCAGCTGGCGAGACGGACTCAGGGCGTGAAAGGGCGTGGCAACCGATACATCCGAGGATCACACTAGTCGCGGTTGCTATAGGCGGCGAGGTGGCGGCCAGCCTCGGGCCACGGCTCGGAGCCGACGCGATCAATGAGCCCGAACACCGTAAGCAGGCCAGCGCGATCGCTCGGCCTGCTGCCACGTACGCTGAAGTCGGCAACGGCCCTGTGCTCCGCCCAGGCGACGAGCGTACAATGCAGCACAACTTGATAGTCGTCTCCAGCTGGCCGATAGCTTCGGACGTCAACCAGAATGCGATCGACGAGTAGAACGAGCAGCGAATGGCTGGCCGCATCCGCGAAGGTCACCGGCCACGAGAGATTCGTTTTGACACGGTACGGAGCCACCGATGCGGAGGCCGTGATGTCGCGGACGAGGACAACAATGGGCCCCACGGGCACACCGGAGAGCGGAGCGCTTTGTGATCGCGTCGCTATTCCAATGCGGTTCGCTTGCTGGAGTAGGGCCGCGAACTCTGTGTTGGCTCGGGCAGTCGTCCATTGCTCGTACGCGACGCGTCCTGAGACGGCGACGAGGCCGCCCACTGCGACGGCTACGACCGAGCGTTGTACGGACACTGGGAGCCGGGGCAAAAGCGAATGCCTCACCGAAGAGGGGAGCGAAGGGGTGTTCGTCCACGAGACCGGCTAAAACGATGTACCGATCATCAAAGCGTGCTGCTGGATAACGAGGATGTAGAATAAGTCCGGCGCGTCGGAGGAAGGCCCAAAACAAGCCTTCGAATACCATTGTCGGCTTGACGATCGTCGATCTACGGTGATTGCGTATTTCGCTCGATGTTGATCACCCGTTTCGCTCCAAGCTGATCGCCCGTTTCGGTTGAAGGTGATCACTCGTTTCGCTCGATGTTGATCACCCATTTCGCTCGAAGTTGATCAGCGGATGCGCGGCGACCGCAGGATCCCACCGCCGGCACTAACTCCCCGGGGACGTCTACCCGGAGCGAGGCTGTGCCTGCAGAGAGGATTTCCATGCGGAAGGTGTTGGAGGTGTTACGCCTCATGTTCGACCAGGACCGAAGCCAGCGCGAGATCGCGACCATCCTCGCGCTCTCCCAGGGCACGGTGCACAACTACGTCGCGCGCTTTCGGGCGTCGGGACTCTCGTGGCCGCTGTCGGCCGAGCTCGACGAGGCGGCGCTCGACGCCCAGCTCTTCCGACGGGGCGAGCTGCCGCCGTCGGCCACGCGGCCCGTGCCCGACTGGGCCACGGTGCACCAGGAGCTGAAGCGGAAGGGCGTCACGCTCCAGTTGCTCTGGGTGGAGCATAAGGAAGCGGCGCCCGAGCCAGCTCGCTGCTATCAGTACACGCAGTTCTGCCGCCTGTATCACGCGTGGGCCGGGACACTGGAGCCCGTGCTGCGGCAGGTGCATGTCGCCGGCGAGCGCCTCTTCGTGGACTACGCCGGCCCCACGATGCCCGTCGTGGATCCGCGGACCGGTGAGATCCGCGAGGCGCAGATCTTTGTCGGGGCCTTGGGCGCGAGTCACCTCCTCTACGTGGAGGCGACGTGGACGCAGACGCTCCCCGACTGGATCGGGGCGCACGTGCGCATGCTCGAGGCGGTGGGCGGCGTGCCCGCGCTCATCATCCCGGACAATCTCAAGAGCGCGGTCGGCCAGCCCTGCTACTACGAGCCCACGGTGCACGCAACGTATCAGGATTTCGCGACGCATTACGGGACGGCGATCCTGCCCGCGCGGGCCTACCACCCGCGCGACAAGGCGAAGGTCGAGACGGCGGTGCAGATCGTCGAGCGCGAGATCATGGCGCCGCTGCGCCATGATGTGTTTCACGCGCTCGCGGAACTCAATCACGCGCTCGCCCTCGCGCGGGACCGCGTGAACGACCGGCCCTTCCAGAAACTCGCCGGCAGCCGGCGCAGCGTCTTCGAGGCGACGGAGCGGGCGACGCTCCGGCCCCTGCCCGCCGAGCGGTACGAGCTCGCGGAGTGGAAGACGGCCAAGGTCAACATCGACTACCACATCTCCGTCGAGGGGCATCTCTACAGCGTGCCGTATCGGCTCGTCGGGGCCGGGGTAACCGTGCGCCTCACCGCGACGATGCTCGAGATCCTGCATCAGGGCACGCGCGTCGCCGCGCATGTGCGGAGTGCGCTGAAAGGCCGCTACACCACCGAGCCCACGCATCGGCCCAAGTCGCACCAACAGCACCTCGAGTGGACTCCGTCGCGACTCGTGGCGTGGGGCGCGAGCATCGGCGACGCCACGGCCCGTGTGGTCGAGGCCATCCTCGCGCGGCAGCCGCATCCGGAGCAAGGCTATCGCGCGTGTCTCGGCCTCCTGTCGCTCAGTCGCCGCTATGAGCGCCCACGGCTGGAAGCCGCGAGCGTGCGCGCGCTGGCCTCCGGCGCAGTGAGTTATCGCGCGGTGAAATCCATCCTCGCCACGGGCCTTGACCACGTCCCCTTCGAGGCGGAGCCCCCCACGCTCCATCTCCCCGCCACGCATGAACACGTGCGCGGCGCGGCCTACTACCAGACCTGCCTCACCCTCGACGCATCCCACGCGGACGCCGAGGTCCTCACTCTCTGTGGAGAATCCGCATGCTGATCGAACAGACCCTCACGATGCTGCAGTCGCTCAAACTCACCGGCATGGCCGCCGCGCTCGCGGAGCAACGGGGCCTGCCGGATCTGGCCGCCCTCACCTTCGAAGACCGCCTCGCGCTCCTGCTCGAGCGCGAACAAGGAGCCCGGCATGACCGGCAGCTCACCCGGCTCCTGCAACTCGCGCGCTTTCGCCATGCGGCGTGTGTCGAAGACGTGAACTTCCGCACGAAGCGGGGACTCGAGCGCGGGCCCTTCCTCCAGCTCGCCGGGGGCGAATGGATCCGGCAACACCAGACGCTGCTCATGGTCGGGCCGACCGGCACCGGCAAGACCTGGTTAGCGTGTGCTTTGGGGCAGAGTGCCTGTCGCCAAGGGCACACCGTGCGGTACGTGCGACTCCCCCGTCTCTTGAGCGACGATTTCGTCCACGCCCGGGCAGATGGCTCGTATGGAAAGCTCATGCAGACGCTCGCCAAGACCGATCTGCTCATCCTCGACGACTGGGGGCTCGCCCCGCTCGGGGACCGGGAACGACGCGATCTCCTGGAACTCGTCGAGGAGCGCGCCGGACGGCGCGCGACCCTGGTCACGAGTCAACTCCCCGTCGAGCACTGGCACGAGATGATCGGCGACGCCACCTTCGGGGACGCCATCCTCGACCGGCTCGTGCATCACGCGCAGCGGCTCACCCTCACCGGCGGCTCACTCCGCCGCCTCGCTCCCTCGCCCAAATCATCCGGCACGCCCACTGACTAACCGATCCCGCGGTCGCACGCATCCGCTGATCAGCGTGGACCGAAACGCGTGATCAGCTTGGACCGAAACGACTGATCACCTTGGTCCGCAATGGGCGATCAACTTCGCCGAAATACGCAGTGATTCTGGGAGGTTGCTTTTCGACGACGCCCACGTCGGAAGTCACCTCAGGAGTTATCCTACAGCCTCAACGCAGAAGTTCAGCCGCGAAGCGGCCAACCCGATGCGGTGAGCGGGACAACATGGTCGGTCGCTTCGTCGGCTGCAACGAATGTTAGGTTGCTGGCGCATCAAGCGCGATGGGCGCCGCGCGAGGCCGAGCCCGCGACGCACGGGCCAGTGCGTGATGGCCTCGGGCGCAGGCGCGTTGGGCACCACCTGAGGAGTGCGCCGCGATCTCGGTGGCATGTTGGGCGCACGAGCCCTGGCGCAGGCGCGTGGCGCAGCGACCCAACGACTTGATCGGACTGGCGGTGCCGTGATGGGCGCGGAGCCGGTGCAGCGAGCCCGCGGCGCTTCGATCCGGCGCGCGCCCTACTCTGGGCCATCGCCGCGCGCCGCCACTCCGCTAACAGATCAAAGGACGCGCAGTTCTCTTGCCACAGGGTGTTGCAATCTAACGAGGATGTAGAATAAGTCCGGCGCGTCGGAGGAAGGCCCAAAACAAGCCTTCGAATACCATTGTCGGCTTGACGATCGTCGATCTACGGTGATTCTGGGAGGTTGCTTTTCGACGACGCCCACGTCGGAAGTCACCTCAGGAGTTATCCTACAGCCTCAACGTCCCAGCTAACCTGCGGGCGAATCAAATAAAACGCGAGCGCAGCGAGCTTCCATCGATCGCCCGACAGGTTCAGCGCACGTTATACGGCAACGTGGACGACTTCGCCGGCGCGGGTACCTGGTAGCGCGGCGAGCAACGCGGGAACGAGCGGCAGGAGATCCGGCATCCGAGTCGAACGCGCTTGGAGCACGATGAGCCCAAGCCCGCTCTTCGGAATATTCTGCTGATACTCGAGTCGCCGGTCTACGGTCACGAGGACCTGAAAGCCAGCCTCACCGGCGGCGCGCAGCAGCACCCCGTTCTTCATCCCAGCCCATCCGAGCGATTGCACGGTCACGGCGTCGAACCCCGTCAACTGGAGCAGCAAGTCGTGGGGGACTGACTCATCGAGGAGGACTCGCAATCCGAGCTCGGTGGGAGAAGTCACACAGCGACGAGCGCTTCGAGGGCCTCGCGGGCGAGGCCGAGCGACGCTTGCGCCTGCTCGCGCGTTACACTCGGGAACTGGTGGAGGAACTCGTCAAGCGAGTCACCGCCGGCCAGATAGTCCGTGAGGTTCTGAAACGGGACACGCGTGCCGACGAAGACGGGCGTGCCACCGAGAATATCGGGATCGGAATGAACAACAACGGTTGGATCGGTCACGTGGGCCTCCCTATGGCGACTCTGGAAGATACACGGATTCCTGGCGCCGTACGCCCCAGCTAACCTGCGGGCGAATCAAATAGAACGCGAGCGAAGCGAGCTTCCTTGCATCGCCCGACTGGTTCAGCGCACGTTCGGCAGCAGGCGCTGAGATGCAGACGCTTAAGAGGCGGTGCCAGTTGTCGCGGCGAACCGCGAACAGCTGGGTGCGATTCCAGGGTTCGGATACCGCTGCGCAACGTTCCTCTGAACCGTCTCGCGACAAGCGACTAAGCAGTCAGACTAAGGTGCCACCATCCGAAACCAATCGCGGATCGTCTGACGAATGCGCTCATCTTCCTCATCGGAGATGGCCGTCATGTGGCAGATCGTATTTCGTAAATGCCCAATCGTCCGCGCCTCTTGGATCAAGCTGCGATCTCGCACCACGTCGTCGAACGAATCCTTCCAGTTGTGCTCCATCACGCGGAGAAGCTGCGGGTAGGTCATAAGGGATCCCTTGTCCCGCGAGCCAAGTGCCATCCAAGTCTTGGCCTCCTCTGTCTGTTCAAGCTTAGTAACCTCGTCCTGGACATCCTTGGGAACCTTATCCCACCAATTCGCTGTCGGGTCCTTCGAAAGGAACTGAATGACAAATGCGCGAAGATAGTTCTCGAAGACGAAGAAGAGCTTGTAGGAATCTGCCGCTTGGAGGGCATCGTGAACGATGTCAGGTAGCAGCGGCGCCAAGTCATACGAGGGAGACAGCAAGAGCGATTCCGCAGGTGCAACACCATCGTGGATACGCAGCGTCCGTTCCGCCGACTGTCCCATCATAAGAAACAGAGCCAAATTGGCGTCAGTCACTTGAAGGCGCGCCGTAGCGCATTGAAGATGCTGAGATAAACATCTTCGGTACCATTGGCAGGCAAGTGCACTTGGATATTGTAATGGAACTCCGGCCGTAGACCGCCACCGCTGTTCTTTCGCTTGAGCTTCGGCGTCTGCTGCTCTTCCTCATCCTCGTCAGTCCCTTCATCCTCTTCCTCTTCTTCCGCTGCGGCTGGTGTCGCTGAGAAGTCAGCCGAGCGAACGAGTGCGTTGAACGTTCCTACGATCTTTTTGGTCATATCATCATCGGAACCCGCTACCTGGGCCACTAAGCCCTTGAGTTCCTCTTGCGACAGCTTATGCGCGTTCTCGTTAGAGTCGAATAGCGGGGCGTAGGTGCGCCGAACGGCGCTAGCGATCGCCGCCCCAGCGCGCTTCGGATTCTTTAGCGCGCCATACTCTGACGTTGGCTTACTGGCCGCGTCGATGAACCCGAGAGTTCGCAATAGAGGGATGAGCGACCTATCAGCAGTACCTTTGAGGCCAAGAGAGGTGTAGAGAAACGGATTGTTGAACGCCTCTGGTTGCTTAGCAGCTGCAATCTTGGTGAAGAGGAGGCCAACATTCTTGTAGCTCGGGAGGTACGGAAGCGTCGATGCCATTGGCAACCCGTTTTGGTTTGGGAAACCTGAGCTATGTGCGGCGACTGCAAGAACTCTAACAGACAAGGAGACCTGTTGCTGCCGAACGCAAAAGTTCACTTGCAAAGGAACATATAAACTGCGAGCGCAGCGAGCTACCAAAGCTCCTTTGACAAGTGCAACGCTTCGTTAGGACGCCGGCGCACGATAGCTGGTGCCAAACCAGCCGCCGCGAGCGAACGTTGCAAAGCGCAGGGTCTGCAATCGAGGTGCGCCGTCAGTTCGTTTCGCCGATCCCGGGTCAGTTGAAGGAGTCGAGCCCACAATGTCCGCCGCCTGGTTGAGCCCGTCCTTCGCCCGTGACCTGCGATTGGTGAGCCATCCACTTGCCGCACCAAGAACTCCTGCTGCGATAACCGCAAAGTGCGTGGGTCCGCCCTGCACAGACTGCAATCCGAAGATGAGGTGCATCATCAACTCGGCAGCCTGGAATGCAACGAAGCCCATGAGCCCGACCTCGACGAGTCGAGCGCTGAGCCTGCGAGCGATACCTACCCCTACAATGCAGCCGATAAGGATGGCGCCCTCCATCGCTTGCCACCCAATGCCAATCGCGATCCTAGTTAACAGGAAGGTGAGGAGCCAAAAGAGCGTGATAGCAATGGCATTTGACACGACGGCCTCGCCAACGGCTTGGGGCCTCATATCACCACCACGTAGTCGGTGCCAGAAGCGGCTGACGACATTCGAGGGTCCGACCAACGATGAGACAGCGTGGGTGACACGTGAAGTGGGCGCCATCGCGCTGAACTCACGAAAGGCCTCATCGAAGGCCTGCGCCGAGATGCCAGCCTCGCTCGCGACAGCACGCAATTCCGCGAGCGTTGTTTCGGACCCGCGCGAGTCATCGAGTTCGATGGCCCGGGCAAGGAGTCGGTGCGCGGAGTCCTCTGAGAGGCGCATTAGATCGGCAGCGGACGAGGGTTCATGAGTCACCGATTGGTTACCGGACAGAGGTTGTGATTACGCAACTGCTTTTGGCGTCCTAACGAGGATGTAGAATAAGTCCGGGACGTCGGAGGAAGGCCCAAAACAAGCCTTCGAATACCATTGTCGGCTTGACGATCGTCGATCTAAGGCGATTCTGGGAGGTTGCTTTTCGACGACGCCCACGTCGGAAGTCACCTCAGGAGTTATCCTACAGCCTCAACGCCATAGCTAAGCTGCGAGGAAATCAAACAAATGCGAGCGCAGCGAGCTTCCTATGCTTCCTCGTCAGCTTCAGCGCACGTTGGGCAGCAGCCACGACAGGCTCAACCAAGTGTGAGAAACGTGGTATCCGGATGGTCAACGAACGCGCGCAACTGATCAAGCCGAAAGCGGAGGACGCGCGCGACGTCGGAAGGGGCGCAATTACCGAGGCGAACCCAGATCACCTTCGGCGGGGCACCCAACAGAACACTGAGACGCTGAAAGTCCTCATCTTTCGTGACGAGGACGAAACCATCAGCCTTCGCGCGATCCCAAATCGCACGATCCGTCGCGCCTGCGAGCCCAAGTCCGACGATATCCACGGACCCGGGAAAGGCATCAGCGAGAAGCCGCGGCAGCCGGCCAGCGAGATTCTCGTCAAAGAGCAGTTTCACCGCGGCGAGCCGAGGCGCTCAGAGGCCCGGAACGCTCGCGAGCCGCCGCTCACGGTCGGCAGCAAAGCCCAGGCAGGCCAAGACGTCCTCGTGCGAGAGCTGAGGAAACTCGGCGAGGAACTCCGCTTCCGTCATGCCGCCAGCGAGGTAGGCAAGGACGTCGCCGACGGTGATGCGTGTGCCTCGCACTGCGGGCTTGCCGAATCGAATATTCGGATCAACGACAATGCGTTCGCGATAGTCCGCGGTCTCGGGCATGCTTGGAGTCTAGACTCGGGCGCGAAGAGGAGCAAGAACGCGGGCCGCCCGGGCAGCTATTTTTGCCGCGGTGGAGTCGCCAGTGGCAGGATGCGGTCATACTCAACTTGCGCGAATCGCGGTTCTCGAACCGGCTGCAATGCGTATTGCTGCCCAACGCCCAAGTTCACCTGCGGGCGAGTCAAACAAAATGCGAGCGAAGCGAGCTTCCTTGAATCGCCCGTCTGGTGCAACGCACGTTCGGCAGCAATACGAGTGAGCCCGTCAGAGCAAGCGGAGGTCGGTGCGGTGATTGCGTAGGTAGCCAATGAGCGCACCAGCGATGTCTTCCCGCGCCGCGAAGTATGCCTGATCAAGCGCGTCGAGGAGGGTATCGCGGCCTGCATTGGGCTTCGCCATTTCCGCGCTCAGCGACTCTGATGTCAGCGGAAGGTCCGCTGGAAGTGCGGCCAAAGCCTGCGCGGTGAGTTCAGCTGTCCGCTCGCAACCGACGCGGCGGAGTGCCGGGAGAACGGTACTCGCGAATTCATTCGATGAATTGGCGAAGAACTGCTTGTACCCACCGTTGTTCACCTCTCGCTCCAGTGCTTCGATTGCCAAGACATCGCGCTCTGGGACGCTGAGGGAATGCTCGCCCAGCTTGAAAGCCTTTTGCCCGAGCGCCTCCTCGAAGGCCACGGCAAGCGAGTCGACGCGGTGCGAAGCGGCAAGTGCGAGTAGCTCATCGGCCGATTCCCCACCGTAGTTATGCCACGGTCTCTTCTCCATTCTCCGTCCGAGTAGTGTGGATTGCTGCCGAACTTGCTATTCTGCTGCACCACATCCTATCCTCATTTCCAAACACGCCGCAAGTCACGCAGCAATATCCGCTAATCACCCAATAGGCGATCCGCCGGACTCCGAACACCCAGCCCCCCGCGGTTGAGTACATGCGTATAGATCATCGTCGTCCCCACATCGGTATGACCTAAGAGTTCCTGCAGCGTCCGGATGTCGTACCCATCCTCCAATAGATGTGTCGCGAAGGAATGACGCAGGGTATGGCAAGTCGCCATCTTGGCGATCCCCGCTTCACGCACCGCACGTTGCATCGCGCGTTGCACCACCGTTTCGTGCAAGTGGTGACGGCGCTCCTCTCCCGTCACTCCGTCCCGGTAGCGGCGCGTCGCCGGAAATACCCACTGCCATGCCAGCTCCGACGCCCACGCCGGCGCCTTACGGTCCAGTGCAGTAGGCAGCACCACTCGGCCGGCTCCCTCGCGCAGGTCGCGCTGGTGGATCAGCCGCACCGTGTCCACCTGGCGCTCGAGCGCAGCGCGAGCGACCGCGGGCAGCATCGTCATCCGATCCTTGCCTCCCTTTCCACGCCGGACACGGATCTCGCCCCGCGCGAAGTCGAGATCCTTGACGCGCAAGGTCAACCCCTCCATCAGGCGAAGTCCCGACCCGTACAGCAGGAGCGCCACGAGCCTGGGCGGGTCGACCAGTGCGGCCAGTACCTTGGCGACCTCATCACGCGTCAACACCGCCGGCAGACGCGTCGGTGCGGTCGATCGGAGCACGCTGCGCAAGTCACTCACAGGCACGCGAAGCACCTCCCGGTACAACAACTGGATCGCACTCAACGCCTGCATCTGCGTCGACCTCGCAACCCGACGCTCTGCGGCGAGATAGGTGAGATAGGCCACGATGTCCTCTTCACCGAGACCGGACGGATGGCGAGTGCCGTGATACCGGATATAGCGGATGATCCAGCCCACATATGCCTGCTCGGTGCGCGGGCTCATATGCCGCGCGCGCATACGTCCACGCACTTGCGATAGCAACTTTGGCGTCGGCGACATGATATCCAGGGCCCGGGTCAGGTATTGCCGCAGGAGCGACAATCTGACGGACCGGATGACATGCACAGCATCACGGCGCCGCCCGAAGTACCACCGCGCCGCGAGCGAACGGAGGCGAGCGCGGACACGCAATCAGGCATCGATCAACTGACAACGGCCCAACCACGTAGATAGTTCAACGATCGACCCATTCACCAGCCAGTACCAACAGAACGCCATCGCTCCTCGCGGCCGCCGGCACGCTTGCGAGTGCGAGAGATATGATGCAGCCTGATATGGCACGGCTCCCGTCACGCACACCCGAGAAATCATGAAGGCACACCAACTTGGACAATTGCTCGCGGTCGCTGCCCTGATCGCAACCGGATCCTGCGCACGAGCAACGACAGAAGGCTCTGACTCCCCGAGCCAACCAAAGGTCGGTCCCGCAAATGGAACCGTCATGGTCGTTGGCGGCGGCGTCGTCGGACCCGAAATCGTCGCGCGCTTCATCGCCGCCGCCGGCGGCCCCGATGCACTCATCATCGACGTGCCCACGGCAGGCGGAGACTCCGTGTATCCCGCCTCCTACACAGGAGCGAATTTTCTCAAGGCCGGCGGCGCGCGCAACGTGGTCTTCCTCCACACCACCGACAAGAAAGTAGCAAATAGCGACGAATTCGTCGCACCGCTTGCCCGGGCCGGCGGCGTCTGGTTTGAAGGCGGCCGCCAATGGCATCTCGTCGACAGCTACGCGGGGACCAAGGCCGAGCAGGGTTTCCACGACGTGCTCGCGCGCGGCGGCGTGGTCGGCGGTTCGTCCGCAGGCGCTTCGATCCTCTCGAGCTACATGCTCCGCGGCGCGCGATCGGGCAACGAGACCATCATGGCGCCAGGCTACGAAGTCGGCTTCGGCTTCCTGCGCGGTGTCGCCATCGACCAGCACGTGGTCGCGCGCGAACGGTTGCGCGACCTCGCCGACTCGCTCATGCCGAAACACCCCGAGCTCCTCGGTATCTCCGAAGACGAGGGAACCGCCTGGGTCGTGAAAGGCGACGTCGCCGACATCATCGGACGCAACAAGGCGTTCGTCTACGGCGGCGCCGATCCGACGGACCCCCGCAAGCCGTTCCTCACACTCTACCCCGGCGACCGCTACAACCTCGGCACACGCCACGTGGTGCATCACGCGAGCGACGATTCACCGGTCACCGTAGCGCTGCTGGATTCCCTCTTCTCTGCCGGAAACGGTATGGCCACCGTCCTCGTCGCACAGGATGGACGCGTGCTCGCGGACCGCAGCTACGGCGTTCCCGACCACGCGCGCTACATGCCGGGCACCACGGTGCCGAACTTCACACTCGGCGGCATCTCCACTCCGATCAATGCACTGGTCGCGCAGCTGGCTGCAGCAGACGGCAAGCTCGTCGTCGAACGCGGCGAGGTTCCATCGCCCTCAATGGTAGCGAAGAGCGAGGGAACGACGTACGCGCAATACGTCGCACGCCGCCTCTTTACGCCGATCGGCGCCCACAAGACGGTCGTCGATTCAGCCGGCGCGTTCCAATCCAACGTCGACGAGTTGTACCGCCTGGAGCTTGGTCTGGAGAACCCTCGCGCATTCGACGCGCCTCGCGCAGCCGCAACGACACGCGATGCATCGATGGGGTGGAGCGCGGACACCTATCGAGGCGCACAGCGATTGAGCGCATTCGGGACTCCATCGGGAATGCGCAACGCATTCGTTCGGATCCCGTCGCGCGGAATCACGATCATCATTCTCACGACACGCGCTGAGCTCAGCGCACGCGACGTCGCGGAACACATTGCGGATCGATTCGCGATTGGAAAGTAGCCACGTCGATCCGTCCGCCGGCTAGCGCCTCATAGCTGTGGATACCGCCCTCGCCACAGCATCACTCCGTTCGATACTGCGCCTACGCCTCGCCGAAGGAGCAAGGAGATCTCGTTCCCCCAAAGGCGCGAAAGCCATTGTGCCGACTGAATGCAACGAACAGAATTCCAGCGACGACCGACGCAACTACCGAACACGCTCACGCCACGAACCACCTCGCGCATGGCGTCGCGCACGAGGGGCGCTATCAGGACATCCGCGCGGCGAGTCCGATCGCATCAAAGAGTACATGCGCTACGACGACCGGCCATAGTCGGCGGGTCCGTGCGTAGTACCACGTGAAGGCCACGGCGATCGGGACGATACCCGCCAGCGCCATCGGTCCTTGATAGAGATGCACGAGCGTTCGCAGCACGATGCTCATCGCCGCTGCGCGAAGAACGCCAATCTTCGGCGCCATACGATTGATCCCATATCCGAGCCACAAGAATTCCTCGAAGATGGGATTGAAGATGGATACGAGGATGGAAACCGCGGGCGCTGCCGGCACGCCAGTGAATTGCCTGCCCACCTCACTAAACGAGGAGATGCCCGGCTGGAGCGACAGATAGATCCCCCATACGAATGAAGTGAACACGTAGGTGGCGACCCAGAGAGCAATGCCACGAAAGAGATCGGTAGGCTGAGGCGCCGAGACGACCCGACGCGGGCTCCAGCCCCTGCGGACGAGCCAGGGAACCAACACGACTACCAGAATCGCTTCGTACGCGAGAACCCGGACGAGATGCCTGTTCGTGAACGCAACCTCAGCACGTGAGGCCGGGCTGCTCATCAGAAAACCGAAGAGCGAGGCGCCAACCGTTGCCGCGACGACGACACTGGCCTCGAACGCAAGGGCGCGTCCAGCGGGAGTACTCAGGGGGCGCAACTCGGAAGAAATTGAGGACCTCGCACTGTGTAAGAATGACTCCGGACGCCCTCAACGAGTGAGACGACGGCTACCTCGCGACGATTGAAGAGAAGATCCCGTTGAACAGGAACTTGAACGTCCCATGTGGTTGCGCGCGCTGAAGAATCTCGGGTCCGAACAGCAGCACCGTTCCCTTGCCCACCTTCGCCTCGGCAGCCACCACCCCGTTCTCGAGATACCCCTGCCCCCACGCCCATCCGCTGCGCAGCGGTGTCTTGCTGTCGAACCACGCAATGGTCTTAACTCTTCGTCGCCGCATCGGCGCCAAGCTTGAAGACCGGACTATCATCGAAGAAGACGTCCGTGTGCTCCGCCATGCCGCTCGCAAGCACGCTCGACGTATCGAGGCGCGCCGACAACACCGAGCCGGGGACGTAGAGTTTCGTGCGCGGTAGTGGCTCACCGTTCTCGACAAGCTGACTCGCGATGGGCAAGCCGAGGAACGCCGAGAGGTTCGTTGCAGAAGATCCGATCGCGATCACCGTGCCGCCATTTTCGATGAAGGCGCGAATGTTCGGCAGCGTCTTCGCTACCGTCATCCGCCCCACCTGCGCCGCATACTCGGCGGGCAGCAACGGGATGACACTATCCACGGTCGCCGCACCAGCACCGCCACGACGTCCGCCGCTCGCGCCGGGAATGGCGCCGTCGACGAACACGAGCACGTCGTACTTCGCATTCAATCCGCCGGTGTCGAGCGACTGGGCAAATACCCGCTCGAACGGAAACTCGAACTGCTCGAGGATCCATCGCGTCCAACCCGATGGGATCGAACCGCCATAGGTGTCCCACAATCCAACGCGCGGTGCGCGCAGTTTGGCGGCATCGGCGGGCGGGGCAACGGACGTCCCCGCGAAGCTCACACCCAGCTGCCGCGCACTCGCCGTGATCGACGCGAGTGACGCGGACGTTGAGCGCACATAGAAGGAACCGGTTGGATACGTGGTTCCGCCGATCGACATCGGCGTCGCGAGCCGCATGACGTCCTGCCCCGAGCGCAACAACCGATTCAAGGCGATGTATGCGTCATTCACGCGGTTCGTCGTCACGAACCCGACCGCGCCATCAGCCGCCATCACCCGACCAGCCAGCGGCGCGACATTCCACGCGGAGAGCACCTCGAACGGACCGGTGAAGCCATCAAGAACGCGATCGAACTGCACACCCATCTGGAACGCGAGCGTCCATCCCGCATTGTCATACGGTGGAGTGGGCGGAGATCCAGGAAAGGGAAAGACGTCGGGATGCACCTGCGGCTCGAACATGTCCAGGATGTGCGGACGAAACGCTTGCGCGGTATGCACCACATACGATCCGGCGGGATACGCCTTGCCAGCCACATTGAAGCCGCTCGTCGCTCGCTCGACGGTGATGCCCGTCTCGCGTAACGCATTGATGAATTTCGTCGCGGTCGGAAAGTCGGGTTGATCGCTCGGGATGATGTAGCCGCGCGCATCGCGCAGTGCTGGTGCCTTCATCGCCGCCCACTTCACGGAATCGTCCGTCGATACAACCGCATTCGCCACTGCAGCGTCGCGCCGCGGATTCGCCGTCCACGTATCGCGGCTGCCGCGCTCGATGGAGCTCTTGCCCATCTTGTAGATGTTGAAGAGCAGGTTCTCGCGCATGCGTGACGCATAGTCGAGCACCGCGCGATCCAGAGAGATGGAGTAGTCGATCGACTGGCGAAAGTGCCACTCCTGTGGCGCGATGGGCAACGCGAGGTCGCCGGAGGGAATCTGTCGAGCAAGCACCAGCGGAATGCGCATCGGCGTGGGGCTGCCGATGATCTCGGTCAGCATCGCGATGGTGTTGTGGAAGGTGGCCGTGTTGCGAATGCCGCCATTCCACCAGCCGTCGTACGGCCCACCAGACCGCATCGTCGCGCCGCCCTTCCCCTCGATCGCCAGTCGCGTATGCATGGCCGCGCCGAGCGACTGCAGGCCGAGCACGAGCACTGGATCGAGATTGTAGTTGTACGGATCCCGCAGTGGTGGCGAATACACCACGGTGCCGAGTGGACCACTCTGGTGATGATTGTAGAGCACCTGCGGAAACCACTCGTGGTAGAGTACGCGGTTCTCGTTCTCGGTCTCCGCCTGCGTCGACATGAAGAAGTCGCGATTGTCGTCGTGCCCGATGTACTTCTGATACAGCCGCGGCAGCTGCGCCAGCGACCGTTGCTTCGGATCCGGATTCCGCATGTACCAGTTGGCCACGAGCTCGTTGCCATCCGGATTGGCGTGCACGAAGAGGATGATGACGTCGTCCAGGATGCGGCGCGTCTCGTCATCGGTGCCGCTCACCATGTCGTAGACCATCTGGCCGAGCTGCTGTGCGCCAACAGTCTCCGTCGCATGCAGGCCACCGTCGATCCACACGACGGCCTTGCCCTCCTTCGCCAGGCGCCGCGCCTGCTCGTCCGTCAGCCCCTCGGCGTGGGCGAGCCGAGCGGAGATGTCACGATAGTGCGCGAGGCGCTTCTGGTTCGCCGGCGACGTCACGATTGCCATGAGGTGCGGACGTCCCTCAGCCGTCTTGCCGATCTCCTTCAGGACGATGCGATCCGATTGACGGGCGAGCGTATGCCAATAGGCCGCCAGTTGCGTGTAATTGGCGAGGAAATAGTCGTCGCCGAAATTGGCGCCGAGCGCTTCCTTTGGCGTCGTGATGTGGCGTTGTGCGCGGAGATCGGCAGCGGCACACGCGACGAGTCCAGCCGCGAAAAGGAGAGTGCGAAAGTGGCGGCTCATGAGCGAATCTCAACGACGTGGACGAAGCAAGCGGCAACGAATGCCGAGATATGCTCACGCGGAGAGCGGCCCGGAAGTCTTGCGAACGCGCCTAGCGGCACTCCGTGGCGGACCGGTCGAGCTCAGCGATGCCGAAGCAACTCCACGGGCGGCGCACGATCTTCTGCGGCATCGCACCGGCGGGCAGCACGTCGCCGGAGAAGGGCAGGATCGTGAGCGTATCACCGGTGCGCTGAAGGATGCTGCGGAGAGACTGCCCACCCGCCATCGTATCCAGCGTGTCACCGTGCAAACGCATCTGCGCCGGCGCCTCGATTTCCAGCACGAGCTGTCCATCAGAGCGAAACGTGAGGACCGAGACGCCGCGGCCATCGACGGAATGCCACGTGCCCGTGAGCGCTCGAACAGCTGCCCCATTCGCCCCAACCCGCCGATACACGACAACCCTGTTTCCGAAGGAAAGACGCAGCGTGTCACCCAGCACAGAGAAGGCCTGAACACGCCGGTTGCCCGCCGCGTCCGTCTCGATGCTGTCGCGCCTCACGCGGTACGTCATGAGAGGTGCCTGTGGCGGATACATGACCATCTCGACGGAATCGCCGCTGAACACGTATGAGATTGGAACGCCGAGCATCACCCATCGTCCATTGGTGTGGCGCTCCTGGGTGCCAGTAGCTGCGGTGAGCAGAAGCGTGGTCGTGAGCAGGCTAGCCAGGTTCTTCAAGGTCATTGTCTTGATGCGAGAGCAAGCTTCATCCGAGCACGGTTCATCGCTCACGATGACAACATCGGCGCACCGTCGCAAGTGAACGAATCGCGAGGGCTATCCCGTTCCGGGAATCGGGACGACCTTTGACCCAATCCCGACCCCTGAGCCATGCCCCTCGTCTTTCCATTCGATCCGAACATCGAGCGCGCGGCGACCATCCCCGCACGACTGTATAATGATCCCGTCTACCTCGAATTGGAGCGGGAGCGAATCTTCGCGCACACGTGGCAACTCGTGGGGCGCGTGGAGCAGCTTACCACGCATGGGGACTTCATCACGGCGCACGTCGGCAACGACGCCATCGTCATCCTGCGCGACGCGGAGCAGCTTCGCGGCTTCCACAATGTGTGCCTGCACCGCGCGGGTCCTGTCGCGTCAGGATGCGGACGTCGCAAGACACTCCAGTGCCGCTACCACGGGTGGACGTATGCGCTGGATGGAACGCTGATGCACGCGCCGGAGATGGAGGGCGTGCAGAACTTCAGCCCCGCCGAGATGCACCTCGTTCCGATTCAGGTTGCAACGTGGGGGCCGTTGGTGTTTGCGAACCTCGACGGCAAGGCACCACCGCTGCTCGAAGTACTCGAAGACATCCCGACGCGCGTCGCCCCATTTCACTGCGAGACCATGCGCTACGTGATGCGCAAGGAATGGGACATCGCCTGCAACTGGAAGATCTACGTCGACAACTATCTCGAGGGCTACCACGTCCCGGTCATTCACCCGGGGCTGCACAAGGAGCTCGACTACGACAACTACAAGGTCGAGCCGCACCGCTACTTCTCCATCCAGCATGCCCCGCTACGTGCGATGCACGGCGGCAACGCGGCCGAGCGTCGCTACGATCCCGCGAAGACGGATGTGGCCGAGGCACTTTATGTCTGGCTGTTCCCCAACATGATGCTCAACATCTACATGGGGCAGATGCAGACGAACCTCGTCATCCCCACCGCCCACGACCGCTGCAAGGTCGTCTTCGAGTGGTACTCGGCCAATCCACCCGCCGATCATGCCACGGACGAGCAGTGGACAAAGCTCCTTGCCTTCAGCGACGAGATTCAGGATGAGGATGTGGAGATCTGCGAGATCGTGCAGCGCAACCTCCGCTCGCGCATCTACGACCGCGGCCGCTACTCGGCGCTACGTGAAAATGGCGTCCACCATTTCCATTCGTTGCTGCACGAGTTCCTGACCTGATTCGTCGCGTAGGCATTCGAGGACGTTACAGCGGTTGCGAAAGCAATCCACCGCAGAGGACGCAAAGAGCAAATAAAGCCGCAGAGGGCGCAAAGGAACTGCATCGACAAGACTATGCATTCCTCCGCGCCCTCTGCGGCTGTTTCAGTTCTCTGCGCTCTCTGCGGTAAACGTTTCTTGTATTTGTGATTCGAGACCTTACCGGAACGCCGCGAGACACGCCCTCGGTCCGCTGTTGAAGCCGGCCTTGAAGTTTGCGAGCCGCTGCTCGCGCGTGCCATGTCCCATGATCTGTGCGCGGCGCGCGATGCGTGCGTCGATCCGTTCGTAGCCCGTAAACTCGGGCGTGGGATCGCCAGCCGCCGCGAGGCCGAAGAATGCTTCCTCGAGGTCGCCCTTCTCGAGGCTTCCATCTTTCGATGTCTGCTGCGTAAAGGCGCCAGCCAGGCAGTCTGCCTTTGCTTCGTTCTCATAGGGAATGCGGGACGCTTCGCCGAGCTGCATGGCGACGGCGTGTCCCATCTCATGGGCGATGATGCCAACGGCGGCCATGTCGCCATCGGTGCCAAGCTGGTTCGCCGCGGCCTTCGCCTGGCGGGCGACGAACACTTCGTCGAAGAAGATGGTGTTCAGCTGCGGGCAGTACTGTGCGTTGTTCGCCTGCATGATGCCGCATTGCGTGCGCACGTTGCCGCGGTAACGCGCGATGCCGGGCGCTTCGAAGCTGGTGCCGAGCTGCTTGAAGTCAGCGCTCCACATGGCGACGAGTGCGCCGTAGGCCTGGCCGACCTTGACATTGGATGCGGTGACGTCCGTCTCGGTGAGATCAGCGGTATGGCGAACCGGTTTAGAGAATGCCGGTCGCGCCGCGATCGAGAGGGCGGTGGTGACGATAAGGAGACTTGCGAGCCCAACCCGGCGGGCCGCTGGAAAGCTGAATGGGCGCATGTGGTACCTCCGGCTTGTTAGTACCCATTCCGGAACGGTTAGTTCGCTGCGGTCGTACCGTCCTCCTCGATGCCGTAGTCCTGCGGATTGCTGCCCACGCGCGCGGAGGCGATGAGCTTCGGCACATAGTCCTGCGTCTCACGCGGAAGCGCGGGGAGGATGCGGAAGAAGTCCTCGTCGGTGCCTTGCGTCTTGCCGGTGACCTTCATCAGTGCCTTCGACACCGTTCCGGCGCCCGAGTTGTACGCGGCGGCGGCCAGGTACCAGGAGCCGAACCGCTTGTGCAGGCTGCTGAGGTAGGTGAGCGCCGCGTCGGTCGCCTGGGCGGGATCCTTTCGTTCGTCTGTCCTGCCCTTGACGGTGAGCCCAAACTGGCGCGCCGTGGCGCTCATGAACTGCCACATGCCGACGGCGCCGACTTTCGACTTCGCGTTCGGGTTGAAGTTCGACTCGATGAGGGCGAGGTAGATGAGCTCACGGGGCATGTGCTTGGCGTCGAGCTTGGCGGTGATCATCGTGGCGTACTTGTCCATGCGGGTGAGCGACACACTGAAGTCGCCGCGCAGTGACGTGGTGAGGCGCGAGACCCACCGGTCGATCGAGGCGTGGCTGTAGCTCAGGTCAAGCGCCGGCTCGGCGCCAGTCTCGGCCACCGCCGACAGGTTTGAGTCCGGCAACGAAGCGATGGAATGCAGTCTGGAATTCGCGCCCGTGGCGTCGACAAGGTATGCGCTATTGTTGAGTCCGGCAATTACCGTCGACAGCACCATCGCACCCGCCAGTGCGGGATACGCTGCTCGGCGAGCGATGCGACCGAATTGGGTTGAATGTTTCAAGTTTGTACTCCATGACGTTGATATATATAAACTTAGCCTTTAAACGGATGACGGCACAGCTTGCATTTTCGATGAACCATCCTCGGAGAAAATGTGAGTATCTCACACCAATCCGATAGCGACAACCAGCAAGCTACTATTTGGATAGTTGACATTCGCGCATCTGCCTCATAGACTACTACTAACATAGTAGTCAGAGGATATATGGAACCCGCATCGCTCGGCGAACGAGAGCTCGATGTCATGACTGTTCTCTGGAAGAACAGCTCTGGCACGGTGGCGGAGGTTCAGGAGGCCCTGAGCGCGACACTCGCCTACACCACCGTCCTCACCATTTTGCGGAACCTCGAAGCGAAGGGCTTCGTGCGCCGTGAGGAGGAGGGCCGAGCCCACCGCTACTTCCCCAAGGTGAAGCAACGTGCTGCGCAGCAACGTGCGGTGCGGCGCCTCATCGACACGCTCTTTCTTGGGTCGCCGGAAGCGCTCCTGTCGCAGCTGGTCGACGACCACGAGCTCTCACCCGACGAGCTGCGGCGGATCGCCCAGAAGCTCAGTGACGCCCAAGCCGACGGTGGCGACACATGATCGCCGCATGGATGCTCTCCGCCACGCTCTTCACCGCGCTGCTCGGCGGCGCGGCGCTGTTCGCGGAGCTGGCGTTGCGCGGTGCGCGACGCCAGACACGTGGACCGTGGCTTCTCGCGCTGGGCGCCGGTGTCGTCTGGCCGATCCTCACGCCCGCGCTGAGAAGCTACCTGCGCAATTCGCCGACGCTACAGGACGTGGTGGTCAACGTGCCGAGCGTGCAGGTGATTCCCGATGCGTTGCCGGTACTCTCTGTCGGGCATTGGATCGACGTCGCACTCCTGTCGCTCTGGGTTGCAGCGAGCGTGATCGCGCTCGCTCGATTGGCCCACGCGCTCGTTGCGATTCGAGCGATTCGTCGTGCGAGCGAGCCGCGCATGGTGGACGACGTGCCGGTGTTGATCACGAATTCGATCGGGCCGGCGGTAATCGGGGTCATTCAGCCACGCGTTCTCATCCCGGCATCCCTGCTTGAACTCGACCAGTCGCTTCGCCGCCTGGTGCTGCGCCACGAGATGGAGCACTGCCGCGCGCACGATCCGGTCGCGCTGACCGGCTCGGCTATCGCGCTGGCCCTCGTGCCGTGGAACCTGCCGCTCTGGTGGGTCGTGCGGCGGTATCGTCTCGCCATCGAGGTCGATTGCGATGCGCGCGTGCTGGCCACCGAGCCGAACGCGAGACAATACGGTCAACTCCTGATGCTCATGTCGCAACGTCCACGTGGGCCGATGCTCGCACCCATGCTGGTCGCATCCAACTCACATCTCGAACGGAGGGTTTCCGCCATGATTCCGGTCTCGTCGAAGGGACGGCGCATGCGTATCGCAGTCGCGCTCAGTGGTGCGATTTTCATAGCGCTCGCGGCGTGCTCATCACGCATATCCGACGGTATTGCTGGGCCGAAGCCGGAGGTCGCACGCAGAGGAGCGACCGCAGACGCCGAGAAGCCGTACCTGGAGTACGAGATCGACAAGCCAGCCCGCCAGATTCCAGGCACCGGCAACATTCACTATCCCGACGAACTGCGCGGGGCGAGAGTGGAAGGAGAAGTGCTCGCGCAATTCGTCGTCGGGGAAGACGGCTTGGTCGACGCCTCCACCTTCAAGGCCCTGAAGTCCGACCATGATCTCTTTACAAGCGCGGTGAAGACGGCGCTCGTCGACATGAAGTTCTTCCCGGCCGAGGTGAAGGGTCACAAGGTGAAACAGCTGATCCAGCAGCCGTTCACATTTGCCCTCGCAACAAGCAAAGCACGCTCTGCCACGTCATTGCCGGTTGTCCCCGGTGCGGTTTTTTCCAAAGCGCGTACGACACCGGCACACCAGATGCCGGGCACCGGCAACCTCCGCTATCCAGACGAACTACGACACGCGAACGTAGAAGGCGAGGTGATCGCTCAATTTGTCGTCACGGAAGAAGGCCGCTATCTCGACGGCTCCTTCAAGGTGATAAGGTCCACTGACCCACGCTTCAGCGAAGCCGTCGTGGCAGCGTTACCGAACATGCGCTTCGAGCCTGCGATGTCGGGCGGTCGTGCCGTGCGACAGATGCTCGAGCAGCCTTTCACGTTCTCGTTGTCGAAGCGGTAGGCGCAATGCTCATCCGGCGTTCAGCGTCTCCAACGTTTCCCATCGCTCCGTCAGTCGTTTGATCTCGACGTCCAGCGCAGCGACCCGCGCATTCGCCTGCGCGACAGCAGCCCCGTCGCGCAGCACGGCCGGATCCGACAGGGACAGGTAGGCCGATTCCCGCTGGCGTTCGGCCAGATCGATCCGGTCGGGCAGTTCCGCGAGCTCCGTCTGCTCCTTGAACGACAGCCGTTTTTTCTTCTTGTCGACGTGCCCACCTTTGGCACCCTTCGCCGGTGTTGCCGCCGCTGCCTTCCTGGGGGCCACAGGAGCCTGACTGGACACCGCCGCCTTCCGCTGCCGCACCCAGTCCTGATAGCCGCCCACGTACTCGCCGACGCGCCCACCACCCTCGAACACCAACGTGCTCGTGACGACGTTGTCGAGGAACGCGCGATCGTGACTCACCACCAGCAGCGTCCCGCTGAACTCGAGCAACAACTCCTCGAGCAGGTCCAGCGTCTCGATGTCGAGATCGTTCGTCGGCTCATCAAGGACCAACAGGTTGAACGTCCGCGTAAAGAGCCGAGCGAGCAGCAGTCGATTCCGCTCTCCGCCAGAAAGTGCCCGCACTGGCGTGCGCGCACGATCCGGTGAAAAGAGGAAGTCCTGGAGATAGCTCAACACATGCTTCTGCCCCCCGCTGGCGACGTCGATCCAATCGGCACCATCGGCAATGCTGTCGAACACACTGCGCTCGGGGTCGAGTTGCTCGCGCAGCTGATCGAAGTACGCGAGCTCGATGTTCGTGCCAATCCGGATGGTTCCTGAATCCGGCGGCAGTTCGCCGAGCAGCAACCGCAGCAGCGTCGTCTTGCCGGAGCCGTTCGGTCCAATAAGGCCAACGCGATCGCCGCGCGTGATGGTCGTCGTGAAATTCTTCACGATCGCGCGCTCGCCACGCGAGAACGTCACGCCCCGTGCCTCGACCACCAGCTTCCCCGAGCGCTCCCCTTCTTGCGCGCTGAGCTTCACGGTGCCGGTGCGTTCCCGACGATCACCGCGTTCCACGCGCAGCGCCTCGAGCGACCGCACACGACCTTCGTTACGCGTGCGCCTCGCCTGAATCCCCGTCCGAATCCACACCTCTTCCTTCGCGAGCTTCCGATCGAACTCGGCCCACTCCTTCGCCTCGACGTCGAGTGCCGCCGACTTGCGCCCGAGATACGTGTCGTAGTCGCCGCCCCAATCCACCAGACGGCCCCGGTCGAGCTCCACGATGCGAGTCCCTACCCGTCGCAGGAATGCGCGATCATGCGTCACGAACACCATCGTCGTGCCGCGATCGATGAGGAACTGCTCCATCCACTCCACGGCGCCGACGTCGAGATGATTGGTCGGCTCGTCGAGCAGCAATACATCCGGCTGTCGCACCAGCGCGCGCGCGAGGAGTGCTTGTCGCTTGCGCCCACCCGACGCAAGCGCGAAGGGCGCATCGGCCTCGAGACCGAGATGCTCGAGCACGGTGTCGACGCGGGACTGCATCTCCCACGCATTGGCCGCATCGAGCGCATGATGCAGCCGGTCGAGTTCGCGCAGAGCCGCGTCCGTGGCATTCACGCCGACGTCATGACTCGCCTGGTGATACCGTGCGAGCAGGAGGCCCGCATCGCCAAGCCCCTGCGCGACGACGTCGAACGTGGTGCCCTCCACATCGTCGGGTACTTCCTGCTCGAGTCGCGTGACCGAAACGCCCGTCTGCCGAACGATCTCACCACTATTCGGCGTCATCGTTCCGTCGAGCAGCTTCATGATGGTGCTCTTGCCCGCGCCATTGCGGCCGAGCAGGCATACGCGCTCGCCGCGTTCGAGTGCGAAGCGCGCGCGGTCGAGGATGGGTGGCCCACCAAACGCGATGCTGACGTCCTGCATGCCCAACAGTGCCATTCGATTCGATCCCGGAGCGAGTGCGTGTCTCGTGGGGATATTAACCGGTCAGAAGGTGGAGCTCACCACGGCAACATAGACTTCCGTTTCACCGCCCAGAACAGTGCAGTGCGGTCGGAACCCAGCGAGGGGACTTCACTCCACGGCAGCGAACGGCGGAATGATCGCACTGGATGCGCGAGGTGCTGGGCAACGCGCGTCTCGTGCACGAACATGCCACCAGGCCGCAGCACGCGCGCGATC
This sequence comes from Gemmatimonadota bacterium, assembly GCA_030852985.1. Lineage (GTDB taxonomy): Bacteria > Gemmatimonadota > Gemmatimonadetes > Gemmatimonadales > Gemmatimonadaceae > AG11. The sequence goes on along the minus strand of JALYVY010000006.1, from coordinate 25,350 downwards.
TCGCGCAGCGCCATGACCGATCCCGGTGTGCCATTGCCAACGTGGTAGCACGCCCCGAAATCGATCACCATGCCGAAGCTGGCGTCGTCGATCGGAAGCGAGCGAACATCGGCCTCCATCACACGTGCCTCCAGACGGTGATCGCGCACACGACGCGATGCGACGTCCACAAGCGTGGGATCGCATCCACGCCAACGAGCGCGCGCGGCATGAGCCACTTCGAGAGGGCTGGCATTGGTGCTCCCGGGGTATCGGTTCAACTGGAACGCGCGAAACCCGGGACTTTCGGCTCAACTTCACTGGCGCTCACGGCCTACCGGACACTTCCTTACAGCATGGTACCGTCGACACCGGACGACATAGCGCCCGACCTCACCCCGCTCCTGCTCGCGTGGGGCAAGGGCGACGCGTCCGCGGGCGAGAAGCTCCTCCCGGTGATTTACGCCGAGCTGCACCGGCAGGCATCGCGCGCCATGCGCCGCGAATCGGACGACCACACGCTCCAGGCCACCGCGCTCGTCCACGAGGCATACCTCCGGCTTGTCGACCAGCGCCGCGCCGAATGGCAGAACCGCGCGCAGTTCTTCGGCGTCGCCGCGCAGGCCATGCGCCGCATTCTCGTCGACCACGCGCGCGCGCAACACGCGGAGAAGCGCGGCGGCGGTGTCCAGCAAGTCACGCTCAACGACGCGAACCAGCCGGCATCCGCCGAGAGCGACCACAGCATGGATGTGCTGGCCCTGCACGACGCGCTCGACAAGCTCTCGGTACTCGATCCCGACCAGGCGCGCCTCGTGGAGCTCCGCTACTTCGGTGGACTGAACATCGAGGAGACCGCCGAGTCACTCGGCGTGTCACCCGCTACGGTGAAGCGCGAGTGGGCCGTGGCGCGCGCATGGCTGCGACGGGAAATGTCCGCGCAGTGACACCAGAACGCTGGCAACAGGTGAAGGCGGTGGTTGCCCGCGCGCTCGAGATGCCGCTTGCCGAACGTGCATCATACGTCGACGTCGCCTGTCGTGGCGACGACGAGCTTCGCACGGAGGTCGACTCGCTGCTCGTTGCCGCGGAGGGATCCGACAGCTTTCCGGTTGCGCGACGCGCTATTGCCGCAACGGCCGAGCAGTCGATGCTCGAGACGGCAATCGGGCACCAGTACGAGATCGTGCGACCGCTTGGTCGCGGCGGAATGGGCGCGGTTTATCTCGCGCGCGAACGCTCGCTCGAACGATTCGTGGCGATCAAGGTGCTGCGCCCCGACCTCGCAGATGCCGCTGAAGCCCGCGAGCGCTTTCGCCGCGAGGCGAGGATCGCCGCGAGACTGTCGCATCCAGGCATCCTCCCGCTGCACACGTTCGGTGAGGTCGGCGGACTGTGGTACTTCGTCATGGGATACGTCCGCGGTGTCACCCTCGGCGAACGATTGCGTGCGGAAGGTCGGCTCCCCATCGCGGACGTCCATCGGATTCTCACGGAGCTTGCGGACGCCCTCGATTGCGCGCATCGCAACGGCATCGTTCACCGCGACATCAAGCCTTCCAATATCCTGCTCGACGACGAGTCGGGCCGCGCCATTCTCGCGGACTTCGGCGTGTCCAAGGTGCAGGATGGCACCGACGCGCTCACGGCAACCGGCGTCATCGTCGGCACCCCGAGCTACATGTCGCCCGAGCAGGCACTCGGCGCCGCCGACGTGGATGAACGGAGCGACATCTATTCACTCGGAGCGGTCGGCTACACGATGGTGGCTGGCCGCGAGCCGTTCGCCGACGTGCATGCGGACGACATGGTGCACTGGCGCGTCGTGCACGATCCGAAGCCACTCTCGGCACTCCTGCCCACGGTGCCGGCTGCACTCGAAGCGGTGATCAGCCGAAGCATGTCGCGCTCACGCGAGGCGCGGTTTGCCGACGCTCGCAGTTTCAAGAACGCACTCGCGCGTGCCGATGAAGGGGGCGCCGCGCAGCTGCCGGAGTCGCTACGCGACCTGCCGACGTTCGGTCCATACGCGGTGCTGTGGGCGCTGGCGTGGACGCTGCTGGCGGTGCGCAAGTTCAGTTCGGCCGGCGATCGCGTCCTGCTGCTGCTGATCGCCCTGCTGGTGCCGATTGGGTTCGCGCTCCACATCCGCAACACGGGCCGACATGGCCTGGGCGCGTTCGAGCTGGCGCGTGTCGCCTTCTGGCCGCCAGAGTGGTGGGGCATGTGGTGGCCGCGATCGTTGCGGCGGCCGAGTGATCTCTGGCGGCGGCTGCCGTGGCCAGCGCGTGCCGTTCGTGCCGTGTTGAGTGTGTTCTTCGTCGCGCTGCCGTTCATGGTGTTGATGCGACAGCGCTTTGCCGCTGAGCTGGCGCAGGCGACCGGCAGTGGCGAGCCCGTGTGGTTCGTCGCCGCTGAGTGGACGTTGGTGCTCGGCGCGGGTGCGGTGATGCTCGGCACGATCGTGTGGGCCATGCGTCGTCCGCTTACGTGGGGTGAGTCGATGCGCGTCCTGTTCGGGGCGACGACGACCTCGCCGGGGTGGAGCGAGCCGCATATCGCGCGTCTGCTTGCGCCGACGGATGGCGTGCGACAGCCCGACCATGATTCCGTGCCGGACTATCGGCGAGCGATCGACGAGCTCGTAGCGGCGCTGGCGGGTGCAGAGGACGCGCTGGTGCGGGGTATTCGCGCGGCGGCCACATCGCTCGCGGAGGCCATTGCGCGGTGCGACGTGGAGATTTCGTCGCTTGGCGGCCTCGCGACGGATGCGGAGATTGACCGACTCACGTCGCACATCGCGGAGTTGCGCGCGGTACCAGCGTCGTCGAGTACGGCGCGTGCGAACGAGCTCGTGGTGTTGGTCGAGCGTCAGCTGGAGCTGACCCTCCAGATGAAGGACCGGCGCGAGATCGTTGCGCAGCAGAAGGCCCGCTACTTCAACCTGCTGCGCGGGTTGTGGTCGCACCTTTTGGCGATGCGCGGCTCGGGCGGGGACAGTGGGGGACTGAAGGGGTTGCTGGCGGACATCGAGCGTGAGGTAGCGGGGGCCAATCGACCTTGAACATGATCGGGATGAACCGGGGGATCAGCGATCAGGAATCAGATGCTCAGGCGTAAGCCCCAGAATACAGCAACACAAGGGGGTGTTGGTTCGAGTGCAACGCACCATGAACTACACCCCCTTGAGTGCCTGTGTCCTGGGGCCGAGACCTTAGCACCTGATCGCTGATCCCCGGTTTCCGATGTCAGCCACAGGAGCGTCGATCCGATCGGTCGCGGCCACCGGGATATTTTGCAGGTGTGATCACGCGACCTGACTCAACCCCCGAGGGGACCGTGAGCGTCCCACGAGCGTTGTCGAAGCTCGGAGTGTGTTCGCGGGCCGAGGGGGTTCGGCTCGTCGAGGCGGGTCGTGTGCGTGTGAATGGGCGTGTCGCGCGTGAGACATCCGCGCGCATCTCGCCGGAGCGCGACCTCATCGAGATCGACGGTGTGCCGATCGTACGGGCGGAGCGTGTCTACCTGGCGCTGAACAAGCCGCGCGGCCTGGTGACGACCCGCGATGATCCACAGCGTCGTGCGACCATCTACCAGTGTCTCGAGGGCGCGGCGTTGCCGTTCGTCGCACCGGTGGGCCGACTCGACAAGGCGAGCGAGGGGCTGCTGCTGCTCACGAACGATTCGCGGTGGTCGTCGAAGCTGCTTGATCCGGCGTCGCATGTCGAAAAGGTGTACCACGTGCAGGTCAAGGCACTCATCGACGAGGAAACGATCGTGCGCATCGCCGCGGGGGTGAGGGAAAATACGAGTGGCGAGAGGCTCGATGTCGTTCGCGTTTCGCTGTTGCGGGTTGGCTCACGCAGCAGCGCGTGGGTGGAGATCGTGCTCGACGAAGGGAAGAACCGCCACATTCGCCGATTGCTGTCGGAGTTGGGCATCGAAGTGTTGCGGCTGATTCGGATCAGCATCGGCTCGCTGGTGCTGGGTACGCTCCCGAAGGGCGAGTGGCGGATGCTGACCGCGGATGAAATGCAGTCACTCGCATGAGCGAGTCCGCATATCGCACCTGGCGCACGTACACCGCGAAGATTGCCGGACGGTCGTACGAAGTGGCGACAAAACCCGGTGCGTTCGCGCATGGAAGACTCGACCCGGCGGCACTCCTGCTTGCAGCGCATGTTCAGGTAACGGCCGGCGATAGCATCGTGCACCTCAATTGCGGTAACGGCCTCACGGGGGCTGTCGCCGCACTCTCGGCTGCCGAGACGCGCGTCTTTCTCACGGACAGAAACGTGGTGTCCGTCGAGGCGACGCGGCGTACGCTCGAGGCAAATGGAATAGGGTCAGGCCAGGTAGTTCTCGGTCATGGCGCTTCGGCGCTGAACACCGACGTCGTGGCGGACTCGGTGGTGATACGCATTCCGCCGGAACGAGTGGCGCTGCTGCAGCTACTTACGGACGCGTTCGCGATCCTTCGGTCGGGAGGGCGCTGCTACATCGCCGGTGCGACGAACGAGGGAATCAAGACCGCGGCGCGAACACTCGAGCACATGTTCGGCAACGCGCGTGTGCTGTCGCGCGACAGCAGCCATCGTGTCGTCAGTGCGGTGAAGCGCGCGGGTGAACCCGTGATGCCTGACGACGTCGACCCAACCATCCGCGATCGCGACACGTTTCGCGAGGTGGAGGTGACACTTCGGGGGGCTCCCTTTCGGCTGTGCTCGAGGCCCGGTGTGTTTTCGTGGGAGCATGTAGACGAGGCTACATCGATCCTCGCCAACACGATGGAAGTTCCGAGAGGCGCGTCTGTCCTCGACCTCGGCTGCGGCTCGGGTGCCCTCGGTCTCGTTGCCGCATCGCTATCGCAGGGAGGGCGCACGACCATGGTGGACGCCGACATCGAGGCGGTGCGATCGGCGACACGATCGGCCGAAGCGAATGGCGTCGACAACATTCGTGCACTCGCCAGCGATGTTGCGGGCAGCGTCCTGGAGGAGCGCTTTGACGTCGTCGTCACCAATCCGCCCTTTCACGTCGGCAAGGCGACCGATCTCGACGTCCCCCTGCAGTTCATCCTCGACGCGCACGAGGTGCTGGCTCCCGTCGGACGCCTGCTGCTCGTCGCCAATCGGACCCTGCCCTACGAGCAGGCGATCAAGCATCGCTTCGGAAATGTCGAGAACCTGCACGATGGCCCGCGCTTCAAGGTGCTGGCCGCAACGCGGCAGGCCGACTGATGCCGAAACACCGACGCGCCGGCTGACATGAAGATCATCAAGTACCTCTCCAACCTCGGGTACGGCACGCGTCGCGAAGTCACGCTGCTCGTGAAGCAGCAGTCTGTCGTGCGGCGCGACGGAAGCATCGTACGCGACGGCGACGCCTTCGAGCACGACGAACTGCTCGTCGGTGGCAAGGCGCTCGATCCGCCACCAGGCTCCGTGCTCATGCTGCACAAGCCGGTGGGCTACGTGTGCTCGAGCAAGGACGTGAGCAAGCTGATTTACGAGCTGTTGCCGCCACGATTCCTGCAGCGGTCACCGGTGATGGCGCCCATCGGACGGCTCGATCGTGAGACATCGGGGCTGCTTCTCGTAACGGACGATGGAGTGATCAACCACCGTCTCTCGTCGCCGCGCACACATGTCGCGAAGGTATACGAGGTTGAGCTCGCGACGGACCTGCGTGGGGATGAGGCGGAGCTATTTGCGGCTGGCACCCTGATGCTCGACAGCGAGACGACGCCGCTTCGGCCGGCCACGCTCGAGCCGCGCGGCCCGCGCTCCGTGCTCGTGAGCGTTACGGAGGGGCGATATCACCAGGTGCGCCGCATGTTCGCCGCGGTCGGCAACCGCGTGGAACGACTGCACCGCCGCTCGGTCGGCGGCCAGGAGCTCGGCGATCTTGCTCCAGGCCAGTGGCGCTTGCTGACACTCGACGAGGTGGCGGACCTGCTTTCGTAGTGCAACTCGACAGGCCGCGCGCTACAACACCTCGTAGCGCACGCCGCCGCCGACCTTGTCGAGCATCAGGATCGTCTTTTTCTCGCCGCTACCCAGCGGTATCACGATCTGTATGGGCGCCGTGGCCCAACCCGACGCGCCTACCGGCGTCTGCCAGATGCGAATCTCCCATGTGCCGACGGTGCTCTCGTAGAACGGCGCGCTCAACGACGTCGGCGTCGCCTGGTACGTGAAGGGAAATTGCCACGACACCGGTGTCTGGTAGTCGGGCTGGGTGCGGAATACCTGCAACTCGCCCGCGTTCGGCGCCATGTGGAGCACGCGCACCTTCGTCTTCCCGGCAGCGACGACACTGCCCGTGTCGTCGAGGGTCGCGGTGGCAACGGAACCACTCGACGACCGCACAGCGGCGATGGTCCGGAGCGACCCATCCGACGTGACGATCGTCTGCGATGCCGAGGTGGTTCCGCCCACGGGCCTGAACATCAGGGTGTGCGCGCCAGACCGCGCGACCGTGGTGACGACGGTGCCCGTCGCGAGGGAAGGCGCTACAACCAAGCCGTCGATCAGCACATCGACAGGTCCGGTAAACGCATTCACCACGCGAACGGCAGGGCTGCCGTCGAGGGTGCAGCAATCGGTCGTTCCAGACCCACAGGCGGCAGTGAGGAACAGGATACCACCAGCAAGCGCGCGGGGCAGGAGTCGCATGACGCCTCGGTGCGGAGGGTACAAATCCACTATGTATACAAACTACTCGGAGCGGATCGCAGTGCATGGACGTATGCTAGATAATTCCCCGGTCGTGAGCGCCGCCCTCTTTCCCATCCGTTCGTGAAGCGTCGTCTCGTCCTGAAGCTGGCCGCCATCGCAGGCTTCCTTGCGACCGCCGGAATCGCCGCCACTCGCAGCGACAATCCTTTCGCCGACTTCGTCGAGTCCGGGTTTCCCTTCATCGTTTCCACCATCGACGCGGGCAAGCTCGGCGCCGGATACCCCGAGCGGAACCTCGCCGTCCGCTGCGTCATCCTCATGCTCGGCAACGACAGCTACGCGTGCTTCGACACGGACCTCCTCCGCATGTCGGCGGCGTGGCGTGGCGGATTCGTGTCGCTCACGACGATGGCCCAGATCTCGTACCAGCAGGCTGGGAACAAGAACAACGCGATCTCGCGCGTGCTGGGCAGCCCAGTCATCGCCACGGGCATGTATCCAGGCTGGACCAGCGCGACGCCCGACTTCCGCGATCCGCGGGCACCAGGTCCGGAGCCGACCGCCATGGGTCGAGGCCCGCTTCCGGCTGGGGAGGCTTATTGGAATGGCCTCAGTGTGGTGGGGAAGGAAGCGGTGCTTTCCTATACCGTCGCCGGCACCGACATCCACGAGGAGGTTGGCAGCATCACCGCTGGTGGGCAGTTGGGTATCACGCGAACGTTCCAGACCGGCATCACGAGTACGTCACTGACGCTTGTCGTCGCGGAGGTCCCTGCGGGCGGCAAAGTCGAACAAGCCAACAACGTCATCGTGATCACCGGCGCTGCAGGCGACACGGCAACTGCGGTCGGAATCGTGGCCGCACCGCCCGGAGCAACGCTTCGCGTCGTCGACAACCGCTATGTGACGCTCGGCATCCCCGCCCATGCCGCGGCCTCGCGATTTCGGGTCATCGCATGGCGCGGAAAGACGACCGATCGCAGCGCGATGACCGCGATGCTGGCAGAGTCGGTGCGCATGGCGGACTACGCACATGCTGGTGCTCCACATTGGCCCGCGCCAGTCACCACGGTTGGCAAGACGTCGCCGGATTCCGCGGACTACGTCCTCGATCGGTTGACATTGCCGCTTTCCAACCCATGGCGACGGAATGTGCGCGTCGCCGACGTGGATTTTTTTCGTGACGGACGCGCGGCTGTCGTCACATTCGAAGGGGACGTCTGGATCGTCTCGGGGGTCGATCGCACGCTTGGGTCGCTCACATGGAAGCGCTTCGCCTCTGGCCTGTACGAGCCACTGAGCATCGCCGTAGTGCGCGACACCATCTATGTGTACGACCGGCAGGGGATCGTCCGGCTGCGCGACATCAACGGCGATGGCGAGGCCGACGTCTACGAGAACTTCACGAACCTCACTCAGCAGTCCGGCGAATCGCGCGAATTCCCACTCGGCATGGCCGCAAAGCCGGGCGGCGGATTTTACCTGGCCATCGGCGGCGCACTCGACAACGGTCCCAAGACCTCGCCCGTCATCATGCCGGGTTTTCGCGCCGGCTCCAGCCAGAGCGGCACGGTGCAGGAGGTTTCGGCCGACGGGCGTTCCATCCGCACCTTCGCCACGGGATTGCGCGAACCGATCATCGGCGTCGACCAGCGTACGGGCATCATTGCGTCCTCGGATCAGCAGGGAAACTTCGTTCCGGCAACGCCGATCTTCCTCCTGAAGGAAGGTGGCTATTACGGCGTCACACCCACCGCACACCGGCCGCCCCCCCTGCCAACGCCCGAGCTGCCCCTGCTGTGGATTCCTCACGAAGTTGACCAGTCGGGCGCCGGCGAAGTCTGGGTACCCGGCACGCGCATGGGGTTCGGTGGCGATGCGCTCGTGCATCTCTCCTACGGCAGGCCCGGACCATTTCGCGTTTACGTCGACAGCGCTCGCACCACGGTGCAGGGTGCACTCATCGCGCTTCCGGGCGCGTACGCAGCCCCAACGCTCAAGGGGCGCGTCGGCCCGAGCGACGGGCAGCTCTACCTCGCCGGCTTCAGCGTGTGGGGCTCCAATGCGAAGGAAGTGTCGAGCCTCGTGCGGCTCCGCTATACGGGGAAGCCGAGTCGCTTGCCAGTCGCCGTTCATTCCGGACTTCAGGGAATTCTCGTGCGCTTCGGGACGGCGCTCGATGCCGCGACGGCGAGTGATGCGGCGCACTTTCATCTCGAACGGTGGAACTACGTCCGGACGTCGGCCTACGGATCCGGCCACTTCAAGCTCGACGGAACCCCCGGTCAGGACAAACTCTCCCTGAGCCCGCACCTCTCCGCCGATGGACGCACGCTGCTGCTCGTGGTGCCTGACATGAAGCCCGCCATGCAGCTGCAGCTCGACTACGACGTGAAGAGTCGTACCGGACAGACACTTCGCGACACGCTCTATCTCACGGCGCACGCCGTCGACTCGCTCGACCTGGCCCGCGCTGGCTTTCCAACGCTCAACTGGCGCGCTGATGCGATCATCGCCGCGAAAGCTCCCGGTGTTGCGCCCAAGACAGAAGCGAGATCCACGGCCGCGTTGGGCGCGACACTCTATCAGGAGAAGGGTTGCGCCGGATGTCACTCGGTGGATGGCACACTCACCGGCAAGATTGGCCCGTCGTTCAAGGGCCTTTACGGCTCCGACGTAAAGCTGACAAGCGGTGCCACACGCAAGGCCGACAACGCATATCTCCGCCATTCGATCCTCGAGCCGGCCAGCGAGATCGTGAAGGGCTTCGAGCCCGGCATGCCCACCTACAAGGGCGTGCTCACCGAGACCGAGATCGAATCGCTGATCCGCTACATCGCCACGCTCCGCAAAAAGTAGACACTCCTCGCCACCGCACTCCGCCTTCAACCACGCCACGATGCTCCCGCTGCGTCATCTGCTCACGCTCGCCGTTCCAGTCGCCATCGCCGCGACCCTCGCCGGAACGAATTCCGATTCTCACGCCGCCGCCGCACCGCAGCTCGCTCCAGCCGCGGCACTCGACTCGACGCTCCTTGCCTTCTACAAGTGGCGCAATATCGGACCCGATCGCGGTGGGCGCTCCATCGCCGTGTCGGGCGTGAAGGGACGCCCGAAAGAGGCCTACTTCGGCGCCGTCGGCGGCGGACTCTGGAAAACCACGGACGCCGGGGATAACTGGGCGCCGGTCACCGACGGTCAGCTCAAGAGCGCAAGCGTTGGCGCCGTTGCCGTGAGCGAGAGCAATCCCGACGAGATCTTCATCGGCATGGGCGAGTCATGCATTCGCGGCAACATCATGGCCGGCGACGGCGTCTACAAATCGAGTGATGCCGGCAAGACATGGACACACGTCGGCTTCAGCCAGTCCGACGCCATCTCCAAGATCCGCATCCACCCCACGAACCCCGACATCATCTTCGTCGCAAGCTTCGGGAAGTACGCGGTGCCAAGCGCCGAGCGTGGCGTCTTCAAGAGCTCCGACGGCGGCAAGACGTGGCGGAAGGTGCTGTACCGCGACGACAAGACCGGCGCCATCGACATCAGCATCGATCGCACGAATCCGAACATCATGTACGCGTCGATGTGGGAAGCCTTCCGCAACGAGTACACGATGTCGAGCGGCGGCACGGGCAGCGGCTTGTTCAAGAGCACCGACGGCGGCGAGAACTGGACGGAGATCACGCGCAACAAGGGCCTGCCGCAGGCCGGCCTCGACGGGCGCATTGGCGTCGCGGTCTCGGGCGCGAATTCCAATCGCGTCTACGCACTGGTCGAAAACGACAGCGGTGGTCTCTTCCGCAGCGAGGACGCCGGCGCCACGTGGGCACTCGTGAACGGCAGTCGCGACATCCGCCAGCGCGCCTTCTACTACACGCACGTCCACGCCGATCCGAAAAACCAGGACGTCGTCTACATGCAGAACACGTCCATGTTCCGCTCGAGCGACGGCGGCAAGACACTCGCCAACATCGGCAGCGGCACGCACGGCGACATGCACGACCTCTGGATCGATCCTGACGACACCGCGCACCTCGTGGTCGGCAACGACGGCGGCGGCGCCGTCTCCACCAACACCGGCGGCAAGTGGACGACGGAAGATTTTCCGACCGAACAGTTTTACCACATCGCAGCCACCAAACACATTCCCTACCACGTCTGCGGCGCACAGCAGGACAACAGCACGCTCTGCACGCCGTTCAACTGGAACCAGGCCGCCTTCGACGCGGCCCAGGGTCGCGCCGGTGGTGCAGGCGGACGCGGAGGTCGTGGCGCGGGCGGACGCGGACGCGGCGCAGCAGGTGACAGCACCCCACCCGCACTCGGCGCCAACGACATCACGCTCGGCGGAATGGCCGAGTCGTACCAGGCCGGCGGCGGTGAGCCCGGTTATGTCGCGCCGGATCCGCTCGAGCCGGACCTGTTCTACTCAGGCACGAACAACGGCGGCTATCTCGACAAGTACAATCGTCGCACAGAGCTCCACCGCGAGGTGAATCCGTATCCCTGGTTCTATTCGGGCGAGCCGAGCAAGGACATCAAGGAGCGGTGGCAGTGGACGTATCCCATCATCTTCTCGACCGTCGATCCGAAGACACTGTATGTATCGTCACAGCGTCTCTGGCGCTCCACCAACGGCGGACGTACGTGGACGGCGCTGAGTGGTGATCTAACGCGCCATGATCCCAAGACGCAGGGACACTCCGGCGGCCCGATTACCGGCGACATGAACGGCCCCGAGGTGTACGGCGTGATCTTCTCGGTCGGTCCGAGCAAGGTGACGACGAACACCATCTGGACCGGCTCTGACGATGGGCTCGTGTACGTCACGCGCGATGCCGGCAAGCACTGGGCGAACGTGACGCCGCCCGGCATGCCGGACCTTGGACGTGTCAGCCAGATCGATGCATCCCACTTCAACGATGGCGCCGCGTACGTCTCCGTCCGCAAGCCGCTGTTGAACGACTTCGCTCCCTACATCTTCAAGACGTCCGACTACGGCCGCACGTGGACGAAGATCGTGTCGGGCATTCGCCCGGACGCCTACGTGCATGCGGTGCGCGAAGACCCCACCCGAAAGGGACTGCTGTACGCCGCCACCCAACACGGCGTGTACCTGTCGCAGGACGACGGCGCATCGTGGTCGCCGCTCATGCTCAACATGCCTGACGTTCCCGTCGCCGATCTCATCGTGCAGGACAACGAGCTCGCCATCGCGACACATGGCCGCGGCTTCTGGATCCTCGACAACATCGGACCACTCCGTCAGGCAACGCCGGCCACTCTCGCCTCGGCCGTGCACCTGTACACGCCACCGGTTGCGGTACGCTCGGGTGCGGGAATGCCGATCACCTATTCGTTCAAGACCGCTCCGAAGACTGCGAAGCTCGAGATCCTGGATTCCACCGGAACGGTTCTACGCACCTTCGAGCCCGACACAACGCGTCCCGATTCCGCATCGCGCGCGGCGGCGGCAGCGGCTCCCGCCGGCGGACGTCGTGGTGGCGCAGGTCCCATGCTGGCGAAGGGCGCGGGCCTCAATCACCTCACCTGGGATCTTCGCTCCAAGGGCATCGCGTCGTTCCCGGGAATGATCCTCTGGGGCGCGGGCACGAACGGCCCCGTCGTGCCGCCGGGCAAGTACACCGTTCGCCTTACCGCCGACGGACAAACCCTCACTACACCGGCCGTGGTCGCACGCAATCCACGCATCACCGACGTCAGCGACGCCGACATGCGCGCGCAATTCGCGTTCTCGAAGAAAGTGCGCGACAAGGCGAACGAGGCGAACGAATCCGTCATCGGCATCCGTCGCGTGAAGGCGCAGCTTGCCGACCGCTACAAGAAATCCACCGACGCCACGCTCAAATCCACGGGCGATACGCTCAAGACGCACGTCTCCGCTGTGGAAGAGAATATCTACCAGGTCCGCAACCAGAGCGGACAGGACCCACTCAACTTTCCCATCAAGGTCAACAACCGCCTCGCGAACCTGATGTCGATGGCCGAGCGTGGCGATGGCGCGCCGATCAACAGCATGCCGGAGATCTTCGGCATCCTCACCACGGAGCTCAAGGGCTACACCGACGAGTTGGCAAAGGTCTACAAGACTGACCTCGTGGCCGTGAACAAGGAATTGCTGCGACTGCACCTCGTCCCGATCGACCCGCAGTGCGTGAAGGCCGAGGGGTGCGCACCTATACCGTGAGAGGACACGGAACGGCGGAACCGCGACGACAGTTGGCGGAAAACACGGAAGGAACGGACGTCGGACCTGGATTTCGGAATGTGCGCGGAGCATCCGTCGTCCAGGTCCGCGGACCGTTCTTTCCGTTAGTCCGCCAACTGTCGTCGTTGTTCAAGCGCCGCAGTGGCGACTACATCTCGTCCGCCGACGGCCCGTAGACCCCCGGGATGGGAATGCCGAGCATTCGGAGATAGACGCCGAGCTGGGCGCGGTGGTGTGCGATGTGGTTGATGGCGAACGACCGGACGAGGTTCGATTTCTGGTCGTCGACGTAGACCGTCTCGCCCATCTTGAGTTGCCAGCGCTTGGCGAGGTCGCTCCAGCTGGCGGCTTCGACATGGGACTTGAACTCCGATGCGTTCCGGTCGAACTCCTCGAGGCGCTCGGCCGCAGTGGAAAATGACTTCGGCGCGAACGGCGTTGCGGCAAAGTCGAGCATGTCCGTGGTGAGCAGCACCTTGCCGAACGTTGGAAGCTCGGCAAGGTGTGTCGCGAGCGGACCGAGCTTCATGGACTTGTCGTGAGGGCGGAAGTCGTCGTTTCCGTCAGGGACCAGCGCCATCAGCTTGCGCGTCGAGGCCAGTTCAGCGTCGAGATCCGGATAGAGAAGTTGGGCGGGTGAGAGGCCGTCGGGGAAAGTCATGGTCGGTACCGGTTGGGGGATGTTCGGCATTTATACGGTAGCGCCAAGCCAATTGAACCACCAGCGGAAAACCTGGAACGGCGGAACGACGACGACAGTTGGCGGAAAGGCCGGAAAAATACAGACGTCGGACCTGGACATCGGACGCGGCCATCGGAAGAGTTGCCGAGCATCCGGCATCCAGGTGCGAGGTCTGCATTTTTCCGGAAGTCCGATCGCTGGGGCGACTAGAAGCTCAGCGCGAGAATCGGGTGCTGCCCGTGTACGCCCAGCTTCGCGAACACCATGGACTCCGGGGTGAACTTCACGTCGACCGCACCGCTTCGACCAACCTCGCGCACCTTCCCACCGGCCGCGCCCAATCCCCTGTTCGCCTCGGCTGGCTTGATGAATTGTTCGGTGAGAATGGCGCCAAGGATGCCGCCCGCCGTCGCCGCGCCGAAGACGAGGTGGGTGTTTCCGTTCTGCGCGACAACTGGCACGATCAGGCCGACGAGTGCTCCCGCGAAGGAGCCGTACTGCAGCAGGCGAGCATCTGACTCGGTGTGATCGAACGGGCGGACCAGCAACCGTTCGCCGGCAATCGCCCCCACCGTGAAGCCGGTGCCGATCAGCGCCCACGTGAGTTTGTCGTCAGTGCCGTCGCTCAGCAGCGTTGCCGCGACACCCATGCCGAGAAATTCGGTGGTCACGAGAGTGCCGACGTCACCGGCCGTCACGCGGTACGGCGCGGTTCGCACGTAGTGAAGGCCGAGCGGATAGCCAATCGCGCCCGCGCCAACGATCGCTGCCGTGGCAAGCTGATTGGATGAATGGTCCTTGAACAGCCCTGCGGAGCCAAGCGTACTCGCCGTGAGTACCGCGGTAACGGTCGAGCCATGCGATGTGCCGTGTGCTTCCGCGTCCGTCATGGGCTTGCCGAGCATGAACCCGAGGACGTCGCCTGCGATGCCGCCTGCCAGCGTGGCTGCGGCGTAAGTCCGTCCGCCCCGGTCGTCACCGGTCAGCGTGTACAGAAGCAGATCGGCGGCGATGGCTCCGCGCCGTGCGCTATGCCACGACAGGTGATTCTGGGCGCGTGAGACCGGACTGGTCTGGGTCATGTTGGCGGAGAAGAAGAACATGCCGCCGGTAACCGCCAGATACGCCGCCGTACCGAACGTCGCGTCTTCGGCAAGAGCCGACGCGGCGGGACCGAACACCAGGGCGCCGAGCAGCGTCTGGTTGACGACAAAGGTTCCGCGGACGGGCTCGGAGATGATCGTCGGCATCGCATCGGGACCGCCACGCGCTGCAGCGAAGCTGGTGGCGCTGTCGATCGCGGCAGCCAGTGCGCGCCGCTGCGGGAGGTCGAGTGGATAGCGCTCGAGCACCTCACGTTGCCGTTGCACCACGAGAACGAACAAGGCGCCGGCGACGTCGACCGAATAGAGCCGCGCGTCGATGTAGTCACCGGAAACAGGCCAGAGTGGAGCACTCAGTCCAAGCCGCGCCGCCAGCGGAGGGGTGATCGTCATGACGCGCCCAGCGCTGTCAAAGGCGACGGGCCGCTCCCGCGCCTGCGCTTCGGCGGCGCGAGATGGTATGACGACGAGGAGAAAGAGCGCGACGGCGAAGCCCGATGCGCGGGTCAAGAGCCGGGTGAGCGTGACATGACTGATCAGCATTTGAATCGGAGAAGAAGGTGACCGCCTGCTGCCAATAACGCGGTGCAATCATCTGGATCGGCTCACGCCGCCGGCAGCGCGCACTACATCGGAGCTGCAGAAGCGAACCTATTCAAGCCTGGTCAGCGGACAGTCATCATACGGTCAAGTCGTTGCAACACCAACAGATGAACCTCAGTTCACCCCGCGAGCCACGCGGACGATTGCCGAGATACTGCGTTCGACATCCGCATCGGTCGTCGCCCACGAGATCACCGAGATCCGCATGGCAGTCCGCCCCTGCCACACCGTGATGCCCGCCCAGCACGTCCCCTCCTCCTGAATGGCCGCGATCACCCGAGCGGTGCGTTGCGCATCGCCGAAGGCCACCAGCACCTGATTCAGCACGACGTCATTCAGGATCTCGAACCCAGCCGCCCCGAGCCCCTCGGCAAAGCGCCGCGCCTGGCGACAATGCCGAGCGACCAGCTCCTCGACACCACTCCGCCCCAGTGCTTGAAGAGCCGCCCACACTTCGACCCCGCGGGCACGTCGTGACAGCTCCGGCGTATAGTCCGACGGATTGCGCTGCACCGAATCGGTCGGCAGGTATTCCGCGTTGACAGCCATCGACGCGCGCAGGGCGTCTGCGTCGCGTACGAACGCGACACCGCTGTCGTACGGAACATTGAGCCACTTGTGCGCATCCGTCGCCCATGAATCCGCGCGCTCGATACCCGCGGCGAGATGCGCCTGCTCGCGTGACGCGCGCGCCCAGAGCCCAAACGCGCCATCGACGTGCACGTACGCACCCGCCTCCTGCGCGAGGTCGCAGATCTCCGCGATCGGATCGAAAGCGCCAGTGTTCACATTGCCCGCCTGCACGCACACGATCGTCGGCCCACTGATGCGCGGTAGTTCGCGCAGGAGCATCCGTCCCTGCGAATCCACTGGCACCTTCACCACCCGCTTCCGCCCCATCCCGACGACGCCGAGTGCCTTGTAGAGCGTCGGATGCGCCTCGGCGCCGGTGATGACGGTGACCGGCGGCGCGCCGAAGAGCCCATCGGCCTCCACGTTCCAGCCGACCTTCGCGAGTACGGCATGACGCGCCGTGGCCAGCGCCGTAATGTGCGCGACCGTGGTGCCGGTGACGAAGCCACCGGCCACGCCCTTCGGCAAATGGAGGACGTCCACCAACCACTTGAGCGCAACATCCTCGAGGATCGCCACGCCAGGCGACGACTTGTAAAGACCGGCGTTCTGGTCCCATGCGGTCGCGAGCCAACTCGCGGCTACGCTCGCGGGCGTCGCGCCGCCGATTACAAACCCGAAGAAGCGCGGCCCCGCCATCGCCATGGTGGCGGGCGATCCGAGCGCGTCGAGCTTCGCGAGCATGGCGCGCGGGTCCACGCCAGTCTCAGGCAGGGCCACATCGAAGCCGGACAGCGCCGCCACCGCCTCGGCGCTTGGTGATACGCGCCGCTCAGCGAGGCTTTCGAGGTACTGGATGGAGCGACTGGCCGCGTCGCGTAACAGCTCTGACATGTCGTAGGGGCTGGGGTGAGGTCCGTAAACCTAGGTCGCGCTACGCACCGCGACCATCGGAAAGATGCGCCGACAGGAGCCGGCCAGTGTGCGACGGGTTGCACGCAGCCATGTCTTCGGGCGTTCCAGCGGCGACGACCTTCCCACCGGCGTGTCCACCCTCCAGCCCGAGGTCGATGACGTGGTCGGCAGTCTTGATGACGTCGAGGTGATGCTCGATCAGGCGCCGCACACAACTTCAACGTCGGGCATGAAGTAAAGTTGCGTGGTGATCACGCCCTCGCCCTGACACTCCTAATCATCCACGCATGTCCGTCGCGCCGCGGGACCACGGGTTGCAACTTTGAAGCGACATGACGACTGACGCACTGGAGTCCTTTCACCCGATCGTCCGCGAGTGGTTCACCGACACACTCGGCGAGCCCTCTGCGCCGCAGCGCGCGGGCTGGCCCGCCATTGCGAGTGGATCGGACACGCTCATCCTCGCGCCGACTGGTACCGGAAAGACACTCGCCGCGTTTCTCTGGGAACTGAACGCCCTGATCACTGAAGGATTGGAGGCACCGCTCGCCAACGCTGTGCACCTTCTCTACGTGTCGCCACTGAAGGCGCTCAACAACGACATCCAGCGGAACCTCGAGCTTCCACTCGCACAGCTGAAGGACCGTTTCACCCGCGCCGATGACGCTCCGGGAGCAGACCGGCTGCGGAAG
Organism: Gemmatimonadota bacterium; assembly: GCA_030852985.1. Lineage (GTDB taxonomy): Bacteria > Gemmatimonadota > Gemmatimonadetes > Gemmatimonadales > Gemmatimonadaceae > AG11. The sequence goes on along the minus strand of JALYVY010000006.1, from coordinate 7,894 downwards.
TTCCCGGAGATCCGCATTGGCGTTCGAACTGGCGACACGAAGCCATCCGAGCGCGCGCGGATGCTGCGGAAGACGCCGCACATCCTCATCACGACGCCGGAATCGCTGCACATCCTCCTCACGAGCGTGCGCGGACGGACGATCTTCAGCTCCCTGCGCGCTGTCATCATCGACGAGATCCACGCCGTCGCGGGCACGAAGCGTGGCGCCCACATGGCGCTCACGCTCGAGCGACTCGCCCGCGTCGCCCCCGCGGCACCGCAACGCATTGGCCTCTCCGCCACCCAGAAACCACTCGACGAGGTGGCGAAATTCCTGTCCGGCTGCGAGTCGTCTGGTCCCGATGAGAAGCCGCGGTTCCGCCCTGTGCACATTGTCGACTGCGGTCTCGTGAAGCGGATGGAGACATCGGTCGTTTCGCCGGTGGACGACCTGGCGCAGGTGGGCGGGACGATCTGGACGTCCGTCGCGCCACTCGTACTCGAAAAGATCCGCAGCGCACGCACGACACTGGTGTTCGTCAACAACCGCGCGCAATCGGAGAAGATCGCGGCGCGCGTGAATGCGTTGGCCGAGGAGGAGATTGCGTTGCCGTATCATGGGTCGTTGTCGCGGGAGCGGCGATTCATGCTCGAAGAGCGACTGAAAGCCGGCGAGGTGCGCGCACTCGTCACCACGAGCTCCCTCGAGTTGGGGATCGACGTCGGCTCAGTCGACCTCGTGCTCATGGTCCAGAGCCCGAAACGCGTTGCGGCGGCACTGCAACGTGTGGGTCGAGCGGGACATTCACTCGATGCAACGAGTCGCGGCGTTTTCATCCCCACCTTTCGCGATGACGCGCTGGAACAACTCGCGATCCTCGACGCGATGCGGTCGGGCGACGTGGAGCCGACGCGCGTGGTGCAGAACGCCCTCGATGTGCTCGCACAGCTCATCGTGGCGATCGTTGCATCAGAGACGCCGGAATGGACGAGCGCCGACCTCTTCGATCTCGTGCGTCACGCGTATCCGTACCACGCGCTTACACGCGCCGCATTCGACGAAACGATCGCGATGCTCGCGGGCAAGTATCCGAGCGACGTCGCGGGCGAGCTCGAGGCGCGCGTGTCGTGGGATCGCATCACGGACCTGCTCACACCGGCGCGGGCGTCGCGCATGGTGGCGACGATCTCCGGCGGCACCATCCCCGACCGCGGCCTTTATACCGTCAACCTCGCCGACAAGACGCGGCTTGGTGAGCTCGACGAAGAGTTCGTGCACGAGTCGCGCGTGGGTGATGCCTTTCAGCTCGGAAGCTCCACCTGGCGTATCCGCAGCATCGAGCACGATCGCGTGATCGTCGTGCCCGCGCCGGGCGCGCCGGCGCGCATGCCCTTCTGGCACGGCGAGTTCATGGCGCGCTCGAGCCACCTGACCGCGCGCATCGGCGCTCTGCGCCGCACACTGGATGAAGCGCGCACTCTCGAGGACGTCGCTGCGATCCAGACGCACTACAGCGCAGACGAACCGACTACGCGTTCGCTGGTGGAGTACGTCCAGGCGCAGCGCGCCATCACCGAGATCGTACCGGACGAAACGCATCTCGTGCTCGAGCATTTTCGCGATGAGGTGGGCTCCGTTCGTATGGTGCTCCACGCCCCATTCGGCGGACGAGTCAACGCGCCCTGGGGCATGGCACTCGGCCGCCGTCTCCGCGAGCGACTTGGTGTCGACGTCCAGGTGCAGACCACGGATGATGGTCTGATGATCCGGCTGCCCGACATGGGCGCTGCCCCGCCGGTTGAATCGATTCGCGCGCTCTCGGTGGAGGAGGCCGAGCGGCTGGTGTTGGAAGAGGTGGGTGCGTCGTCGCTGTTCGGTGCGCGATTCCGGATGAATGCGGCACGCGCGCTGTTGCTGCCGCGCGGCAATCCGCGGCGTCGAATGCCGCTCTGGCTCCAGCGCCTGAAGGCGGGCGACCTGCTGCAGGCGGTGTCGGAATATCCGTCGTTTCCCATCGTGGTGGAGACGTATCGCGACGTGCTCCAGGATGCCTTCGACATGGCCGGCCTGCGCGACGTGCTCTCGCGCATCGCGAATGGCGCGATCACGATCCGCACCGTACAGACGCAGATTCCGTCGCCCTTTGCGGCCTCACTGCAGTTTGGCTTCGTCATCGACCACATGTACGGGGATGATGCGCCGAGGGCGGAGCAGCGTGCGGCGTTGTTGTCGCTGGATCGCGTGCTGCTCGATGAGCTGATGGGAGGGGAGCGAGCAGACGACACCACGATCGCGGTGCTGGACGAGCTGCTCGCGCGCAAACGAGGCACCGCCTCGGGCCGACAGGCGCGCGACGCCGACGAGCTGGCGGTGCTTGTCGATCGTGGCGGTGATCTCACGCACGACGAGCTGGCGTCGCGCGTGGCACCTCCGGTGGAATGGCGCCGAGGCGACCCGCTCTCGACGCTGATCGCGAGCGGTCGGTTGGTGCAGATCGGCATTCCATGCGGGAATGGAGTGCAGCAGCGGTTCATCCTGGTGGACTCCTACGCTCGGTATGCGGCGGCCTTCGGGGTTGAGGCGCTCGCCGAGGTGCGGGCGGGTGAGGGGCTCGCTGTGCGAGCGGCGTCGGATGTCATTCCCGCGGTGTTGCGGGAGCCGGTGCTCACGGAGCGCGCCGCCCGTCGCGAGATCCTCGTGCGCTGGCTGTCATTGGCCGGCCCCTCTTCGGCGGAGGATGTCCGGGCGCGGTACGATTTCGACGCTGCGTGGATTGAACGGAGACTCGGGGAGTGGGAGAAGAAGGGCGTGCTCGTTCGCGGCGTCTTCGGCGGCGACCGCGGCGCCACGCGCTGGACATCACGCCGACTTCTCGAGCAGGCTCGGCGATGTGAGCTCGCGGAGGCGCGAAAGCAGATCAAGGCGGTGTCGCTGGATCGTTTTCAGCGCTATCTCCAGCGCTGGCAACATGTTACACCGGATACGCGGCTGACTGGCGGGGATGCGGCTGCCGAGTCGATGGCGCAGCTGTATGGGTTGGCGCGTCCGGCCGATGGGTGGGAGCGCGACTATCTCCCGTCACGGGTGGAGCAGTACGATCCGGCGTCGCTGGCAAGCCTGGCCGCATCGGGCGTGCTCGTGTGGGCGGCGGACTCCGCATCTGCGGGCAAAATTGGGCGAATTCGTTTCTTCGAGCGTGGAACGGGCCGCCTCTGGCTGGGTCCCGCCACGGATGTCGCCACGCTGAGCGACGCGGCGCGGCGCGTTCATGAGATGCTGCGGTCACAAGGCGCGTCGTTCACGGCCGACATATCAGCAGTAATTGGTTCAGGTCCGACGGCGACCAAGGAAGCGATTCGCGAGTTGGTGGCGGCTGGCCTGGTCACGAATGACACAATCGATGCGATGCGCGACGTGCTGCGCTGGACGTCGCCGCTTCCGCTGAAGCGAGGCAACGAGCCGGATCCGGCTCGCTGGTTACCAGCAGACTACCAGCCGTCGGCAAACCGTCCGGTGGTGCAACGCCGCGTGAACCTCCGCCGATTGCCCAAGTGGCGGCGTCCCGAGCTGGAGTCGATCTCCACGGGTTTGTGGGGTGGGCGCTGGTCGCTCGTGCGATCGCCGGGCACGATGGGAGCGAGAATGGATGAGGAAGGCGATGCGGAAATCGTTGCTCGAAAGTGGCTCGATAGATACGGTATAGTGTCGAGAGACTGGTGGCGTAGGGAGAAGCCTTCGGTTGGTTGGAGGGACATTTACCATGAGCTGAAGCGCCTGGAGTTCCGGGGAGACGTACAGCGCGGCTATTTCGTAGCTGGTCTGGCAGGCGCCCAGTTCGCGTTGCCAGAGGCCGTCGAGATGCTGCGCCTTGGCGATGCAGATGCGCGCGAGGGTTACGTCGTGATGGCGACGTCCGACCCTGCGAATGTGTTTACGTTGCCGTTGGCCGAGGGGACGGAGTCCGATCCGTTGGCGAAGCCGCGGGGGGCGGGGGCGATGCTCGTGACGAGTGGGGGACGAATCGTCCTCAGCGCGGAAGCGCGTGGCGCTCGAGTGCGCGTTGGGGTGGGTGTTGGCACTGATGATGTCATCGAGGCAGCGCGCGCGCTCGTTGAACGCCTGGTCCGTCGGTACGGAAAGGCTCGGCGAAAGGACGTCATCGTGGAAACGATTGATGGGGAACGTGCTTCAGGGTCTCGCTGGGCGGATGCGTTCGTCGAGGCTGGCTTTCGGATGATGGCGGGCGGGCTGCGGTATTACGCCGGTGCGAATTAAAGCAATAGGTACTGATATTTTCCGGCTCTCACTCCATTTTCGTACTCCACGCATGGCGCGAACCTCGATTCAAGTGCCCATTCCCACGGACGATCCGCCGGCCGCCGTAACCGGGATGCTTCGGCTGCCCGACGGTACGGTGCAGGACATCCGAACTCCGGATGAAATGCGGTCCGCGGTGGACACGCCTGACGCGATCGTCTGGATCGACCTCGACGTTTCTGCGCCTGAAGTGGCCCAGCTCCTCAAGGATGTGTTCCATTTTCATCCGCTGGCCGTCGAGGACGCGGTCAGCCCCGTGAGTCGCGTGAAGGTGGACGAATACCCGAGCTTCCTGGTGGTGGTTGCACGGGTCGTGAGCTTCTGTGAGACGACGCCCGATCCGTACGACCTCGAGACAGCGAACCTCACCGTGTTCGTGACAGAGCGCGTCATCGTCACGACGCATCTGCAGCGGCTTCCCGTGATCGACGCCCTCGTGAAGCGCGTGCGGGACAATCCCCTCCTGCTCGAACGTGGTCCGGCGCGCATGGCGCATCTGGTGCTCGATGTGGCCGTCGACGCGTACTTTCCGGTGCTCGACCGGCTCGATGAGTTCGTGGACGAGCTGGAACAGCGCGTGTTCGGGCAGTTCGACGAGAAACTCCTCAAGGAGATATTCAAGGTGAAGCGCCTCGTGATCACGCTGCGTCGCTATCTGGCACCGCAGCGCGAAGTGTTGAGCGCGCTCACAATGCGCCCTTCACGCTTCCTCCCGCAGGACGCGCAGCTCTACTTCCGGGACGTCTACGACCACATGCTGCGCATCACCGATGCGCTCGACAGCTATCGCGACCTCCTGAGCAGCACGCTGGACAGCTATCTCACCCAGGTGTCCAACCGTCTGGGCTCCGTGTCGAAGGGGCTGGCGCTGGTCGGCGCACTCAGTGTGCCATTCGTGGTGGTGGCGGGTGTCTACGGCATGAACTTCGACCGCATTCCGCTGTCGCATCACCCCTACGGCTTCGAGATCATGGTGGCGATCCAGATTGGCCTGGGCGCGGTACTCGTGCTGGTGCTCAAGCGGTTGAAGTGGCTGTGACCCGCGCAGTTGGGAGAACGAGTCCTAGAGGACCCTCCACCACGGCACCGCCAGCACATCCGGTGCGAGCCATTCGATTGTGCTGCCTGTATGCAACAGCAGCCCCGCACGCGCCTTCGCGCCATACTCGGCACGAAAGGTCCGCAGGGGCTTCGCGTCGGAGAGCCGAGGACGCGCTGTCGCCTTCACTTCGATTGGCAGAAGCTTTCCGCCCGTCTCGATGACGAAGTCGACTTCATCCCCCACCGCGGTACGCCAGTACGTGATTTCCGCGCGCTCCTGCGTCGTATCGCGCCAGGCAAGCAGGTCGTTCAACACCACGTTCTCCAGGTGCGGACCTTCCGGCTCGGCAATCTCTGCCACGTGCAACGCGAGGCCGACGTCTCCCCAGTAGATCTTCGGCGCCTTGATCAACCGCTTTGTGCGATTCGCGGCGTAGGCGGGCAAACGCACGAGGAGATAGGACGTTTCCAGCAGGTTGAGCCAGCGATGTACCGTGGCCTGTGGGAGGGCGACATCGCGCCCGAGCTCCGTCTGGTTCACGAGCTGGCCTATGCGCAGGCAACTGGCGCGCATGAGGCGTCGAAAATCGGGCAGTGAACTGATCGATGCTAAGTCGTGGAGATCTCGTTCGAGGTACGTTTTCACATACCCGTCGAACCAGATGGCACGATCGGCTTGCGACGCAAGGTGCAGCGCCGGCGTGGGGAACCCACCACGAAGTGCACGCGCGCGCCAGTCTTCCTTCTCCTCGTCGCTAGAGGTGAGGAGTGCAGCCCACTCGGCATTGTCTGAATTCAGGAGTTCGCTCCAGCGCCCGCACCGTCCCTGTCCAAGCTGCTCTCGGCGCGTCATGGGCCAGAGCGTGAGGTAGCTTGCGCGACCGGCAAGGGATTCGGACACCTTGCGCATGAGCAGCAGGTTGGCCGAACCGGTCAGCAGGAAGCGACCCGGCGTACGATCGCGATCGATGGAACGCTTGATGGAGCGCAACAGGTCCGGCGCGCGCTGGATCTCGTCGAGCGTGACGGGTCCGCTGCCACCTACCAAAACGTCTGAATCGTGTTGCGCCGCGTCCATCGCGTCGATGTCATCCAGCGTGAAATAGCGCCGCTGGCTCGGCACAAGCTCCTCGGCGAGCGTGCTCTTTCCGGTCTGACGGGCACCGGTCACGACGACGGCCGGCATGACGCGGAGGCGAGCAGCCAAGGCAGCACTGACGGCGCGCGGGAGGGTATCCATATCCTGGATGATAATCATTCACGACATGAATAGAAAGATTGGACTGCCTACAGCGCTTTTGTCCCTCCGTGTCCTCCGTGGTAAAATAGCTTTTCAAATTCTATAGATAAGAATTGATATAAAGTGGGCTGCCTTAGATACCTTGACATCCGACAATAGCTAGTGCACCGTGTTGTCGAATCCCTAGGCATGGTGCAAAAATGCTCCCGCGAACCGATCTCCTCCAGGGCAGCCTCGACCTGCTCATCCTCAAGTCGCTCCTCCTCGGCCCACTCCACGGCTGGGGCGTGTCCAAGCGCATTCGGCAACTCTCGGACGACGTCCTCAACGTCAACCAGGGCTCACTCTATCCCGCGCTCTATCGCCTCGAGGACAAAGGGTGGATCGACGCGGAGTGGGGGGTGTCGCCGGAAGGGCGGAAGGTGAAGGTCTACACCCTCACCACCGCCGGCCGGGCCCAGTATCTGGCCGAGCAGGAGCAGTGGCGCCTGTTCTCGGGGGCGGTGGCTCGCGTGCTCGCCGCCACCTGAGCTGCGGATGCCCACCCGCCAGCGGTTCAACCGCCTCTTGCGCACCCTCTTTCGCCGTCCGGAAACGGAGGAGGCAATGGAGGCAGAGATGCGACTGCACATCGACCTCGAGGCCGAGGAGTTGATGGCACAGGGCATGTCGGCGGAGGAAGCTCGACGTCAGGCGTCGCTCGCCTTTGGGGGCGTGCAGCAGCGCAAGGAAGACGCACTCGAGGAGGGCAGCTTCTGGTGGATTGACGACATGCGGCGAGACGTCCGTATTGCCACGCGCACCCTCGTTCGACATCCGACGTTCGCGATCACCGCCACACTCGCGCTCGCACTCGCGATCGCGGTGAACACGACGATGTTCAGCGTGCTCGACGCCATGATCAACCCGAAGATCGGTGCCGTGCATCCGGAGCAACTCTACAACCTCCGGTACTTCGGAAATTTCGGGCGGCGACTGGGACTCTCGGCGCCGGACCAGGCGCTCGCGGACGGGGGTCGAACGTATTCAGGATACAGCGCAGCTGCATCCTACTTCGGCGGCGGCACCATCGAGCGCGGAGAGCTCGTGCGACGCGCCCAGATGCTCGTCGTCCAAGCTAACTTCTTCGCCGTACTCGGCGTGGCGCCGGTCGAGGGCACCCTCACCCCCAATCCCGACCCGGGGCAGGCCGCAGCGTCCATCATCATCAGCGACCGTCTCCAGACACAGCTCTTCCAGGACGGAGAGTCGCCAGTAGGGCAGTCCCTCGACATCGACGGTGCGTCGCTGCGCATCATCGGTGTGGTACGGCAT
>JALYVY010000445.1 GCA_030852985.1 Gemmatimonadota bacterium | reverse complement strand
TCCCGGCCCGGTTCGTCACCATAATTGGCCCTACAGCGTCACTTCGCTAAACTTCGCGCTATCCTTCTCTGCCAAGCAGAGGAGGGAGTATGGCAGCATGCGGAAGTCCCGCGATCGTTTCCGTCGAGCAGTGGTCCAACGTGTTCGCCGATCTCTATGAGCGCATCGCTCACCACTTTGCCCGCACGGAAGTACGTGAGCGGCTCCGGCGCTATTTGTTTGGCCTGCTCGACCGGGTCGAACGCAAGAATGGCTGGCAACTTGCCGAGGCAATCGGCGATACCGATCCGCAGGGTGTACAGCGCCTGCTGCGCGTCGCTCGCTGGGATGCCGACGCAGTGCGCGACGATATGCGGAACTATGTACTCGCGCACCTCGGGGATGACACGAGCGGCGTGCTGATTGTGGACGAGACGGGGTTTCTCAAGAAGGGCCGTAAGTCCTGCGGCGTTGCACGGCAATATACCGGTACCGCGGGCGACACCGTCAACGCCCAAGTGGGTGTCTTCCTCGTCTATGCCTCAGAGCGTGGTGCGGCCTTCATCGACCGTGTCCTCTATCTGCCACGAGAGTGGACAACGGATCGGGACCGTCGTGCTCAGGCGGGCATCCCGAAGACGGCTCGCTTCGCGACCAAGATCACCCTTGCCCAGCGGATGCTGGCGCGGGCGTTCGATGCCGCTACCCCGGCACGCTGGGTCGTAGCGGACTCGGGCTATGGTCGCTCGCATCGCTTCCGGCAGTGGCTCGAGAAACGGGGGCGCGCCTACGCGGTGATGATTCCGAAGACGAACGCGATTCATTACTGCGGCGGGCGCGAGCGCGTAGAGCAACTGGGAGCGCGGCTGACTGCGGAGGCGTGGGTATCCATCGGCGGCGCAGGAGCACAGGGGGAACGGGTGCATGACTGGGCCTGCCTACCGCTGTCTGCCCGGTGTGCGAACGGGATGTGTCGCTGGCTGCTTATACGGCGCGACCCCGACGACCCGGAGGCGCACGCGTACTGGCTCGCGCATGGCCCGATGCAGACGACGATCACGGAGTTGGTGCAGGTGTGCGATACGCGCTGGCAGATCGAGGAATGCTTCGCGCAGGCGAAGGGGGAGGTGGGCATGGATCACTATGAGGTGCGCATGTGGGAGGCATGGCATCGCTTCGTCACGCTCTGCCTGCTGGCACACACACTCCTGGTCGTGCTGCGGACGCAGGCGCTGGCCGATCAGGCCCACGATGGTAAAAAGGGGAGGAAGAATCTGGGATGATTCCGCTCACTGTGCCGGAAACGCGCCGCCTCGTGCTCGCACTGGGCGAGCCAGATGCGCACCGGGGATTCCGGTTTGGCTGGTCACGCTGGCGCCGAGCGCACCAGGCGGTTGCTGCCCGCTGCCACGCCGCACGCCATGCTCGGACACGGAGCCAAGCGACACATGATCGCCCGATCCTCCCCGATGCACTAGCGCGGGATGCGCTCACCGATGCCGAATGGGAACGTGTCCGACCGGTGCTGCCGCCGCAGCAACCGCGGACGGGTCGGCGGCGGCACGATCATCGCACGGTGCTGAGCGGCATCCTGACAGTCGTCGGCACCGAGTTGTCGTGGCGGGAGATCCCGGAGGAATATGGAAAGTGGGAGACGGCGTACAAGCGGTACCGGCTGTGGTGTAAAGAAGGGCGCTGGCCACGCATCGTCGCGGCGCTCGGAGCGAGGATGCAGAAGTGACGCTGTAGGGGTCATTCTGTTTACGTCGCATCCCACGTCGTTCTTGATAGGGTTTTCTCTCTCGCAATGGAAAGCCGCCCGACAACACAGGCGGCTTTCCCGTCTTTCTTTGTCGTTATGGGATGAGGTTATTTTGCTCGCAGTTGATCCCGAATGATCGCCTCATCAATACCAGCCGTTCAGCTCACCGCTTTCTTCACGAGCGCGCCGATCCTTGCCTCGTCGGCGGCAGTCAACTCCTTCAGCGCGAATTCGACGGGCCACATCGCGCCTGCGTCGAGGTTCGCCGCATCGCTGAAGCCGAGCGTCGCGTACCGCGTGGTGAACTTCTGCGCACATTTGAAGAAGCAGACGACCTTGCCGTCCTTGGCGTACGCG
>JALYVY010000219.1:5162-7707 GCA_030852985.1 Gemmatimonadota bacterium | reverse complement strand
GTACCGGCCCGGTTCGGTGCTGCTGACGATCGCGAGTCCCTTGCTGCGGTCGGGATGCTCGAGCGCGAGCCGGACGGCTCCGTTCACCAACCCCGCGACATCGAGCGGCTGGAGTCGCGCAACGCGCACGCGGGCAAAGTCGAGGAACTCCGAGAGTAATCGGCTCAGGCGATCCGATTCGCGCATGACGAGGTTGGCGAGGGTTCGCTCGTCCGAACCCGAAAACGCAGACCGTGAGAGCTGTTCGCACGCGCTGCGAATGGACGCGAGCGGGTTCCTGATCTCGTGCGCCAATGACGCAGATAATTCCGCGATGCCCTCGAGTCGCTCGGCCCTGAGTCGCAGGGCGTCGAGTCGCTTCTGGTCGGAGATGTCCTGGAAGATTGCGGTGGCGGTGCGGTCCGCATGCTGGCTGTCGCCGTCGGTGTACGTTGTGGTGACACCGATGGGGAAGCGCTTGTCGACGGTCGAGATGATGCCTTCGGCGCGTGTCGTGCGAGTGCCCTTCGTGACGGACCGCCCGAGTGCGTCGGCGAGCTCCGGCGCGATGAGAGCAATGTGCTCGAGGACGGGAGCGCCCATGAACGCTTCGAGGTCGACACCGAGCAACTGCTCCGCCATGGGGTTGGCGTAGAGCAATCGTCCGCTGGCGTCGATGGTGATGACGCCGCTCCGGATGTTGAAGAGGATGTCCGACGCCTGCAGGCGCGCGTGAGCGAGCTGGTCCTCCGTGCCGCTGCGCGCTTCCTGCAGCTTCGCGGTGAGGTAGGCGCTGCCCAGCGCCACGAAGGCGAACACGCCGAGCTGCCACCAGACATCGGGAGTAAAGTCGGTGGTGCTGAAGATGGAGTCGGCGACGTAGAGGACCTCGCCAAGGAGTGCGATGAGGAGACCGCCATTCGCCGGCAGGAGCAGCGACGCGGTGGCAATCACCAGGATGTAGAGCGCCGCGAACTGGGAGGCGCTGGTGCGCGGATCGCGTGTCAGGTGGACGACCGCCGTCACGAGCAGGAGGTCCAGCACCGACTGCACGTAATAGAAATTCGCCCGGCGAGGTCCCTTGCTCACCCGCCCGTAAAACGCGGAGGCTGCCGTCACCAATGCGCTCACCAGCAAGGTGACCGAGGCGACGACCAGCTGGGTCGTATCCTGCAACGGTCCCTTGAGCGACGCGACGCCCGCCGCGATGAAGATCGACGCCGCAATGGACAATCGTGCGACGTAGACCCACCTGGTCAGACGCGCGGGATCGAGGAAGATCGATCGCGAGTCGGCCGTGGTTTTGACTTCCAGGAAGCTCAATCAGTTATCTCGCAAAGTGCGCGACTAGGTGGCATGGGAGTAATGTGGCATTCTGCCACGACGCCCAATTGACGATCTGACCCCGACGCCGTTACGTATGGCCTTCGAAGACGACCTTCCGCTCAGCGACACCCTTTCCATTCCGCGGGCGGAATTGACCCATCGCGCCAGCCGGGCTGGCGGTGCGGGCGGGCAGCACGTGAACACCTCGTCAACGAGGATAGAGCTGACCTGGAATATCCGCACGAGCCCTGCGCTCGATGAGGATTCGCGGGCGCGCATCCTCGAAAAACTCGCGTCGCGGATCGACAGCGAGGGGGGTATTCGCGTCGTGTCGAGCGCGCGGCGGAGCCAGAGCCAGAACCGCGAAGCCGCCGAGGCTCGGCTCGTTGAGCTCGTGAAGCAGGCCCTCGTGGTGCAGAAGCGACGGCGTCCCACCAAGCCATCGCGCGGGGCAAAGGAGGCGCGCCTCAACGAGAAGAAGAAGCGCGGCGACACCAAGCGACAGCGAAGGCCAGACGGCTTCGACGGCTGAAGCCAGGAAAGTTTGTGGCTAGCCCGAGCGTTCCTGCTCCAACCGTGCCTTCAGCGTGGGCAGCGCCGAGCGCGCATGCACTGCGACGGCAGATCCGGCATAGAGCTCGATGATGCGGCGCAGCTCGACGAGCGCGCGGCCCGGATCGGCAAGCGCTCCGTCGTACAGGTCCACCCGTCGGCTGGACGAGTAGATCGCGTCGCGGATCGGAACGTCGGGAATGTTGCGCACGTCCCGGAAAAGCTCCGCGGCTCGCGCCGGATTCCTATTGCCCTTCGCGTAGTGCTCGGCCGCTCGCAGTCGCGGTGCGACGAGGGCAGGTTGCTCCGCGATGATCGCCTCGAAGGATTCGAGCGCCTCATCGACCTCCCCGCGCATGATCATCGACCTCCTGATAGGAGAACGTCTGTTCGTACGGTGTGGAGTCCCCAGAGGGCTGGAGGAAGCTCTGCGCGACACGTCCGGCACCTTCTCCCATTCGGCTGGCGAGTTTCGCCTGGAGTGCGGCGAGGAGGAGTGCGACGACAAGAAGCGTCATCACCAATACGACTGCGGGAAGGCCGCCCAGCAGCGCCAGGATGAGACCTGCTGCGAACACGAGAACGCCGCAGCCCATGGCCTTGCGTTGCAACGCCGAATCCGCCCTTAGACGATCGAGCCATGAGGTGCGGTCGCCGGGTGAGTCGGACGCCAGCAGAGGCAACACAG
>JALYVY010000219.1:0-5152 GCA_030852985.1 Gemmatimonadota bacterium | reverse complement strand
CTGCAACGCCGCGTCCGCACCGAAGTGCTCGAGCGCTGACGCGCGATCGGGCGAGGAAACGTCCGACCGGGGAGGCAACACAGGGGGAGGCGTGCGCATCGTGTCTCCATATTGGGCGCTCCTCCTCAGGCGGGCAACGGCTTGTGAAGTGTCGCGTCGTCCGAGAGCTTAGCAGGGTAGCAGGCTCGAGAGCGGCGATGTCGAAGTCGTCTGGAGCGTCGAACGACGGTCGCAGCAGCTGCCGCGACTGAAGCACACGGGGCACCAACTTTGCCACCTCAGCACTGGCGCCGTCACTCGCGGTGCTTCACTACGATCCTCAGTTGCGGTTCGACCGCGGGACTGAAGAATGACCCGTTTTGCTTCTCGCCAGGTCGCACTCGCGCTCCTGGGTATGCTCGTTGTTGGCTTGCCCGTGTGCGCCGGCGCGCAGTACTTCGGCCGCAACAAGGTGCAGTATGAGCACTTCGACTTCCACATCATGCGGACGTCGCATTTCGACCTGTACTTCTATCCGGCCGAGTCGCTGGTCGTCCACGATGCGGGACGCATGGCGGAGCGTTGGTACAACCGGCACTCCGACAGCTTCCGACATACCTTCGACCGCAAGTCGGTCGTGTTCTATGCCGACCAGCCCGACTTCCAGCAGACGAACGTCGTTGGTGAGTCGCTCACGGAAGGGACGGGGGGAGTCACGGAGGGGCTGCGCACGCGCGTCGTCATGCCGTTCACCGGCATCTACGCCGACAACGACCACGTGCTCGGCCACGAGTTGGTGCACGTTTTCCAATACAGTGTGGCCGAGGCCGGACCGGGCGGACTGCAGCGCCTCAATGCGCTGCCGCTCTGGCTCATCGAAGGAATGGCCGAGTACTTCTCGCTTGGGCGCGACAATCCGCTGACGGCCATGTGGCTGCGCGATGCGGCCGAGCGTGAGAAACTGCCGACGATCCATCAGTTGAATACGGATCCGCGCTTTTTCCCGTATCGCTACGGGCAGGCATTGTGGGCGTATGTGGGTGGACGGTGGGGCGATCGCGCGGTCGTCGACGTCTACCGCACGTCGCTGCGCATCGGGTTCGAGGAAGGCATTCGTCGCGTGCTCGGTGTCTCCACGGATTCGCTGTCAAAAGACTGGATTGCCGCGACGCGCCGCGCGTACCTGCCGGTGCTCGAGGGGCGCACGCGTCCGAATCAGGCGGGCGACCCGATCCTCCAGATCAATCGCAAGAGCGGCGAGATGAACCTCGCGCCGCAGGTGAGCCCGGACGGCAAGCTGGTCGCGTTCTTCGCACGTCGCGGCCTGTTCGAGATCGAGCTCTTCGTTGCGGATGCTCAGACCGGCCGCGTGATCAAGAAGCTCGCGGGTCCGACGAGCAACTCGCACTTCGATGCGATCACGTTCATTTCGTCGTCGGGCGCGTGGTCGCCCGACAACGCGAAGTTCGCGTTCATCGCACAGGCGGACGGCAATCACGAAATCGCCATCCTCGATGTGAACTCGGGTAACATCGAGCGCCGCATCCGCGTCCCGGAAGTGGGTGCCATCTCGAACATCGCGTGGTCGCCCAATGGGCAAACGATTGCGTTCTCGGGGCAGAAAGGCGGCATTGCCGACCTGTTCCTCATCGATGTGGCGTCGAGCAGCGTCCGTCAGCTGACCAACGATCGCTATGGCGACATCCAACCGACGTGGTCCCCGGATGGAAAGACGATTGCCTTCTCGAGCGACCGCGGCCCGTCGACGAACTTCGAGACCCTGACGTTCTCGGATCTGCAGCTCGCGACGATCGACATCGCGACGAGCCGGATCACGGTCTATTCGCCGTTCGCGCACGGCAAGCACCTCAATCCCCAGTACTCGCCCGATGGCCGCAGCCTGTTCTTCATCAGCGACCAGGATGGATTCTGCGACATCTACCGAATGGAGATGGCTTCGGGCGCGGTGTCGCGCGTTACGCGGCTGTCCACGGGTGTCAGCGGCATTACCGCAACCTCGCCGGCCCTTACGGTTGCGCCGACGAGCGGTCGCATGCTGTTCTCGGTATTCGAGGATCAGGGTTATGCGGTGTACGCACTCGATGCGTCGCGCACGGTTGGCGAACCGATGACGCCGGGCGTCGTCACGGCATCCGCGGGCGTGTTGCCCCCGGGGGACACGCCCGGCCGCGCCACAGTGACGAACTACCTGAAGGATCCGGTCACCGGGCTCGCGTCCGGGGCGGACTTCACGGTTGCGCCCTACAATCCCTCCTTCTCGCTCGACGCCGTTGGGCAACCCGCAATAGGCGTGAGCGCCGGCGGGCCCTTCGGCACCGGCGTGAGCGGTGGCGTGTCGTTCCTGTTCGGTGACCAGCTGAGCGACCGGCAGATTGGCGTGGTGGTCCAGGCGAACGGCACGGTCCAGGATATCGGTGGACAGCTGCAGTACGCGAACCTCAAGAACCGCTGGAACTGGGGCGCGTCGATTGAGCACATCCCCTATCAGTACGCTTACTACGGCGGCGTGAGCGCCACACAGCAGCAGATCATTCTCCAGCGGATCTTCCTCGACCAGGCGGGCGTCAGCACAGCGTATCCGTTCTCGTCCACACGGCGCGTGGAATTCGGCGCAAACACAACACGTGTTGGGTACAGTGCGCAGAGCGTTCTTCAGGACATCTACGGCGGCACGTCGGTCAGCGATTTGCCCTCGAACCCGCCCGTGTACTACTCGGCAGGCAGTGTGGCATACGTAGGTGACAACTCGTACTCGGCGTTCACGAATCCCATTCAGGGGACGCGCTATCGGTTCGAAATGTCGCCGACGATCGGAACGCTGACCTACAATTCGCTCCTTGCCGACTACCGCACGTACTTCTTCGCGCGTCCGATCACGCTCGCCTTCCGCGGCCTGCACTACGGCCGGTATGGGCGCAGCAGTGAGGATTCCCTGCGGATGTATCCGCTCTTCCTCGGCGAAGAAACGCTGATGCGCGGCTACAGCTACGGGTCGTTCACTCAGGACGAGTGCGGCCCAAACGACTGCGCTGCATTCAGCCGGCTGTTTGGAAGCCGAGTTGCCGTCATGAGTGCGGAGATCCGCATCCCTGTGCTGGGTGTGCCAGAGTATGGCCTGTTCAACTTCCCGTACCTGCCCTTGACGCTCTCACCGTTTGTGGATGTCGGAGAGGCGTGGAACGGGCAGCAGAACCGATCGTTCACGCTTAGCACGAACAACGCGAACTTCCAGACGCCGGTGATCAGCACTGGGCTCTCGGCGCGCGTGAACGTGCTTGGCTACGCGGTCGTCGAGGCGTACTACGCGCATCCATTCCAGCGGCCCGGCAAGAACTGGGTCTTTGGACTGCAGCTCGCGCCGGGATGGTGATGGATCCGGTCCGACGGTCTGACTGTCTGACAGCAACCGCGGGACAAGACTCTGCAAGGAGCAGGTAGGGTACGACTTCACAAACGGTCGGAGCGCTCCACGCTCCGACCGTTTCGTGTTACGGGGCGCGCCGGCTACTTCAGGCCGTACAACGACCGATAGATCGCCGCGTTTCTCGTCACGAGGCGGACGTAGTCGCGCGTTTCCGTATATGGAATCCATTCGGTGAACAGCTCTGGATCGGTCGATCCTGGGCGATTGATCCACCGTGCGAGCCGAGACGCGCCGGCATTGTAGGCCGCGAGGGCGCGCTCCGGCGGAGCGTCGCGACGGAGACTGCCAGAGAGATGCGCTGTACCCAGCTCCAGGTTCACCTCGGGCTCGAAGAGCAGCGCCACGTTCCAGATCGGATAGCCGTGGGCCGATGCGATCGACGCACCGACGCTCGGCAAGAGCTGCATGAGCCCTCGCGCTGAGGCGACCGACACGGCGCGAGGGTTCCAGCTGGATTCCTGTCGAATGAGTCCTGCGACGAGTGCCGCATCGAGACCGTTCCTGGTGGATTGTTCGGCGAGCGCATCCTCGTGCAGCACCGGATACGCTGCGCGAAAGAGTGAGCGACTCGACTGCCCGTGATCGATGGCGACGAGCGCGATGCGAAGCGCGCGTGACGGATCGCCGACCGCAAGGAGCGCGTCGGCAATGGCCGCCGCGCGTGCCGGCGTCTGCTCCGCACGCGCGGCGAGTGCGTCGATCTCGAATTTCGCCTCGACGTCCATGCCCAGCTTCTGCAGCGTCTCAATGCGTGAGACGGCACTGTCGATGGTTGCGTCATGCGGAGCGGAGTCGGGACCAACCGGTGCCGCCCACGGCTGCACTCCGAGACGGGCGGCGGAGCGCATGGCGTAATAGCTCAGGGGCGCCGAGCTGATGATTGCTTGCCAGTGGCTCGTTGCGTCGGACTTGCGGCCCGCCTTCTCCAGCGAGCGACCAGCCCAATAGCGCGCCGCGTCGGCCTCGTCGCTTGACGGATACATCGTGACGATGGAATCGAACGCCGCGGCCGCGACGGATGGTGTCTCCGAAAAGTCGATCAGTGCCGCACGGAAGCGCGCGAGTGGCGCTTGCGTGGACTTCGGATAGCGCGCAGTGAGTGCATGCAACGAACGCGCAGCGCCGGCGATGTCGTTGTCGTCGACCTGCAGGTCGGCGAGCAGCAGGAGCGCCGGCGCGGCGGCATCGGGGACCGCCGCAAACTGCTGCGCAACCGACTGGAGTGCAGAACGACCCGCGCTCGAGCCGGGAGCAAGGGAAAGTCGTGCGCCTTGATACGCCGCAATCGGCGCGAGGGCGGGTTCGGTGGACAGCGTCGCGTAGATGCGCACGGCTTCTGCGGACTTGCCCGAGCGCGCGAGCGCGCCCGCGTATGCCATTCGGTCGGCCGGGCTCAGCGCACCCGATGCAGACGCACGCGCGAAGCCGGCGGCCGCGCGCGCGGGTACCGACGTTGCGACCCCACGCGCCACGGCAAGATCCTGCGCGGCGGAAAGAGCGCCGAGCTTGTCGAGTACCTCCACCGCCTGCCTGGCGTCGGCGCTCGGCGGCGAGCCACCGAGGTACGAGACGATGCGCTGAACAACCGTCGCGCGCGATGCCGCGTCGCGCGCAGCGACCGACTCCACGCGCAACGCGGACACACCCGCGCCCGCCTTCCGATAGGCGCGCGCGGCACCAGCGAAGTCACCGAGCCGCTCGCGCGCCTGCGCGTCCGTTGACGCGATG
>JALYVY010000071.1 GCA_030852985.1 Gemmatimonadota bacterium | reverse complement strand
GGCCACGCTGGTGATGCTGTATGCAGCATCCACGTTGTACCACTCGGTCCGCGACCTCGCGCGCAAGGAGCGATGGCAGCGAGTCGACCACGCCGCGATCTACCTGCTCATCGCGGGGACGTACACGCCCTTCACGCTCATCAGCCTGCGCGGTGCGTGGGGATGGAGCCTGTTCGGGTTCGTCTGGGGCCTCGCGCTTGTCGGCGTCATCATGAAGAGCAGGTTCGGCGCGCGCCTGCCGGCCCTCTCGACGTGGATCTACCTCGCGATGGGGTGGGTCATCGTGATCGCCATGCGGCCGCTGTCGCTGCATGTCGCACCGGCGGGACTCTGGTGGCTCGCACTGGGCGGAGCCCTGTACACCGGCGGCGTGGTCTTCTATGTCTGGGAACGCATCCGCTACAGTCACGCCGTGTGGCACCTCTTCGTGCTCGGCGGCAGCATGGCGCATTTTGCGGCCGTGCTCTGGTATGCGCTGCCGCCCGTTCGGACAGGGTAATGTGCGTTCCCTCGAGCGCTGCACACCGAGTGCGGGCGTCCAACATCACGAGAGCGTTGCTCGCGTTATCAACGACCAGCATTTTCCTTTGTTGACGGTCGTCAGATCGATTGGCGCGGCACCCATCCTGCCTCTCAATGAACCACCCAACCCTGGCTACGGAGTCCGTATGAACAAACGCATCAGGCGAAAGCAGATACGACGACTGCTGCTCATCGAGCTGGCGGCACAATTCGCAGATCCGGCGGATGCGGTCGTGTGGCTGGAGACACCGCTCGACAAGTTCGAGGGCCGCTCACCGCGTGCGACCATTGCTTCTGGCGAAATCGAGCGCGTGACGGTGCTGCTCGACGAAATGAATTCAGCGACCGCCTGACGCTTGGCGACAACACAGCGAACGCGGTAACTGTGCTCGCGCACGGGCAGGTCCTACTGGCACGACAGGAGAGTTGCCGAATCTGTTAGCTCAGCGTGGCAGGCAAACATTGTACACGAGTCCGCTGGCCCCATAGGTGCACAACGGGAGCGTATGGCGCACCGCGAATACATCGATAGCGACCGGGTTGCGTGGCAGGTGTGGGAAGTGATTCCCACGTCGGCGGAACGGCGCAGGTTGCGTGAGCGTCGCCTGACACCGCGCGACTCGCACGAGCGCCGAAAGCGCCACGAAGCCAGGTTGCGGCTCAGCGAAGGCGATTCAAATGGTTGGCTCGTCTTCGAATCCATCACTGGAAAGAAGCGCCTGCGCCCCATTCCGAAGGATTGGCACCTCGCGTCCGTTACCGAGCTCGAATCAATGTGCACACGCGCCGAGCGCGCCTCCCGACCTTCGCAACGACTCGTCGAATAGCTCAGCGACAGGCCGCGGACAGCCGCTTTGCCACCGGCGACGACGGGAACTGTCGTTTGGCTGCAGCCGCATGCGGCCGCGCATGCTTGCAGTCGCCACGACTGAGGTAGAGCTGCGCGAGCCGGGCGTGGATGCGATAGCTGCCGGGATCCGTGGAGGACGCTCGCTCCAATGACGATGTCCTGGAGCTCGTGGCGTAGATCGACATTGCAGCCAACTGCGCCGCGCTGCGCGTCACGATCCCGACGGCCACGGCGGCGACCAGCACTAGGGCC
Source organism: Gemmatimonadota bacterium (assembly GCA_030852985.1). Lineage (GTDB taxonomy): Bacteria > Gemmatimonadota > Gemmatimonadetes > Gemmatimonadales > Gemmatimonadaceae > AG11. Next base: position 17,942 of record JALYVY010000071.1, on the reverse strand, counting down.
AATACCCGCCGCGGCGCGGTGAGCTCCATCGCTCGTCGCTCCTTCGACGCAGGAGCAAGTGCGCCAATGAGCGACCACGCGATGAGCGCCGGAATCGGCAGCAGCAACACGGCATCGAATGCCCCGACGATGACAACGATCACCAGTGTCGCCAGAAATACCGCTGCCGTAAATCGCTCTTCCGTCCCCGCTACGCTACCCACGCCGCGCAACCCATCAGCCAGAAGCGCGAGCATGGCGATTCCGAAGAGCGCGAACGCAACGGGGCCACGCTCCGCGAGGAACGTCACCCAATCGCTGCTCGGCCATGGATTCGACGTCATGCCGTCTTGCCCAAGGGACGGATCGTTCTCGGACGCAAATTCCGGATAGATCACGGGCCAGTTCCCCGGACCGACGCCGAGCAACGGGTGATGCAGCGTCATGCTGAGGGAGTTGCCGTACTGGATCAGTCGTCCGTGGCCGCTTCCGCCCTTGTAGTTCACGATGCTGTGCGCGGTGTCCGCGTATGGAGAGTCGCTCTTCCAGTCGAGGCGGTTCGGAATGACGAGCGCCGCCGCGCCGCCGCCGACCGCAGCGGCGAGCATCAGGAACAGGCGTCGCGCGCGCAGCGTGCCGTCTGACCGTCGCATGACGACGACACCCGCAACCAGCATGACGGCGAGCCCGACGATCAGTGCAAGCCACGCTGCTCGGCTGCGAGACAGGATGAGTCCTGCGCTTACGAGCGCCATGCCGCCACACCAGCGCAGCAGCGCGGCGCGTGAGGGTGCGCGAAGTCCAGCGAAGAGCAGGGCGGGCAGTGTGATCGCGCAGAGATGCGCCATGAAGTTGCGATTGCCGAACGTGCCGCCCGGCGCGCGATTCAGGCTGACGAACTCGGTCGATACGCCGTACGCCTGGAGCAACGCGGTGACTGCACCGACCACCCCCGCAAGCGCCAGCGCGGCGACGAGTGCGCGCGAGTAGCCGGCGCGAGCGAGGGTGCGGGCGCACCAGTAGCAGGCGACACCCGCCAGCGAGACGCTCACCGCTCGCACCGCAAGCCACCAGTTCGTGGCGAAGAGCGCCGACACGACCCCGACCAGGAGCCAGAGCGCCAGGAGCTCATCGGCGCGGGACAGCGACAGTCGCTTGGCACGCGCGAGGCACAAGAGTGTCGCGAGGCCCGCCGTCATGCTGAGCAAGACCTCCTTCGGCACGAAGAAGCGATCGAGCTCGAAGGTCTTGTATGGTGCAGCGGCGAGCACGACGCCAATGGCCCCGACCTGCAGCACCCGCAGCGCAATGCGTCGTTCAACCAGCGGCATGCGTGGGATGGCAGGAGTCTTCACCCTGATCGCGGAAGCCTTTTGCCTTCACCGGTATGAATTGCCACCGGTAGTGGTCCTTGAGCAGCGAGAACCGGATCAGCCCGAACGTGTCAGTATCATGCACTTCACTGCCACTTAGCACACTGCCGATGCTCGAGCGATGCGCACCTCCGGTTCCGACGACGAACTGACGTATGCCGTTCACCGAATCGGGCACGCCATTCGTGTCGAGCGGCGCAAAACGTTCGTAGAGGTGATCGTGGCCAGCCACGACGACGCTCACGCCGTAGCGCTCGAACGTGCGCCACAACGGGATGAGCTTGTCGCGCTCGGCGTGCGATCCGGAGCTGAACCGTGGATGATGCATGTACGCAATGGTGCAGCGTCCGAGGTGTGCGTCGAGATCCGACTGAAGCCACACCTGCTGCGGTGAGCCGGCGTCGGCCGCAATGTTCGTGTTGAGCGCGATGACGTGCCAGGTGCCCAGGTCGTAGCTGTAGTAACCACCAGGCCGCGGACCGGCCTGCGCGCCGAAGTAGTCGAAGTAGGCCGCCGGCCCCTCGGCACTGTACTCATGGTTGCCCACGGCGGGGCGGATGCGGGCGCGATGACGTCCCCAGGCGGGATCGAAGCAGGTCACGAAGGGATGCGGGTTCTCCTTCGAGACGTACGCGACGTCGCCCGCGATGAAGATCGTGCCGCGCAACGAGTCGAGCAGCGCGGCTGTGCGCACGGCGCCATTCGATGCGCAATCCGCGATGTCGCCCGCACCAACGAGCGTCGGCACGCTGTCGGACTGCATGGCGAGGGCGATGGAATCGCGAGCAGGGTCAACCTTGCTACTGATCAGGGCACTGCCCGTATCGTGCTGGCGACAGGCAATCGGCGCCAGCGTGATCAAGGTGGCGACGAGGAGGCGATGACGCGCTGAGATCACAGGGCGGGCAGCTGCCACGCAGCGCGCAATCGCGTGTACTCTGCGGCAGGCAACTGCACGATCGCCGGGCGCCGGCTGGAATCGAGCCAGCGCATCAGCTCCTCGAGCTTGTCGGCAGCGAGTGCCGTGCATCCGGCCGTGCTGGACAACGGGCCGCCCCAGATGTGCAGGAAGATGCACGAGCCACGGCCCGGCTGCGGAGGCGCATTGTATCCGACGATGACACCAATGCGATACGGCGCCACCTGCCGCATGTGCTCCGCACTCGTCCAATCGACGCGCGCCACCGACGACCGGTCGACGACGGTGTTGTAGTGCACCGATGCTTCGTCGTCCACGCAGTCGCTACCCGGGCCCAACGGCACATACGGCATGCGGAGCCACAACATCTCCGGCCGCGGCGCGAAACCAAAGGTCGTGTCGAGGGGAAAAACGCCAGCCGGCGACTTTCCGTCGCCCTCGTGCTTCACCGGTTGCCGCGCACCGCTCACGAGTGCGGAGTCGGACCACGCGAGCCCCGTCCGACCCACCACGGCGGGCACCACAACGCCCACTGGCGTCCAGGGAGCCTCTGCGCTCGGGCGTTCGAAGCGGCGGAGTGAACCAGAGGTCGTGCTCCAGTCGGGCGCCACAAAGACCACGAGCTGGAGCGCGCGGCTCACCGTTCCGACCGCGCTCGGCGTCAGCGGTTGAATAACGGACGCACGTCCAGCGCTGGGTAGGACCGCCTGCGAGCAGCCACCTGCAGGACAAAACACCGCTGCCGCCAGGGCTGTAAGCGCCACGTCGTGAAATCGCATGCGCCAAGCCTAACAAAAAGGCACGCTGCCCGCCTGCAGTGGCCGTTCACACGGTCATCCGTGCCGACAGCGTCCGGTGGACCCCATCCTGCATCACCAAGCGTGCTCGGCACCGCGTAGCTGCTCCCGCGGTGCCCTAGATTGCAGGCTCGACAGATCACTGGAGCAGAACCAAGCGTGCGGTTTCCACACGGCTGGCGAAAGCGGTCGCCGGCTCTCGACAGAATGCGGTCCACGGATGCGCCGAGTGACATCATCCTCGGGGAGTTGTTCGGGACGGAGCGGCTCGCGCGACATGGCCGGCACCTCGCGCGCTCCCAGCGGCTCGTTCAGGCCCCGCGGCATCAGGGTTTGCGTGGCAAGGGGCCGTTGCTTTCTCGCCTCGCGGCGACTGAACGCGTGCTCCGTGGTGTGCACGACACGCTCGCCGCTGTCGCCGCGGAGGGACTCGAGATCAGCCCCGCCGGTGAGTGGCTCCTCGACAATTTCTATGTCGTGCTGGAGCAGGTGCAGGAGGTTCGCGCCACACTGCCGAGTGACTACTACCATCAGCTGCCCAAGCTGGAGGGTGACGGCCCGCTGGCAGGCTACCCACGCGTCTACGAGATCGCGATCGAGCTGATCGCCCACACGGACGGCCGGCTCGACTTGTCGCTGCTGGAATTGATGCTCGCGCAGTATCAGCGCATCACCCCGCTGACGATGGGCGAACTGTGGGCGATGCCGGCGATGTTGCGCATGGGGTTCCTCGAGAACGTACGCCACATGTCCTTGCGTGCGGCAGCCGACGCGGCTGACACCAGGGGCGCCGATGCCTGGGTGACACGCCTGCTGGGTTCGGAGGACGCCGGCGGCGACGCGCTGGCGCGCGCGCTGACGTCGTTCATCAACAACCCGCCGAAGTTCAGCCCCGCATTCCTCACGCGCTTCCTCCAGCAGATCCGGAGTCGGCGCGCGGACTTTACGCCGCTATTGTGGCTCGAGCAGTGGATCGCCGAAGAGGTGATGACCGTCGAGGAAGCGGTGCAGCGCTCCACGCAGCACCTCGCCGTGACGCAGCTCGTCATGGCCAACAGCATCGCGAGTCTCCGGAAGATCGGAAGCATCGACTGGTCCGAGTTTGTCGAGGGCGCGAGCGCGACGGAGGCGGTGCTGCGCCGCGATCCAGCCGGCGTGTATTCCGGCATGACGTTCCAGACACGGGACCACTATCGGCACGTCATCGAGCGACTCGCGCGCCGGACTGACCACGCCGAGCACGACGTGGCGGGCGAAGCCATTCAGGCGGCGGCGGAGGTGGAACGCTCATCCGGCTCCATCGCGCGCGGTGCGCACGTGGGGTACCACCTGATCGACGACGGACTTCCGGCACTCGAGCGCTCGCTCGGGTACCGTCGTCGTTGGCGGGAAACGATCCACAGCGCCGCGCATCGGTTGCCGAGTCCCTTCTACTTCGTTGCGCTCGCATTGTGTGTGGGTGGAGCACTCACCCTGTTGCTCGATCCGCTCGAGGGCGCGAAGAGCATCGGCGTGCTCGCGGCGGTCCTGCTGGCGCTCGTTCCGGCGACAGACGGTGCGGTCGCGGCCGTGAATCAATTGGTGACGTTACTGCTCCCACCCGACCGGCTCGCGCGCATGGCATTCAAGGAGGGCGTGCCCTCCCTGTATCGTGGCGTGGTGGTCGTCCCGATCCTGCTGGGCAGCACGGAGGCGGTGGAAGACGCGCTCGATCACCTGGAAGCGCAGTATCTCGCGAATCGTGATCCGCAGATTCGCTTCGCGCTGCTCGGCGATTTCCTCGATGCGGCCGCGCCGGTTATGCCGGGTGATGATGCCATCGTCAGTGCCGGCGTGGAGGGCGTGCGACGGCTGAACGCGAACTACTCCGCCGAAATGAGCGAAGGCGGTTCTCCGTTCTACTACTTCCACCGCGTGCGGCAGCTCAACACCGCCGACGATTGTTGGATGGGCTGGGAACGCAAGCGCGGAAAGCTCGTCCAGTTCAACAAGTTCATCCTCGGCACGGACGAGGGGGCGTTCGCCACCGCGGAAGGCGATACCGCATGGCTGCGCGGCGTGCGCTATGTCGTCACGCTCGATTCGGATACGGTCCTTCCGCGTGACGCCGCGCTCGGCCTCATCGGCACCATGGCACATCCGCTCAATCGTGCGGTGTTCGACGAGCGCGTGGGACGCGTGGTGAAGGGTTATGGCATCCTTCAGCCGCGCGTCAGCGTCTCGCTGGCCAGCGCGAACGGCTCGCACTATTCGGCAATCTTTGCGGGACACCCCGGGTTGGATCCGTACACGACAGCCGTCTCCGATGTTTACCAGGACCTCTTCCGTGAGGGGACATTCACGGGCAAGGGGATCTATGAAGTTGCGGTGTTCGAACGCGCCATCGAAGGACGCTTCCCGATCAACGCGCTGCTCAGCCATGACTTGATCGAAGGCTCCTTCGCGCGCGCGGGGCTCGTCACCGATATCGAGGTGTTTGACGACTACCCCATGCGCTACCTGACCGCGAGCCGACGACTGCATCGCTGGGTGCGCGGCGACTGGCAGCTGGCGCCGTGGTTGCGCACGAAGGTTCCGGGCACGGATGGTCCGAGCGTCAATCCGCTCTCGTCCGTTTCGCGGTGGAAGATTCTCGACAACATGCGACGCAGTGTATCGCCAGTCGCACTGTTCGTCTGGCTCGTCGTGGGATGGACGGTGCTCCCGAACCCCGGAGTCGCGTGGGCGTTCTCGGTGCTGGCCGCGATGGCCGCGCCGTGGGCGATTCCCCTGGCGCTCTCGATCCTGCGCCCTCCCCGTGGCGAGTCATGGGCTCCGTACTACGCGGCGCTGCTCCGCGACGCGTCGCTCTCGCTGCAGCAGTTCGTGTTGGGCGTGGTGATGCTTCCGCACCAGGCCATGGTTGCCGCAGATGCCGTCGTGCGAACGCTGTATCGCGTCTTCGTTTCGCACCGGATGCTGCTCGAATGGCAGACGGCGACGCAAGTCGAGAACTCGAGCACTGGCGCCCGCAGCGCAGTGTGGGCGCGCATGTGGCCAGCGATGCTGGTGGCCACCGCCGCACTCGTGGGCATGTGGACCGCTTCACTCATGCGGCATGGCGACGTTGGCGAGTGGACGTTGCTGGCGATTCTCTCGATCTGCTGGTTGATCGCGCCGGAGATGGCACACCAGTTGAGCCAACCGATCGTGCGTGCGGATCTCGAGCTCGGACCCGACGAACGAGCCCAGGCCCTCCGCTTCGCGGCAGCGCACTGGAAGTTCATGGAGCATTTTGCGAATGCGGACACGCATTGGCTCGTGCCAGACAACTTCCAGGAGACTCCGCTGCCGGTCATCGCGACCCGCACGTCGCCGACGAACATCGGTCTCCAGTTGCTCTGCACCGTTTCCGCGCACGATCTGGGGTTCATCACGTCGGAGCAGATGCTCGACCGCCTCGAGCATGCTCTGGACTCCATCGAAGGCATGGCGAAGGTGCGCGGGCACCTGATGAACTGGTACGACCTGAATGACCTGCGGGTGCTCGATCCGCCGTACGTGTCGTCCGTGGACTCGGGCAACCTCGCCGGCCACCTCATCGCGCTCTCCGCGACCTGTGCGAGCTTGGCAGAACAGCCTGCCACGGATGCGGAGCGATTGGAGGGCGTCCATCGCCGTGCGCGCGCGCTTGCGATGGCGATGGATTTCACCCTTTTCTACGACGAGCGGCGACGCCTCTTCTCCATCGGCTACGATGCGCGTTCGGGCCGGTTGGATGTCGGCACCTACGACCTGCTCGCCTCCGAAGCCCGCCTCGGGAGCTTCATTGCGGTCGCCAAGGACGACGTGCCCGCGGAGCACTGGTTCCACCTTGGTCGCTCGCTCACGACAACCGAGTCGGGAACCGCGCTGGTGTCCTGGAGCGGCAGCATGTTCGAGTATCTCATGCCGGTGCTGGTCATGCCGTCGCGGCCATACTCACTGCTCGACCAGACGCACCAGGCCGCCGTGCGGCGACAGATCGCCTACGGGCATGCGCGTGGCGTGCCCTGGGGCATCTCGGAATCCGCGTACAACCTTCGCGATCGGCACGACACCTACCAGTACCGCGCGTTCGGCGTCCCGGATCTCGCGCTCAAGCGCGGTCTCGGCGGGGATCTCGTCGTCGCACCGTATGCCAGTGCGCTTGCGCTTTCGGTATCGCCGCACGAGGCCCTGCGCAACATGGCGCTGCTCGAGCGACTCGGCGCCTACGGCCCGTTTGGCTTTTACGACGCGCTCGATTACACGAGACCCGAAGCACTCGGTGCGCCATCGATCGTGCGCACGTCCATGGCGCACCACGTCGGAATGACGCTGCTCGCATTGCACAACGCGATCGACCTCGATCGCGGACAGGGCATCTGGCAGCGCCGCTTCCTCGGCGACGCCGCGGTGCGTGCTGCCGCGCTGTTGCTCGACGAGCGCGTGCCTCGCCGCTATACAACGCGGCAGGCGCAGTCCGACGACGCCAGTGATCCGCTCGTCCGCGCACCACGCGCGCGCGTGGCCTTGCGCGAGTACGACACCGCCGACACGCCTGAGCCGCGTGTCGGTCTCCTGGGCGGACAGTCGTATTGCGTCCTGCTCACGAATGCAGGTGGAGGATACAGCCGCAGCGGTGACATGGACGTGTACCGGTGGCGCGCCGACAGCACGCGGGACGCCACGGGGCAGTGGATCTACATCCGCGACGTCATCTCCGGCGCACTGTGGTCCGCGGCGAACCAACCTGTCCGCGCCCCAACGCCGGCGTATCACGTGTCCTTTGCCGCCGACCGCGCGACGTTCTCGCGTAGCGACCACGGTATCGATACGCGCACGGAAGTCGTCGTCGTACCGCGAGAGCGCACGGAGATTCGCCGCGTCACCCTCACCAATCGTTCGCGGGCCGAGCGCGAGATCGAGTTGACCAGCTACGCGGAGATCGTGCTCACCACCGCTGGCGCCGACCGCGCGCACCCCGCGTTCCAGAACCTGTTCGTGGAAACCGAGTGGGTGCCACACCAGTGCGCAGTGCTCGCGAGCCGGCGACCCCGTTCGTCGGGGGAAAGACGCCCATGGTGCGCGCACGTGGCGGCCGTGGGGCCAGAATCCACCGCCACCGTCACGTGCGAAACCGATCGTGCCGTCTTCCTCGGGCGCGGGCGCACCGTACAGTCACCCGCGGCCCTCGATGCGGCCGGCCCGTTGGCCTGCAACGCTGGTGCGGTACTCGATCCCATCGCCGCGCTTCGCGTACGCGTGAAGCTCGAGCCGGGTCGTTCGGCCACGGTCTCGTTCACCACCATTGTCGCAGAAACACGCGAGGAGGCACTCGTTGCTGCGGATCGCCACAACGACCTCGGTGCCGCAGAGCGCGCGCTCGCACTCTCGTGGACCGTGGCGCAGATCGAGTTGCGTGACCTGAACGTCTCGGCCGATGCGGCGGCGCTGTACCAGGAGCTCGCGGGTGCGCTCATCTACCCACGCGAGTCCATGCGCGCCTCGCAACAGGAGCGCGCCGCCAATCAGCGCCCGCAGTCGGCGCTGTGGACGCACGGCATCTCCGGTGACTGGCCCATCGTACTCGCCACCATTCGCGCCGAAGTAGGCTTGCCCAGCGTGCGTCAGCTGCTGATGGCGCACAACTACTGGCGCACGAAGGGCGTGAAGGCCGACCTCATCATCCTGAACGCGAAGGAACCCTCCTACATCCAGGAGCTTCAGGATCAGCTCTCCGCGATGGTGGTGTCTTCCAGCGAGGGCGGCATGCTCGAGGTGCCGGGTGGCGTGTACATCCGGCGCAGCGACGTGCTCCCGCCGGGCGACGTCGACTTGCTGCGCGCCATGGCCAGCATCCATGTCGTCTGCGACGGGGTCGGCCTGGGCGAAGTGGTCGCCGCCACCGTGCGCGCCGACGCGGCCCCCGCGCCCGTCCGCGTTCCGCCCGTCACGCAGGTGCGCGACGCGATCACGCTTCCCGCGCTGCCGGAAGGCAACGGCTACGGCACCCTCACGGAAACCGACGACTATCGCATCGAGGTGGACGGCAGTCACGTCCCGCCCGGACCTTGGGCAAACGTCATCGCCAATCGCAACGCCGGCTTCTGCATCACCGAGCGCGGCGGAGGGTTCGCATGGAGCGAGAACAGCTACTTCTATCGCCTCACGCCATGGTTCAACGATCCGGTGAGCGACCCCGCGGGAGAGGTGATCTACCTGCAGGACGCAGATACCGGCCACGTGTGGAGTCCCACGCCGGGTCCGTCGCTCGCCAAGGATGACGCGGCAGGGCCGGCGCCCTATCATGTCCTGCACGCCCCGGGGGTCAGCACCTTCGATCATGGTCGCGCTGGCATCCGCTCATCGTTGTCCGTGAGCGTGGCGCAGGAAGATCCCGTGAAGATCACGCGACTGCGGCTGCAGAACGAAGGCGCCGAACCACGGACCATCGTGCTCACCAGCTACGTCGAGCTCGCGCTCGGCGCCGACCGGGAGACGACGCGCAAGCACGTGCACACGCGCCGCGACGACCAGACCGGCGCCATCTTCGCGCAAAACTTCTTCGACGAAGACTTCGCCACGCAGGTCGCGTTCTCATGGGTCAGCGAGCCCGTCACAAGTGCGGGGGGCGATCGCACGGCCTTCATCGGACGCAACGGCGACCTGAGCGCGCCGGCGGCGCTCGCCTTCGACGCGCTCTCTGGCAGTATGGGCGCGGGCCTCGATCCCTGCGCGGCGTTGCGATGCTCCGTCACGCTGCAGCCGGGCGAAGCGAAGGACGTCGTGGTCCTCCTCGGCGCTGCCCGAGGCGAAGACGCGGTTCGCGAGATCATCGCGCGGTGCGGTGCGCCAGACGCTGCGCGGATCGAATCGCAGGCCGCCATCGACAAGTGGACGGAGCGGCTTGGCACGATCCGCGTGGAGACGCCGTCGCGCGAACTGGATGCACTCGTCAATCAATGGTCCCTGTACCAGGCGCTGGCTTGCCGCATGTGGGCGCGATCCGCCATCTACCAATCGAGCGGCGCCTACGGGTTCCGCGATCAGCTCCAGGATGGCATGGCGTTCGTCTATGCGGAACCATCGGTCACGCGCGCGCACCTGCTGCGCGCGGCGGGACGCCAGTTCAAGGAAGGCGACGTGCAGCACTGGTGGCACGAGCCGAGCGGTCGCGGCGTGCGCACCAGGTTCTCGGATGATCTCGCGTGGCTGCCCTTCGTCGCAGACCACTATGTGAAGGTGAGCGGCGACACGAAGGTATGGGACGAATTGGCGCCCTATCTCGAGATGCGTGAGCTCGAGCCGCACGAGCACGAGGTCTACGACAAGCCACAGGTCGGCCCCACGCGCGGTACGCTGTACGACCACTGCGTCCGCGCGCTCGACAAGGCCTGCACGCGCGGCGAGCATGGGCTGCCACTCATCGGGTCGGGCGACTGGAATGACGGCATGAGCCGCGTTGGTGTGCTTGGCAAGGGGGAGAGCGTCTGGCTCGCGTGGTTCCTGATCGCCACGCTACGCCGCTTCGCGCGACACGCGGAACTGCGTAGTGATGGCGCGGTCGTCGACCGCATGCGGCATCGCGCCGACGAGTACGCGGCGGCCGTCGAACGCTCAGCGTGGGACGGCGCGTGGTATCGACGCGCCTATTTCGACGATGGCAGCCCCCTGGGCTCGTCGACGTCGACCGAAGCGAAGATTGATTCCATCGCGCAGAGCTGGGCCGTCATCTCCGAAGCGGGTGATGTCGAGCGGGCGCGCATCGCGATGAAATCGGTGCAGGAACACCTCGTGCGCGACGACGACCGGATGATCCTGCTGCTCACGCCCCCGTTCGACCACACCGACCACGATCCCGGCTACATCAAGGGCTATCTGCCGGGCGTGCGCGAGAACGGCGCGCAGTATACGCACGCCGCGCTCTGGACGATCTTCGCCGCGGCGGGTGTCGGCGACGGCGATCTCGCGTTCCACCTGTATGACCTGCTCAATCCGCTCACGCACGCGCGCTCACACGACGACGCGGATCGCTACAACGTCGAGCCGTATGTGATTGCCGCGGATGTCTACGACGCGCCGGGACATGTCGGCCGCGGCGGCTGGACCTGGTACACCGGCTCGGCGAGCTGGAGCTATCGCGCCGCCCTCGAAGCAATGCTCGGATTCACCAAGCGGGGCGACACGCTCACCATGGTGCCTTGCATTCCAAAGGCCTGGAGCGGTTACACGCTGCACTATCGTCACGGCACCGCCACATATGACATCAGCGTCGAAAATCCCAATGGCGTTTCAACGGGAACCGCCAGCGTGACTGTCGATGGCGACGTTTGTGCTGACGGCACCATCCCGTTGCGCGACGACGGACGCGTTCACGCTGTGACTGTATTGATGGGTGATCACTGAGGAGAGTAGTGAGTGCAGTTTTTCGAGGGTTATGTGACATCAGGTAGCCGTGGCCGGCGCGAGACCCAGTGGTGTAGCGAAATAGCTGTCAGACTGCAGTTGACCCGCTGTCCCACGAGCAGCCGCGCAGCGGCGAGCGGGTCAGACTGTCAGACGGTCCGACTCGCTGGAACCCTTTCGACGGTCAGCCACTACTGGTGGAATGACGCGCGATGATGATTCGCACCCCACCCGAGATGCCGAGTTCGCGCAGATAGCGCTGCCGCTGCTGCCGGTGGTGGTGCGCGTCGCGCGGTCGCTGACCCACGACACGGCGGATGCCGATGACCTGGTCCAGGAGACCTTCCTCAAGGCATTCCGGCACTGGGGCACCTTCGACAAGACGGCGGATTGCCGCCGCTGGCTGTCGGCCATCTGTCGCAACACCTTCTTCGCGCAACGCTCGCGACAACGGTGGCTCACCGCCGTGGGCGATGACCATGAGCTCGAGACCTTCGCCGCGGTCAGCCTGCACAAGCTCGCGCGTGAGAAGGGCGTGGAGGACATGTTTGCGCGACTCGACCTCGCGCCGGCGATTCGCCGCGCCATCGCGTCGCTCGACCCACTCTACCGCGACGTCGTGCAGCTCGTCGATGTGCAGGAGCTCCGGTACGAGGAAGCGGCGGATGTGCTTGGCGTCCCCATCGGAACGGTGCGGTCGCGCCTCTATCGCGCGCGTCGCCTCCTGCAGGCTGATCTCGTCGAGTACGCCACTGACGCGGGGTTTGCCAGCGCCCCTCCTTCAGTTCCATCCCCCATCGGGAGTGCGATCAATGCAGAATCCTGAAGTGTGCCGCGAGATCGTGCGACAGCTCTGGCCCTATCTCGACGGCGCGCTACCCGACGAGTGGCAGGCGCGCGTCGTCCAGCATCTCGAGGAGTGCGCCAACTGTCGCTCGCACTATGACTTCGAGCGCGCATTTCTCGACGCGGTGCGGGACTCCGGCCTCGTCGACGGAGACTTCGCGCCACTGCGGACGCGTGTCCTGTCGGCATTGGTCGCCGAAGGCATGCGCGTCGGATGACCATGCTGCTGCTCGCATTTCTCGGGGGCGTGCTCACGATCCTCAGCCCGTGTATCCTCCCCGTCGTTCCGCTGGTCTTCGCACGTACGGGGCGGGGCTTTGCGCGCGAGACAGGCCCCATGCTGCTCGGGCTCGCCGCGGCCTTCACGGTGGCAGCGATGATCGCCCGCGCAACGGCCCATTGGCTGCTCGTGGCAAACGAGATCGGGCGGGACATCGCGCTGGTGCTGCTCGCCGTCGTCGGCCTCTCGCTCGTCTCGACGCGCGCCGCCGAGTGGCTGACGCGTCCCGTGACCCGCGCGGGGGCGTCGTTGCTCGGGAACAGGGTGGCCGGCTCGCCATGGCAGAACGTCGTGCTCGGGCTCGCGATCGGCCTTCTTTGGGCACCCTGCGCGGGCCCCATTCTCGGATTGCTCATCGCCGCTTCTGCTACTGCGGAGTCGCCGCGCGCCGCCGCCCTCTTCCTCACCTTCGCCATTGGTGCCGCCATGTCGCTTGCTGTTGTAAACGCTCTCGGGGCAAGGCTGTTGGCGCGGTTCAAGCGTGCGGGCGCAGCCGATGTCGTGGTGCGTCGCGTCCTGGGCGTCGCGACGTTAGTGACCGTCGTTGCGCTCGCCTTCGGTTGGGATCGCGCACTCTTCGCGAACGGTGGGCTCGTACGAACAGCCAGCGCCGAGGAGCTACTCGTTTCGCGTCTGGCACCGGAGGCCGCAGCGCGGCCAGCGCCAGTCGGTGAATCACTTGATGCTTTCGCGGCCGAGGAGAAGGCACGCTCGGCGCCGATCGCGTTGCCGCAGGCAGACGGCACTCTGGCTCCGTTCGACGGTGGCACCGAGTGGATCAACTCCACAGCGCTCACGCCCGAGTTGCTCCGCGGAAAGGTCGTGCTGGTCGACTTCTGGACCTTCGAGTGCTATAACTGCCTCAACGTCCTGCCGCACGTGAAGGAGCTCTATGCGAAGTACAAGGACCGCGGCTTTGTCGTCGTCGGCGTGCACACGCCCGAGTTTGCACGCGAGCGAGTGCCTGAAAATGTCCGTCGCGAAGTGGCGAAGCTCGGCATCACGTACCCAGTCGTGATCGACAACGACAATCGGATCTGGAACGCGTACCACAACCAGTACTGGCCGGCGGCCTATTTTGCCGACGCGACAGGCCACATGCGCTTTTACCACTTCGGCGAAGGGCGCTACGAGGAGCAGGACAAGGTCGTCGCGAAGCTTCTCGCCGAACGAGACGCGAACTCAACTCACGGGGCAAAGTAAGGGATGGCGGAACTCGTCAAGCGGAATCACTGGGTCATCCGGCTCACGCATTGGGTGAACGTCGTCGCGGTCGTCATCATGGCCGGCAGCGGGATGCGGATTTTCAACGCGCACCCCGCCTTCGCAAGACCAGGTGAGCAGTTCGCGCTCAACCCGTGGGAGGGCCACGCCATTCCCAACTGGCTCACCTTTGGGGGCTGGCTCGGCGGCGCCCGCCACTGGCATTTCGCGATGATGTGGCTGCTCGTCGCGAACGGCCTCCTCTATCTCGGCTTCCTGTTTCTCCACGGTGAGTGGCGCGATATCGCACCGCGCCGTGGCGACGCGCGCGACGCCATCGAGATGATCAAGTTCTACAGCTTCGTCCGACGCGACCACCCCATTCAGGGGAAGCACAACGCCCTCCAGAAGAGTGCCTACTTCGCGATGCCGGTGCTCGGCATCATCATCGTGTTAAGCGGGATTGCCATCTGGAAACCGATCACGCTGGGCTTCATCACTGCGCTGTTCGTCAACTACAAGTGGGCGCGCTTCGTCCATTTCGCCGCCATGGCGTTGCTGCTGCTCCTCGCGCTGGCGCACGTCTTCATGGTCTTCGCCGTCGACCCCTACTCCCTCCGATCCATCATCTCCGGATGGTACAATCGCGCGAAGTCGCCGGAAGCGCGCAACGCGCGACCGTTCTATCATCTCTTCGGCCCCGGACGGACACATCCGCCGGACGTGGAGGCACCGCGCCCATGACGATCGACCGACGCCAGTTCCTTACCATATCGGCCGCGACATTCTCCAGCGCGATGCTCGCGGCATGCGGCGCGAATCCCAGGAGTGCGACCAAGTTCCTCAAGACGGTCGAAGGGAGTAACGAAGTTCTCGAGCGCGGGCTTTTCCGTCACGACGAGATGAATAGCGTATCGGCCTCGGCGAAGCTCACCGGCAAGGACTTTCCCAAGTACTTCGTCGCGAAGCAAGTGCCAGTTTGGGATCCGGCTACGCGTGGCGCATGGAAACTAGAGGTGTCCGGCGCGGTGCGCACTCCGCTTTCACTCAGCCTCGACGACCTCACGCGCATGCCGCACATCACGCAGAAGGTCGATCACTTCTGCGTCGAAGGCTGGAACGCGCGTGCCGAATGGACCGGCGTTCGGCTCAGCGACATCGCGCGCGTAGCCGGCCTTACCGCCGATGCGGGCTACGTCGACTTCCAGAGCTTCGACGACGACTACCACGAAAGCTGGGACATCGCGTCCGCGATGCATCCGCAGACCCTGGTGGCCTACGGCATGGATGGACACATGCTGGGGGTCCAGCACGGAGCCCCCGCACGCATCCACTCACCCATCAAGCTCGGCTACAAGAACACCAAGTACCTCACGAAGATCGTCTTCATGCCGAAACAGAATGGCGGCTACTGGAGTGACGAAGGCTACGAGTGGTACGGCGGCACCTGAGCCAGCGGTCAGCGGTGCATCGCCTTCTGCACCGCGGCGTCGATGTCCTGCTCGTCGACCACGAACGCCCCGCCGAGTTGCTGCCTCTCCATGTAAGCCTTCTGCATCTCCGCTGACTGGTTGGCCGTCATCACGCCGCCGGCAAAAACCATCGCCACGGCGAGGCCGGGATACGCGCCGAGTTGCGCGCCGAAGGGAACAAGACTTGGGATCATGGAGCCACTAGCGATTCGCGGAACGAATGGCTCCGCCGAATCGCCGCGCCGACGGAAGCACGACGTTGTCACGCGCGCACTCGAAGGACTCGCGCGCTCCGTCCTTCGCTAAGGCGCGGCCCGTCGTCGCAACGCCACCGACATCGGCGGCCCTGCGTTCGGACATGCGACTGCGGAATTGGCATGGGCACCCTTTCTGCCGCCTCGGCCGCCCGAACCAAAACGTTCTGCTTGCGCTGAGTGCGGGCAGTTCCGCGGGCAACTCGAACCGATCGACACATGACATTGCCGGACATGATTGGCCGTGGTGCCGCCACTCTCTCGAGTGACGGCGTCGGCTCCGCCTGGGGTGGTAGCAGCAGGCGGGAATTCCTCACCCTCGCCGCCAAGGGGGCGGCCGCGCTAGGAATGGCGACGACGCTGGGAGGCTGCGCCATCGCCGCCGCCGGCAGCAGGAAGTTTGATTTTCGCGACGACTTCGGCATCCTCAATTTTGCGTATGCGCTCGAGACGCTCGAGTCGCGATTCTACGTCAAGGTGTGTGAGGCACCGCCGGCAGACCTGCGCCCGGGAGAACTGCAGGTACTGCAGGACATCAGGGACCACGAGCTCGCGCATCGCCGCTTCCTCAAGCGCTCGCTCCAGATCCTGCGCGTCGAAGTGCCGATGTCGGTGTGGCCCGGCATCGACTTCACCAGCCGCATGAGCGTCCTCACCGCCGCACGCAACTTCGAGGACCTGGGTGTCGCCGGCTACAACGGCGCCGGCACGCACATTCGCCTCGCCGAATTCCTCACCATCGCAGGTAAGATCGTGTCCGTCGAAGCGCGCCACGCCGCGGCGCTGCGCGACCTGCTCAACCCCAATTCGCGCGACTTCGCCGGTGATGACGTCATCGACGAGATGGGGATGGATCGCGCGCTCGAGCCCGGCGAAGTGCTCGCGCAGACACAGAAGTATTTCGCGGAACCGTACACCGCCGTCGGCCTCTAGGAGAACTCATGCAGACCTCAGACAACTACACACCCAAGCGGCTGCTCGCCGCCGATCCCGAGATTGCCGCACGGCTTGCCGCACGCCAGGCGGAGATCGACGCCGGCGCCGCAACGGGCACGCGCACACGCGCTGGACTTGCACTCGGTGGTGCCTTGCTCGCCACCGCTGCCCTCTCGCACGATGTGTTCGCCCAGGGTGGGCTTCCCTCCATGGTCGTCGACATCCTCAATTTCGCACTCACCCTCGAGCACCTCGAGGCGGAATTCTATGTCACCGGCGTGGCGACGTCAGGACTCATTCCGGCGAGCATGCATGCGCCCTTCGATCAGATCCGCAAGCACGAGGTGGCACACGTCGCGTTCCTGCGCAGCGTCCTGGGCTCCTCGGCCATCGAGAAGCCGACGTTCGACTTTACGGGCGGCGCCGGCTCGGGCAGCGGGCCGTTCGCTGACGTGTTTCGCAATGCGCAGACGTTCATGGCCGTTGCGCAGGCCTTCGAGGATACCGGCGTCCGCGCCTACAAGGGACAGGCCGCGAATCTCATGGGACACAACGATGTCCTCCGCGCGGCGCTGAAGATTCATTCCGTCGAAGCGCGCCACGCGGCACAGGTGCGACGCATGCGCGGCCAGAAGGGATGGATAACCCTCAGCGAATCGGGTGGTCTCCCAGAGGCGGCGCAGGCCACGTACAAGGGCGAGAGCAACCGCTTCCAGTTCATCCTCGGGCAGCCCGAGAGCAACACCCAGGCGCAGACTGAGGCTTTCGACGAGACGCTGACGAAGCATCAGGTCCTCGAAATCGTGGAACCCTTCATCGCGGGAGCCCGCTGATGCAACGCACTCTTCGCGCGACACTCGTCGCGCTCCTCGCGCTGTCGGCGACACATGTCGCCGCCGCGCAGGCACTCGGGCCTCAGCGCCAGTTCCTCGCCATCGAACCCTTCTACGAGCATACCTCCCTCGACCTCGGCAGCTCGCAATCCAGGGCCGACCTGAACGGATTCGGCGCAAGACTGTGGATCAATCTGGATCCATTTCACTTCATCACCAACAGCTCGATCGCACTGTACGGATCGCACACGCCGTCACAGGGCGGCCGACCCGTGAAACTCACGACCTACGGCGCGGAGTACGACCAGTACTTCGTTCGCCGGCCGCTCGGCGGGTTGATCGATCCATTCCTGACGATCGGCGGTGGCGCCACGCGCATCACCAGCGATAGAAGCGCGGTATTCGGTCCGATCGGATCCACGCGAACGCTTGGTTCGGTGCTTCCGGGTGGTGGCATCAGGATCGCCATTCCCAACCGTTTCGAGCTACGGTTTGACGCCAAGGATCTCATCCTGTTCGGTTCGCCCACCGGCACCGGCGGCACGAGCCAACGCACAAATAACCTCGTACTTCAAGGCGGCCTCGGCTTCACCTTCTAGGAACATCACGCAGCATCCGGCAGCGGCGGACCGTTCCTCTGG
>JALYVY010000444.1 GCA_030852985.1 Gemmatimonadota bacterium | reverse complement strand
CTCGGCAAGAGTGCGCGCGCGTCTCGGCTTGATAGGCCGCAGGAGTGGCTACTTTGCGACGAATCGTGTCCTGGTCGAATCCAGTCGATCGAGCTGGTGACGAATGTCGTCACCAATCGCCTCGATGCGATTGATGCTCTTCGGATTGAACTTCGGGTCATACGGACTGAGTGCCGGTCCGCCGGCGACTTCGAGCACTGCCTCGAACTTGTAGCTGTGCGTCTGTCCGGTTTTCGGATCCGTCCAGCTGCCCTGCCACGCGAGCGGACGATTCTTCGGCCACAGTCCATAGGGAAGCGCCAGCGTGCGGATCTTGTATCCCGGCACAGCGCTGTCAATGCCCATCTGGTTGCGAGCGATCTGCTCCTGGACCACCGCATCGGAATACTTGTTCAGCATTGCGTGCCACAGCGTGTGGTCGCAGAGCTCAAATCCCTGGTCCGCGAGCCACTTCACCTTCTGGAACCGCCACTCCTTCTTCTGACCGCCGTACTTCGGACCATCGCCGAAGAAGTTGTGACCCGCGGCGCCTCCGTTCAGCATGCAGAACGTAGCGCGGTTCTTCCAGCCGGGATGCGACTTCGCGAAGTCCTCCCAGATGCCGACGGCACTCGTCGGGTCGATCGTCAAGGTTCCGTTATTGTCGAGATACCGGAACTGCGAATCGGACGCATCGTCGAACACGAACACCACCGGCGACATCCCCGCCGGAACGTCGCGGAAATCCTTGTCCAGCATCTGCGCAATGGTGATCGGACGGAAGCCGCGCTTGTAGGCCTCCTCCATGTCCGCACGATAACTCGCCGCGGTTCGCGTGTAGAGCGAATTCTTGTCGCCCGCGATCACATGGTACTCGAGCACCGGAATCCGCCCCTGCAGGTTGGCGGACGCGCTTCCCCCCGCTGGCGTTTCGGCGCTGGAGGTCGATGCGGCCGGGGTGGCGGATACTACGGGCGCGGCCACCGAGCCGGCGGAGGAATCCTGCGTGCGGGCCGACCCGGCGGACGACGCGTCGCCCTTGGAGCAAGCGGCGGCGAAAAACACTATGAGCACGACTGAGCGACGATCCATTTCAGGCCTGCGGGGTGAGAAGAGGGAGAAAAAGGCAGTCACGGCCGGAAACATGCTTCCGCACCTGCCGTACCACTGCATACACGCCGCTCCCCACGACTGTGCCCTTCCTGCGCGCAAAAGAAGGTCTTTCCCTGTTCAAGAGCCGCCTCACGGGCACGCACGAGCCCGCGCGCCGGCGGTCCGCCTGGAAGTGGCTCGCTGCACTCGGCCTGGCGTGTGTGACGGTCATCACATTCGACGCATGGTTGGGCACGTGTGGGTTCGAGGGCTGCCCGACGCGCGCCGGCATCCGCGCGTTCCGCCCCGGTGAAGGCGGCCGCATCGTTGATCGCAACGACAAGTTCCTCGGCCGCATTGCACTCGTGCGCCGGGTCAATGTCAGCATCGACGCCATCCCCGCCCATGTCCGTGAGGCATTCCTCGCCACCGAAGATCGCCGCTTCTACCAGCACAACGGGCTCGATTGGCGCGGACTCTTCCGCGCCGCACTCAGCAACATACGTCACGGTGGCGTGCGCGAAGGTTTCAGCACCATCACCATGCAGGTCGCGCGAAATTCCTTCCTCGTGAACAAGCGCTACGGGCGCACGATGCGCCGGAAGCTCATCGAACTGCGACTGACCCGTCTCATCGAAAGCGAGCTCACGAAGGACCAGATCCTCGAGCTCTACCTCAACCTCATCTACCTCGGCAACGGCATGAACGGCGTCGAGGCCGCGAGCCGCGATCTCTTCGGCAAGAGCGTCGGCCAGCTCACGGTGCCCGAGGGTGCAATGCTCGCGGCGCTCCCCAAGGGCCCCAGCGCATACACACCGCGCGACCATCCCGAGCGCGCACTCAAGCGACGGAATCTCGTGCTCTCGCTCATGGCACAGAACGGATACATCTCTACGGGTGAGGCCGCACAGGACGAACAGCTGCCGCTGCGCATCGCGGAAGACGAGTGGCATCCCGATACCGGAAAGGAACCGCTCGCGCTCGACGCCATTCGCGCACTGATCGACTCCATCCGGTTTTTTTTTATTTATTAGGGGTACTTCTAGTTCTACACCACGCT
>JALYVY010000070.1 GCA_030852985.1 Gemmatimonadota bacterium | reverse complement strand
CTCCAGCGTCGAACGCGGCCCCGTATCGCGAGTACCTGTCCGACCCGGCCAATCCGGTGCCGTATCGGCAGCGCCCCATCTCGCCGACCTACCCCAACGGCGACTGGCGTCGATGGGAAGTCGCCGACCAGCGTTTCGTGGAAGGGCGTCCCGATGTGCTCACCTACACGTCGGCGCCGCTCGATCACGACATCACGATCACCGGCGCCGTTTCGGCCGCACTCTTCGCATCCACCTCAGGCACCGACGCGGACTTTGTCGTCAAGCTGATCGACGCCTATCCCGAGAATGCGCAGCCCAACGCGTGGGACGCTGAAGCGGGGCCTGCGCCGAATGCCTACGCGCGGTCGCTCAATGGCTACGAATTGCCAATCGCGATGGAGGTGAAGCGCGGCCGATTCAATCAGAGCTTCGAGACGCCGCATCCGCTCGTGGCCAACAAGCCGAGCGAGTGGACGATCCCGCTGCGCGACCACGATCACGTGTTCCTCAAGGGACACCGCATCATGGTGCAGGTGCAGTCGACGTGGTTTCCCGTGATCGACCGCAACCCGCAGAAGTTCATGCCCGACATCTTCAAGGCGACCGCGGCTGACTACGTAAAGGCAACGCAGCGGGTGTACGGCTCGCCCGGTCTTCCATCACACATCGTGCTGCCAGTCGTGCACTGAGTCGTGCGCTGCCGAAGGGGCCGCGCCGCCGCTATTTCTTGTGCGATACCAGCTCGCCCTTCTCCAGGGCGGGCAGGAACGCCTCGAACTTCGAGCCGGGATTCCAGAGCACCCAGCCGTCGTAACCGGCGTCGTATGCGCCCTTCTTCTGCGCCTCCAACTCGGCCGGCCCGTACGCAGGCTTGCCGAGTGTAAAGGCCTGAAGCCACGGACGCACATGCTCCTTCGTGGTGATGCCAAGCTTCTTGTCGCGCTGCTTCGCCTTGCTCAATGAAATCTTGAGTACCTCGTACGGCTGCGCATTCGGCACCGCCAACCCCAACTCGCCGCGCGGGTAGTGCGACGGATACACCATCGGCAGCACGACGTCGAGGTTCGGTGAGAGCTTCTCCCAATCCTGGCCCACCTCGAGCGGGCCGTTCACCGTGGTCACCAGTCCGAAGATGTCAGCCGTCGTACGCCCGCCGAGTTTATCGATGCGAGCCTTGGCGTCCTTGAGGAACGCCGCGAGCACGTCCGGCTTGGGCACGCCCTTGCTGTCCGGAAACACCTGCTTCGGCAATGACGGGTACGGCTCGGGAAAGCGGATGTAATCGAACTGGATCTCGCCAAACCCCATCTTCACCAACTCTTCCGCGACCCCGATGTTGTAGTCCCACAGCTCGTGATGGTATGGGTTCACCCACGCGTTGTTCTTCTTGTCGCGCCAGAGCGTACCGTCCTGCCTCCGGATCGTCCATTCCGGATGCACCGCCGCCGTCACGGAGTCCTTGAACGTCACCATGCGGGCGATCGGCAGGATCTTGTGCGCCCGCAGCGTGTCGAGAATGGCCGGCAGGTTCCTGATGATTCCGGCGCGGCCCCCGTTCTTCGCCCATTCCTTGTTCGACGGCACGTAGTTCAGCCCGAACTCGTCCTTCATGTCGATGACCATCGCATTGATCTCGGTCTCATCGGCAATCTGGATCAACTGCTTCATGCGCTTGGAACTCTGCGCCGCGAAGCGATTCACGTAGAGCGCGCGCACAATCGGAAACTCGGCCTCCACATCGATGCGCGCGACCGTGCGGTTGGTCGCCGCGGCCGCGCCAGTAGCGCTTGGCGGGCTCGCTACAGCATTCGCACTCGTGCGTGCCCCTGACGACGAAGCGCCACCTTCCCCCGCGACCGGCCGACCTCCCGAATCCGAACTTCCCACGGGCACGGTCGCGGCCGACGTCGTTCCCCCCGACGATCCACCCTGCATACTCGGCGACGAAGCCGCGCCACGCTGCTCGGCGGAGCAGGCGGTGAAGGCGGCTGAAACAAGCAGGCAGCGGACAAGCGCGCGGATGGAGCGAGCGGGCACGATGAGGTCGGTCGAAGGATCGTTGCGTGCGGGAGGGGCAATCTACCGGATTACTGGCAGCTTTCGCGCCGGACCGTCATATCGGCGGCGCTATATTTCGCCTGGATGCGCTACCTGCCTCGCCCTTGCCTTCTCGTCGTCCTGATTCTCGCGGTTACGGGCTGTCACGACACCCGCACCGACGCGGCGCCGCCGCCACCGCCCGCGGAATTCGTCATCACCGCCGGTGATTCGTCATACTGGGTCACGATTGACGCACGCGGCACACGCGTGCGCGGCGCGCCGCTCGAGCTCGCCCGCATGAACGGACGCTTCTACGAGCTATACGTCGTCGACGACGACATGTCCTTCAGCGGCGCCGACCTCGTGGGGCAGAGCGTGTATCGACGCGACCTCCGCACGGGTGACTCCACCATCGTCTTCACCGACAGCCTCGTGCCGCAGCTCGCACGCGAGTACGCGCGCGCGCACCCCACCGACCACCGCCTCGATCCCGGTGAGGAGCCTGACGAGGACGTGGAGCTCCGCGCCACCGCGACGCTCGATATCGAGTCCTCGCACGGACCGTTCGCATCCTACGCGCTCCATACGGACGTCGAGCGCGGCAACGCGCCGCTCTGGCACGTCACTCGTCAGGGCGTCATCGACCTCCGCAGCGGGCATCCGGCCAGGCTTTCGGATGTGGTCGAGCGCGATGTCGCATCCCTCGAGCGCAGCCGCGACCGCGCGATGCATGACGTTCTCGATTCCGTCCGCGTCAGCCACGATGCGCGCGGCCAGCGAGCGGCCGCCGAGCTCGGACACTATCATCTCGACCCCACCAGCTTCTCCATCACCACGGCGGCAGGCGGCCCCGCCATTTCCTTCGCCCTCCCCGGCGCCGGCGAGGGCGACGCTGGTCACGTGCTGTCGCTCGAGCCCATCGCATTCCCGCAGCCAGCGTGGTGGCGCGAGGTCGCCGCCACCCTTCCCACGCACTCCTCCGACCAGTCGCGCGCCATCTGGCGCCACGGCGCCTACTCCGTTGTCGCGCGCTACGACTCAACCGGCGGCACCAGCCTCGCCATCCGTGACAGCACCTCCCGCGAGTGGCCGATCGCTCCATTGTCCGGTACGGCGGAGAGGATCTACTGGCTCGATGCCCCTGCGGTTGACGGAGACACTCGACATGCGCTCACCCGCGCCTTCGATGAAGCAGCGAGCTACGGCACGGACACCAAGGTGGCGGTGCGCCGCCGATCACCACTCTGGCTTGCGACAAGAGCCGATGCGACTCCGCCTCCGCTCCACGCTGTGCTCACAGGCGCCAATTAGATTTCCCCCATGCACCTCTTCACAGTCGACCAGGCAAATCGCACGCTTCCGCTCGTCCGGAAAATCGTGGAAGACGTGGTTCGGGAGCACCGCCGTTGGCAGGAGGCCGTCGTCGAGCTGGACGTCGTCGGCACCCCGAGCGTGACCGGACTGCCGGACCCACGCACGAGCGCCATCGAGAAGCGCATCCGGAAATCCACGCGCGAAATGGACAGCTTCCAGGCCGAGTTGGAGTCGCTCGGTATCCAGCTCAAGGATCGCCGCATCGGCCTCATCGACTTTCCGAGTGAGCTCGACGGACAGCCCGTGCTGCTCTGCTGGCAATTGGGCGAGCCCTCCGTGCAGTTCTGGCACGACGCCGATTCCGGCTTCGCGGGCCGCCAGCCACTTTCGCCGACGCTCGTCGGCTGAATCCAACTATCCGGGAACATGAGCATGGTCGCGAAAACCTTTGCCGCAACCGACGGCACCGTGTGGGGCGTCTCCATCCGGGGGCTGAGTTCCAGCAACTCGATGGTTGTCTTCCGCCACCCCGACGGCGAATCGTCTCGGCTCGACCGCTACAACTGGGTGATCAACCAAGGTCCCGAGTCGCGCAGCGTCACCGCGCGGCAGACCGAGGACGGTGTACTCGATCAGCTCAATGACGCCTCGTTGAAGCGCCTCTTCGCGCGCTCGATGCCCATCAGCACTGGCGATAGCCTCTTGCGCGGCCCCGACGTGGAGCGCTAGGCCGGTCACGTTCAGAAACGGCAGGCGCGAGTGCTCGTCACCTAGGCCGGCGCGTCGCGGTACGGTACCTCCAGCTCGAGCCCGTCCTTGCCTACGAGCGTGCGCTCGAAGCACTGGCGGGCTTCCTTGCCGAGGTCGGCGGCATCGCGGGAGTAGCGCGCGGAAAAATGGGTGAGCACGAGCGTTCCGACGCCCGCGTCGCGCGCCACCATCGCGGCCTCACGCGCGGTGGAGTGACCCGTTTCCACCGCGCGTTCGGCCTCCTCGTCGCCGAACGTCGCCTCGTGGATGAGGACGTCCGCGCCCAGTGCCGCGTCCCGCGTTGCATCGCACGGGCGCGTGTCCCCTGTAAGTACCACTTTCCGCCCTGAGCGCGCGTTGCCGACGAGCTCCGAGGGTTCAATCACTCGTCCGTCGGCGAGTGTAACCGCGCGGCCACGGTGGATCTCTCCCCACATCGGCCCCTCCGGTACGCCGAGTTCGCGGGCGCGATCGGGGTTGAAGCGGCCCTTCCGGTC
The DNA here is from genome assembly GCA_030852985.1 of Gemmatimonadota bacterium. Lineage (GTDB taxonomy): Bacteria > Gemmatimonadota > Gemmatimonadetes > Gemmatimonadales > Gemmatimonadaceae > AG11. The sequence goes on along the minus strand of JALYVY010000070.1, from coordinate 15,107 downwards.
ATCTTCCGCGATGGCGTAACCCATTGCGCGGGCGCCGCGGTGGTCGACCGCGAACGGCACGATCGCGTAGTCCTTGCGCGCGATGGGCTGTCCCGGCTCCACCTCCACGACCTCCAGCGGAAAGGAAAGCCGGTCCATCCCGAACTCCTCGGCGCGCTTCAGCGTGCGGACGGCGCCCTTGGGGCCCCAGAGGCGCAGCGGGTCTGACCGACCCTGCAGCGACATCGTTCGCATGAGGCCAATCACGCCGATGACATGGTCGGCATGGAAATGCGTGAAGAAAATGTCGTGCAGCCCGAAGGACACGCCGTAGCGCATCATCTGCCGCTGGGTGCCCTCGCCGCAGTCGAAGAGCAGCGTCTCTCCCTCGCGGACGACGGCCAATGCGGCCACGTTCCGTTCCACGGTCGGGCGTGAGGCGGAAGTACCGAGCAGGCGGATGGAGAGCGACATGGCGGCGAAATATATCTCGCGGCGGCCCGGCCTTTGCCCCCCGGGAAGGCAGGGAAAGGGCGCGGTGTAAACGTTTTGGGCCGTGGAGAGCGAAATGGGTCCGCAGTTTGCACTTGTATACCAGTGTCGCGGACCTTCAGGGGCCGCCAAATACTTTCAGGAGGGGCTGTAATGGCGATCAAACCGAATGACGAAGAGCGCAGCTTCGGCGCGGATCGGGAGCAGCAGCGCGAAGTCTCGACCGAAAGCGCGCGTTCCGCGCGACCGTCCAGCGGCGAGAACGTCGCGCGCGGCGACGCGCCGGATTCCGGCTCGGCTCCACGCGGCCGCAGCAACCGCGGGTTCGCATCGATGGACCGCAACAAGCAGCGCGAGATCGCCAGCAAGGGCGGTCGTGCGGCGCACGAGAAGGGCACGGCGCACGAATTCGACGCCGGTGAGGCACGGGCCGCGGGTCGGAAGGGTGGCGTGACGGTCAGCCGCAATCGCGAGCACATGGCCGCCATCGGTCGTCGCGGTGGCGAAGCTCGCGGTGCAAACCGCGCGGCGCGGCTGCAGAAGCAGGCTACCGCTGATGCGGCGAATGGATCGGGAGCGGCCCAGGGCGCGCAGACTCAGAGTGCGCCGAATGCGTCGCGCTTTCAGGGCGACCGCGAGGTCGGCCTCGAGGGCACCCAGTCGACCAACCGCATGAATGGGCAGTCGGCGCGGCCCAGCGGCAACTCCCTGGGCGGAGAGTCGCGCAGCGCGAGCAGCTACGACGATCGCAACGTCGAGCGGCCGTAGGCAACGGTAGTGTTCAACGAAAAAGCGGCGCACCGGATCTGATCCGGTGCGCCGCTTCGCTGTCGGTGGAATAGGATGATAGGATGATAGGACGATAGGATGAACGGCGTTTTTCCTATCTTCCTATCTTCCTATCTTCCTATCGTCCTATCCGCCTATCCTCCTCAGGATCGACATGCTGCTCACCACCCTGTTGGCGTTCGCGCCGCTCGCCGTAACCGCACCAGCGCCCCGCGATTCGAGCATGGCGGGAGCGCGCAATCCCGCCTATGCGCCGGACGGTCGGCTCGCCCTCAGCATCCGCGGCGACATCTGGGTAAAGGGCGCAGGCGCAACCGGTAAATGGACCCAGCTCACCTCCGGCGTCGCGTGGGACAGGCAACCGACATGGACGCGCGATGGCGCGGCGATCATCTACACATCGAACGCAACCGGAGCGGGCGACCTGTATCGCATCGCGGTGAACGCCGGCCCAGCGTCAACTCCCGTGCGCATCACGGATTCTCCTGAACCCGAGGGCGAAGCGTCCGTGGCGCGCGACGGCAGTATCATATTCGCGCGCGGGCGATCCGGCGCGTCGAAGTTGTGGATACGCTCTCCCGCCGGCGTCGAACGGCGCCTCACCAAGGGAGACAATGGTGCCGAGCGGTGGCCGGTATGGTCGCCGTCCGATGATCGCGTGGCGTATTCCGCGGTGCGCGAGGACAGGACGCGACTGCGACTACACTGGGTCGCCGGCGATTCCGATCGGGTGGTCGTCGAGGACCGTGATGCGGAGCATCCGTCGTGGTCTCCGCGCGGAGACCAGATCGCGTTTGCCACGCGCAACGGTCGCGCCGGTGTGTGGGTCACCACTCCCGACGCGCGCTACGTGAACCTCGTGAGCACGCGGCGCGCGGAGCCCGCATGGTCGCCGGATGCGCAAACGCTCGCGCTCGTGGAGCTGCCCGGCGCCGATGTCGGCTACAACGGCGATCCCGACCGCCTCGGTGATCGAGAACCGCGCGACGACTTCGCCGCCACGGGTCGGCTCTGGTTCGTCGACGCCCCGACTCTCCCCGACGATGCATCGGCCGCGTCACCGCTTCCCGCGCCAGAGCGGCGCCAGCGAAATGCCGACGCTTTCGATGCGTTTTGGGCGCGCATGGATACCCTCTACTATCGCGACAGTCCCAGCCGGCATGCCCAGTGGGAGGCCCTTCGCGAGAAATTCTTGAGCCGCGCCCTCGCCACAACGAGCGACAATGCGCTCGAGCAGCTCCTCCACGATGTTTTGCGCGAACGTCCTCCGTTGAAGGATGCGGCCACCGGGCACGCGGCCGTCTCCAGCGCACATCCCGTCGCTACGGCAGCGGGCCTCGAGATCCTGCGCAAGGGCGGCAACGTCGTCGACGCCGCCGTCGCGGTCTCCTTCGCGCTCGGTGTCGTCGAGCCCGACGCGAGTGGGCTCGGCGGCTACGGCCAGATGGTCGTGAGCCTGAAAGGGATGGAACGTCCCACCCTGATCGAGTTCATGACGCGCGCTCCGGAAGAGGCATCGCTCGCGAATGGTGCGCTGTTGCGCCGAGGCGTGAGTCCGCCGGATGGTCCGGTGCTCGTCAACGTCCCCGGAACGCTCGCGGGAATGGAGCTCGCGTTCCGGCGTTACGGCAGCCACAAGGTGAGGTGGCAGGATGTCGTTGCGCCGGCGATTCGCGCGGCAGAGCAGGGCTTCACCGTGAGCGAAGGACTCGCGACCACACTGGCCACCGAACGCGAACACTTCCTGAAATATCCGGGTAGTCGCGCGCTGTTCTTCAACAAGGGAGAACCGCTCAGGGCGGGTGATACGCTGCGGAACGCGGACCTGGCGCGCACGTTGCGCACCATCGCCGATAGCGGCGCAGCGACCTTCTACAGCGGCTCCATTGCGCGTCGTCTCGTGGCAGACCTGCGCGGACAGGGCAACGCCATGCGCGCGACCGACATGGCGCGCTATTACGCCGCCGAACGCGAGCCCGTATCGGGTACGTACCGCGGCTACACGCTGTACTCCAGCGCTCCGCCTGTCTCCGGCGGTGCGACGCTCGTATCGCAGCTGAATCTCCTGGAGCAGCAGGGCGCGACGAAGCCGTACACGGACGACGCAGCCACCCTGCACGCGATGCTCGAAGCGTGGAAGCTGGTTCCGGGCACGCGAGGCCGCATCGCCGATCCGGGATTGTGGCCCGTGAAGCTCGACGCCTACCTCAGCAAGGATTCGGCACGCGCACGATGGCGCTGCTTCAATCCCGCGCGCGCGCTCGTACCCTCGGACATTCGCGGCGACAGCCTTCCCTGCGCGAAGCCGGGCACTCGCGTCTCGTCGACCGAGGGCGACGACGCCGGCGAGTCCCGATGTTCGGATCACGCGGCATTCAACGCCGAGCGCTTCTGCCATCGCACGGGGACCACGGCTTTCGCGGTCGCTGACGCGGACGGCAATGTCGTAAGCGCCACGCAGACCCTCGGCACATGGGGCGGCAATTTCTATGTCACGCCCGGCTTGGGCTTCCTGTACAATGACAAGCTGAATTCCTACGGCTCCGATCCCGACGAGTACGGCGCGCGTCTCCCCAACGCGCGTCACGGCAGCACGATCGCCCCCACCATCGCCTTCCATGGCGAAGGCTCGGCGCGTCGTCCCGTGCTGGCCGCTGCGGCCGCGGGCAATTCCTGGATTACGTCAGCCGTGTATTCGGTCGTCGTGGGCGTGCTCGACCAGCACCTCGACGCGCAACGCGCAATCGAGCTTCCACGCTTTCTCATCGGGCAGCAGCGCGGATCCATTCGCAGCGACTACCTCATCCAGATCGAGGACGGATTCTCCCCTGCGGTGATCCGCGACCTCGAGGCACGCGGCGATTCATTCCAGCGGATCTCGCTGCCAGGAGAGCTGCGAATGGGATACGCCGCGGTCATCACCATTGGCGACAAGACCGTCACTGCGGGCGCAGACCCGCGACGCGCGGGCGCGGCAGGCGCCGTGGAACCTTAGCGCCCCGTGATTGACCGCCACCGCGCGTCGTCGATGTTACCGCCGGTTACGACGACGGCAATCGGGCCCTCGTGGGGAGAGGCGCGCTCACACAGCAGTGCGGCGATGCCGACCGCACCGGATCCTTCCACGCGCAAGTCGTGCTCGCGAGACGCCCATGCGATCGCGCGCGCGGTCTCGTCTTCGGACACTACCGCCATCTCGTCGATCGCCATCTGGCCAATGGCGAAACCCTCGTCGTCCATCTGTCCCGCGAGCCCTTCGGCGATCGTTGAGCGCAGCTCGACGTCGACCCGCTGTCCCGCGTCGAGGCACGCCGCCATAGCGCTCGTGTTTTCCGTTTGCGCGCCGACGATGCGAACATTGGGTGAGACTGCGCGCAGCAGCACACTCATTCCGCCCACGAGCCCCGCACCGCCCACAGGAACGACCACACTGCGGAGCGCGGGCAACTCTTCGAGGATCTCGAGCGCGACGGTACCCTGACCCGCGAGCAGCGGCGCGCCCGCGCAGGGATTCACGAATGTCATGCCGTGCGATCGGGCATACGCCACGGCGGCGGCATGCGCCGCATCGTAGTCCGCCTGCGTCTCATCCACCTCCGCGCCGAGTGCGAGGATGCCGTCGCGCTTTACGGTAGGCGCGCCATGAGGCACGAACACTCGCGCACGTACGCCGAGCAGGTGCGCGGAGAGCGCGAGCCCGAGGCCATGGTTGCCGGCGGACGACGCGACGACGCCGCGTGAGCGCACCTCCGGCGAAAGCGACGCCAGCGCGTTGTAGGCGCCGCGCAGCTTGAAGGCTCCCGTGCGCTGAAGGTTCTCGCATTTGAGGTGTACGTCACAACCGGCAGCGTCGCTCAGTGTTGGCGAATGGAGCAGCGGCGTGCGTTCGATGATGCCACGCAGGCGGAGGGCTGCGGCGAGTACGTCAGCGGGAGACGGAAGCATCCGCGCAACATAGCGCGGCTTATGGCCCAGTTGACACTCGGCGATAACAGACTAGGTTAGATGAGAATGACAGCGGCCCCGCACGGTTGCGGGGCCGTTCCTGTATGTGGTCCCAGGTCACATCGGGTTGCCGGCGTGATTACGCGACACTACGGGGCTGTAGCTCAGCTGGGAGAGCGCGCCGTTCGCAACGGCGAGGTCAGGGGTTCGATCCCCCTCAGCTCCATGAATGTTCAACAGGTCTGGGCGAGCATCGCCAGCCAGAGTTTTTTGCCCGCCGCTGTTCGGTAGGACGCAGAGTTCCAATGACAGCGAGCGTGGCAAGTTCCATTTGTCGGCCGTGTGCCGCGCCACGATATGATGAACGCCGCGATCCCCTGGATCGCGGCGTTTTGAATTACGCGGTCGTCATGGTGCGAGCACCCCACGCGCGTCGTCGCGCAGTGCGAGGAAGACCTCGCGCAGCCACTGGTTCTCCTCGTGCTCGACGCGCACGCCGAAGTCGTTCATCGCCGTGCTTGTCAGTGAGTTGAAGAACTTGAGGATCGCGCTCTCCTGCACCGCCAGCCGGCCCTGACGGACGATCACTGTCTGGGCCTCACCGGCGCCACCGCGGACCCCGAGCCGAAAGAGCATACCCTCGCCGGCAAACGGATATCGCAGGGGAGCGCGCACCAGACGCGCCGCGAAGAACGGAAGGTTCCAGTGCGGCTCGCGTCGGGCATTGAGTGTCCAGTCGTGCTCCCGGTCGTTGCGGGCCGAGTTCACGAAGTCGAGGCTGAGGTCGTGAAATCCCACGTTGAACATCTTGACCTTGAGCGTCAGGTCGGCGGTGATGACGAGCGAGTCCGGTATCGGCTTGACTGGACCCGTGAGCGGTACGAGTCGTCCGTCGTGACTGCGCAAGCGCACGGAGATTGCGCGGTCGCGGCCATCGATGTCCACGTACTGATTTCCCGCCGCGTCGGTCACGATGAAGTGAAAGCGGGCAGGGTCGACGTACCGGCGCACGTAGTCGCCGAAGGCGGGGAATTTCTGCGCGAATTGCTCCGAGTGCACGCCGACGCTGAGCGTCACCGCGGTGCTTCCGTCGGTCAGCTGCACCGGCTTTAATGTGTCGAGCGAGAACAACTCTCCGAGTACCAGGGAGGCGCGGGGGAGGCTCTTGGCAAATTCAGCGTGTGCGTCACGCTCGTTCAGCCCTTCACCTGCCGTGAGCAATCGCGAGATGACCAGGGCAATCTCGTTCGGCTTCGCGGTGCCGACCGCAAAGTCCACCGCGGTGTCCCACTGGTACTGATTGTCGGAGAGGCGGCTGAGGGTCGTCACGTGCCGCGCGTCCGCGGGTTTCGCCGGTGGCGGCACGTTGCGGTGCGAGGTCAACAGATACTCGTTGCCCGCGTGGGTGCCGTACGACTCGAGGACCCGCACAGCACCCGAGCTGCCGGTCCACGCTGCGGTGTCGTCGAACACGCGCGATGGTGACAACGCACCACGCGTCTGTGCGACGCGCGCATATTCGTATTTTGGACTGCGAACGAGCTCCACATGCCGGTCCGCCATGGCGCCGAAGAACTGATCGGTGACCGTGCGAGCCCGGATGCCGGCCCCGAAACCCGAAAGGCTTTCCCGACAGCCATGCACCCCGAGCAGCAAGCTGCCGGCGCAGAGCATCGTGCCCGCGAACAGCCGCGGCGTCATGGTACGGAATGAAGCGGTCAGGTGAGCACCGAAGCAGGGAGTAAGGGGTTGAAGCCACATACTACCCCAGCTATTTTATACGGGTATCGTCCGTGCTGCACGCGGCACGGCGGTATTTGCAGCCCCTTGGTGTAACTGGCAACACGTCTGCCTCTGGAGCAGAAGAGTCCTGGTTCGATCCCAGGAGGGGCTATCGCAGGCGGCACAATGACTTGCAACGAAAAGGGCGTCCTTCTCAGGACGCCCTTTTCTGCTGCAGTAAGTACAGAGTAAGCGCGACAGGTCGCCTCTATTGCCTCATGGGTCGTTCTCGAGCAGAGCGAAGGCGGGATAGCCTCACGGAACAAAAGGGTTTACATTTATGTACATGGTGATACCTTGAATGACCCGCGCTGCTCGCGTGTGGACGTTACTTCCATGTGAAGTATGCTGGCTCTGTCGAGATCGGTTTCCCAGCCAAAAAGACGCTCGATGCGATACCCGGCGATCAAGGAAAAAAAGTGCGCGCGCGAATGCTCGCGCTTGCCCAGCGGTTCGCCGATCATGGTCAGCTGCGCGGTATTCATGGTCACGCACTCGGGGATCCATTTTCAGAGATCTACGAATTCAAGCCATATGACTACCGCGTCATGGCGTTCCGCGTAGGGATGATTTGGCACATAACAAACGCAGCCAAGAAGGCTAATACGAAGGTTCAGAAGCGCGACTATCAGATCGCGGAAACGGCGAGAGTAACTTTCCACAAAGGAACAAAGTGAGCGGACAGAAGGCCCCGTACGCCCTGCACAACCTCCCTGAGCACCTTAAGGATGCGGAAGAGATCCGATACTTCGCACATGACGCTGCGATGCTCACCGTGACCGATGCGCTTGAACAGGAAATGGACCAAGCCGGAGTGAGCCGTGCGGACATGGCGCGCCTGCTTGGTAAGAGCCCGGCTTTTGTTTCGCAGGTGCTCAACGGGAGCCGAAACATGACCATCAAGACCATCGCCGACATCGCGCTCGCACTTGGCCTACAGGTGCGGGGGATCGAGTTTTCGGGATTAGGGGAGATGCGTGTTCCGTATGAGATCATGGATGCCATATTAGACGAGCATAGCGTCTCCATTGCGACCTCGGAACTTAACGGTACCTATCGCCAGGTACGCGTGGTTGAATCGCGCGAACTGCTGATGGCTGCTTGACGTGATCCAGCCAGACCCGAACCGCCATCCGGGACTTCAGCTGGCGCAGATCTTTCTGCGACACGCTCATTTCGAGCACGCAGTAGAGCCACTGGGGATTCCACCGGTCGCGATAACTCAAGCAACGATCTCAATCTCGTTTAATGTGACCGAGCTCACTACAGATTCCGGCAAGCAGGCAATGTCGGTACTCCTCCGTGCTCGGAGTACACCGGGGTTCGATCACCCGTACCGAATTGATGTAGTGATGCAGGGGATCCTCGAACCGATTGAGGGTGAAGAAAACTTTCCGCTCGCGGACTACGCGCGAGTAGCAGGAGCTACTCTACTGTTTCCGTTTCTGCGCGAGGTAGTGGCCAACATCACGGGGCGCGGAAGGGTTGGGGCACTCTGGCTCAAGCCATTCAATGTACAGTTCGCGGCAGGACATCCCGATTCATTGGATGTCGACTCACCACCTGTGGTTGCCGCTGAGTCATGAACGGTCAACTGATTCAGGTGACACACAGTACGATCCATCCGTCGCAATGCTGTGGGCGGTGATGGAGTTCGAAGGCGACGTGTTGCCCGCGAGTGAGACAGCGGTATCCGGAGCCGGCAATGCCGCGGTAGTGCACAAACACGACGTCACCGCCGCTGTCAGGCACGATGAAGCCCCAACTTTTCTTGCGGTTGACTTCCGAACGACGCCCATGAGGGAATTACTCATCCGGCGTGGCCGACGTCCGGCAGTCGCTTGGCTCTCGAGGGCGTTGAGCCTCGCCTCGAAATCCGTCGTTTCGAGTGTGCTACGCTGGGCCGTGGCGAGCTGTCCGATCGCTGCCGCGGTGCGCACGTCGAACGGCAAGCGTGCGAGCGCGGCGAGTGTTGCGCTCGGGAAGCCACGCAGACCCGCTGCCGTCTCCAGGTTCAGTGCGGCGATCTTCGGGTAATCGACAAGGGGAGAGACGGCCGTGAGTGCGCCGTACGCTTTCACGTTACCTACGCGCGCGCTTTCCGCCTTGTGTCGTGCTTTCCCTTCCGAGCAGAAGAGTCGCTACCTGAAGCCCGGTTCCGACAGTGTCGGCGCCGGGCTTCTTCATTCCCGGTATTTGCCCACGACACGTGTCACGGGTGCCGCTCGATCAGCGGTGTGCGAGCGGAAGCGAGAAGGTGAAGGTCGATCCGTTTCCCGGCGTACTCTCCGCCTCGAGGTCACCGTCCATCGCCTGCGCAAGATCGCGACTGATGGCCAGCCCAAGTCCCGTGCCCTCGTTAGTCGCGTCATACTGCTGCCGCACCTGGACGAACGGCTCGAACATCGATTGCAGCACCTCCGGCGCGATGCCGATGCCCGTATCCGTCACCTTGATGAGCGCCATGCGCTCGTCGAGCAGACAGTCCACCTCGATGCGTCCGCCCGCGTTCGTGAACTTCACCGAGTTGGAAAGCAGGTTCAGGATCACCTGACGCGCCTTCTCCAGGTCTGCCAGTATGCAAATGCTGTCGCACTGGTTCAGCCGCGTGTATGACAGACCCTTGCTCTTCACTTGCGGCTCGATCAACGCGTCCATCCCATCGAAGAGCGTCGCGAGGCTTACCGGCTCGAGATTGAAGGTCACGCGGCCGGCCTCGATTTTCGCGAAGTTGAGCACGTCGTTGATCAGGCCCAGCAGGTGCGCTTCTGCACGTCGCACGCGGCCAAGCGCCTCCGTCTGCTTTTCCGTCACGGGGCCGAGGATCCCCAGCTCCATCAGCTGCACGTGTCCGCCGATCGCGTTGAGCGGCGTGCGGAGCTCGTGGCTCATCGTCGCCAGGAACTGCATCTTCGCCATGTTCGCGTCCTGCGCCTCCTGGCGCAGTGACCGCTCGTTCTCGACGAGTCGCCGTGTTTCCGTGACATCCACCGCCGCGATAAGGCGCAATGCGCGACCGTCACGCATGAGACCCAGGTCCGCCGAGTGGAAAGACCACAGCCGCTGGCCGCCACTTGCTGTCCGCACCTCTCGCTCCCAGGTGTCCGTGTCCGCCGGAATGGTGCCTGCCCTGGTCAACTCCCGCGCCGGTTCGCTACGGTGGTCATATGCCCGCTCGGCCCACGCTGCCACACTCGTGAGCTCTGCCGGCCGATATCCGGTGAGCGCGGTCCACGTCCGACTGAGATGAATCACCGATCCGTCGTCGGCGTGCACCATGAGCGGATACGGCGCCGCTTCGACGGCGGCGCGAAGCCGCTCCTCGCTCCCGCGCACGTCCTCCTCGGATTGCGCGCGCAACGCCACCGCATCCCGCATCTCGAACTGCCGCGCGCGACCTCGCAGTGCCGCCTCGAGTGCGGCTGTCAGCGTCGCCACACGAACAGGGCGCTCCAGCAGCGTCACGTTTCCCCGCTGCACGATGGCGCGCACGCTCGGATTCAATCCACCAGTCAGCTCGCCGGCCGTAAGTAGAAGGACGAGTGGCACATCAGACCACTTTGGCTGCGTCGAGAGTGCCTCAAGCAGGAGTTCGCGTTCCTGTCGTCCCAGCGCCTCTTCGGCGATGAGCAGCGCGCCGACACCGGAGGCGATCGCGCCAACGACATCCTCCATGTGCGCACACACGTACGCGCTGATGCCATGCCCGCCCATGAAGCGCACGGCGAGCGACGCGTCCGCCCCGCTCGGCGTGAGAACCGCGACACTCGCAGCTGCCGGATCGGCGGCCGGCGTCACGCCGATTCGTCGGGCGACATCAATGGGGCAACCGGGCCGGTATAGTGCGGCACGCCGGTGAGCACACCCTGGAAATCGGTCAACGGAGCCCCGACGCGTATGCCGCCCTGATCAATGCGGCACTCGCGGATGGTTCGCTCATGGGCGCCGCTGCGCTTTTTTACCACGGAGAGCGCCTGACGGACCTCGCCATGGTGCTCGAAATAACGGAGCAGGATGACCGTGTCGGCGAGGTAGCTCACCTCCGCCGCTTCATCCACCGGCGCGCCGAACACGCCGCGCTGCACCAGGGTGAGCATGCTCGTCACTCCCTTGTTCCCGAGGAAGCTCAACAGCTCGTGCAGCTGGATGCCGAGCAGGCGCTCCGAAGGCATGGCGTTCATGAATCCGTTCACGGAATCGATGACCACCATCTTCACGTCGTCTTCCGTGACAGACCGAACGACGCCATGCGCGAATTCGCCGGGTGACATCTCGGTCGGTTCCACCTGGATCACCGACAGCATCCCGCTCTTCAGGGCGTTGTCGATGTTGATGCCCAAGCCGGCCGCGCGCAATCGAAAGGTCGTCACACGCTCGTCGAACAGGTACATCACCACCTTGTCGCCACGGGCAACAGCGGCCTGCACGTACTGCAGTGTGAGGACGGTCTTTCCGGTGCCGGCGGCTCCAGTCACGAGGGTGCTCGTGCCACTCGTGAGACCGCCGCCGAGCAGGGCATCGAGGCTGGCGTCGCCGCTGGTGAGGTTTTTCGGCTCGCCCAGGATCAGCGGGGCCTGGCTGCGTATACGGGGGAAGACCGCAATGCCGCCGGTGTTGATCCGAAAGTCGTGATAGCCGCCGAAAAACCGCGTCCCCCGAAGCTTCGTCACCTGAAGACGCCGGCGTTCAGCGCCATAGTCCATGGCGAGATGGTCCAGCAGGATCACGCCATGCGCGAGGCTGTGCAGCTGCATGTCTCCCTCGGGCGCCGACTTGTCGTCGAGGAGCAGCACGGTGCACTTGCGTGTCGCAAAGAATTGCTTGAGGGAAAGGATCTGGCGTCGAAATCGAAGGGGGTCACGCGCGAGCAACCGCATCTCGGACAGCGAATCGAACACGACACGCGCCGGGTTGTTTGTCTCGACCACCTGAAACACTGCCGCCATCGTCTCCTGCAGCTCGACCTCGGCGGGATGGAAGAGCGTGTATTCGTCGGCAATACTCGCCGCCGCGGAGAGCTCGAAGATCTCGAGGCCACTGATGTCCCAGCCATGTGACTCGGCGACGCCAGTGAGCTCGCTGCGACTCTCGGACAGCGTCACGTAGAGGCCGCGATCCCCATTGGAAGAACCGTCCAGCAGGAATTGGAGCGCAAGCGTCGTCTTGCCGGTGCCCGGCTCGCCATCCAGCAGGTAAATGTGGTTGGTGGGCAACCCACCACCCAGAATGTCGTCCAGTCCGGCAATGCCGGTGGCAGCTCGGATTTGGGCGGGCTCTTGACTGAGTTCGACTCTGTTCACGTACGATCGATGAAGGGATCTCGCGGACTTCGTTTCCTCGCGGTTATTCAAGAAACATGCGCGGTACAAGCGGCAAGTTGCCCATTGCACGCTACGCGTCGAGCAGCGGTTTCCGAACCCTCTTGCCAGACTCCGACAGGGCATGTATCTTAGTTCTAAGATGAATAGTGAAACGAGCGAATTTCCGGCTTTTAGCGAAGCATCGTCGGCAACGGACACGTCGGCGGCGCTCAAACTCTGGATCGTGTTGACCCGCGCCTTCATGACTGTGAGCGCCAAGGTCGACGCGCAGGTCGCCGAGCAGGGCCTGACGACCACCGAGTTCGCAATTCTGGAGGTGCTGCTCCACAAGGGACCTTTGCTGTTGGGCGACATTCAGCGAAAGATCCTGGTGACCAGCGGAGGGATCACCTACCTGGTCGATCGTCTCGTGGAGAAGGGACTCGTGAAGCGCGAGGAATGCCCGAGCGACCGCCGGGCCCGCTATGCGGTCCTCACGCCAGCGGGTGATGCGCTGATCCGGGGAATCTTTCCCGAGCACGCGACGATGATAGCCCGTGCTGTTTCGGGCCTGGACCGAAAGGAGCAGGCACATGCCACAGCGTTGCTCCGAAAACTTGGCCTCAGTGCGGCGACGATCAAGGATCGCTAACTGGGAGGCGTTGATGCACGAAAGTGTCTCAAAGAAATCTTAGTACTTGAAGGCTCAGCTATTCAACAATCACACGCGAGGTAACGAAAATGACAGCACCAGCCGCAACCAGCACGTCAGCCTGGAAGATCGACCCGAGCCACACGGCCGTCGAATTCTCGGCAAGACACATGATGCTCACTACCGTCAGGGGCCGTTTGGCGGACGTCGACGGCACGGTTCAGGTCAACGGCAGCACGCCCGAGAGCGCCGTCGTCAACGTCGTCATGAAGGTCGCCAGCATCGATACGCGCAGTGAACAGCGCGACACACATCTCCGCTCCGCCGACTTCCTGGATGCCGAGAACTTTGCGGATGTCACCTTCAAGAGCACGAAGATCAGCGGGACAAGGGAGAGCTTCAAGCTCACGGGCGACCTGACCATCCGCGGAACGACCAAGCCGATCACGCTGGATGTGATGTACGAAGGGACGGGCAAGGATCCGTGGGGTGGCGAACGCATGGGCTTCAGCGCCGATGGCAAGATCGACCGCCGCGAGTTCGGCCTCACCTATAACCAGGCGCTCGAAGCAGGCGGCGTTCTGGTGAGCAACGAAATCAAGATCCACATCGACGCGCAGCTCGTGCGCACCTGACACCTACAAGGCATGCAACTCTCCGGCATTCATCACCTCACGGCCATCTCGGCAAAAATTCGCGAGAACCACCTCTTCTTCACGCAGTCGCTCGGTATGCGGCTGGTGAAGCGGAGCGTGAACCAGGACGACGTGGGTGCGTACCACCTCTTTTATGCCGATGCCAAGGGCTCGCCGGGCACCGATATGACGTTCTTCGACTGGCCGGTACCTTCGGAAAAACGGGGCACGAGCTCCATAGCACGAACGAGCCTCCGCGTTGCCGGCCTGGAAGCGATGGAGTGGTGGTCGAGCCACTTGGATAGCAAGGGCGTTTCGATGAGGCCCATCGCGGAACGGGATGGGCGACTGACGCTCGATTTCGAGGATCCTGAAGGGCAACGCCTCTCGCTCGTCGACGACATGGGCCAGGGCGAGTCGCACCCATGGGACCGCAGCACCGTGCCGGCGGAACACCAGATTCGCGGGCTCGGCCCCATCGTACTCAGCGTGCCCGATCTGCGGTCGACGGACGCGATACTCACCAAGGCGATGAACATGCGAGCCGAGCGCGAGTATCCGCATCCGGATAACGCGCGTCATGTCGTGCACGTGTACGCCATGGGCGAGGGCGGCCCATCCGCCGAGCTGCACGTCGCCGTACAACCCGACCTTCCCGTTGGACGGCAGGGCGCTGGCGGTGTGCAACACGTCGCGTTCCGCACGCCCGACGCGGACTACGAGGCCTGGGCGGAGCGACTCCGCACCCTGGGCATTCCAAACAGCGGTGAAGTGGATCGGTTCTGGTTTCAGAGCCTGTACTTCCGCGAGCCCAACGGCATTCTCTTCGAGATCGCGTCGGACGGTCCTGGATTCGGCGTGGACGAAAGTGAGGAGACGCTCGGAGAAAAGGTCGTGTTGCCCCCATTCCTGGAATCGCGTAGGGCCGAGATCGTCTCGAAGCTGAAGCCAATCGACTGATTCGGCGACTTGTCGTTCAGAGCCTCGGCACTGCAACCGCAGAGCCGTCGGTCAACGGCCATCAGCGTCAGTTAACAGTCAGCGCGGCACCGTGTGTAACGCGATGACGATTTCCGTTTTACTGGCAACTGTCAGCAGATAGCCGAACACTCACGGCTCTGCGGTTGCAGTGCGGGGGTCTGGCGAGGCCGCCGTGCGCCGATGATGCGAGGTGTGGCTTAACGCCAATCTGCGTAGGTTAGGGAATGCCAACCTTACGGCGCGCGCTGCGCACCGTTCGCAGCGCGACCTTCCTGTCAACTACGCGGCCTGCTTACGCGGCCGGTGTCCGCGCATCGCTGGCCACCGTGATTCCGCTCGCAGCCGGACAGTTGCTCGACCGCGCCGGCGCAGCGACGTGGATGAGCCTGGGCGGATTCAATGGCGCGCTCTCGGACAGGGGCGGGTCGTACCACTCCCGCGCATCCACCATGGGGGTGCTCATGGGAGCGAGCGCCGCCACGGCGGTCATTGCGACGCTGGTGCGTGGTCACCTCGCCGCCACGCTGGTCGCGACTTTCATTGTGGGATTCG
>JALYVY010000218.1 GCA_030852985.1 Gemmatimonadota bacterium | reverse complement strand
GCCGAAATGTCGCCGTGACAGGCGACGCCGCTGACGTCAGCGTCGTCCGCCATACGGTGTCGCGCACCCAGCGATTTACGATCCAGCGCGAGCGTTGTGCGACGACGGTGATCTCGTCGCCCACGCGCGGCGTGCCATCGGCTCGCACGACGAGCAACTCGACGGCGACTGAATCGTGCGCCTGCCACACCCATCGCCGCGTGCGTGTCCGCATGCCGACGTACGCGTTCGCCGCGTGCAGGGGCAGCGTGAGCCCCGACGTGACCGATTGTCGATTGGCATCGCTAACCGTGACGTTGACGTTCACCTCGCCCGGCAGTGCGATCGGCAACGTCGGCACGGCGAGAGAAAACGATCCATCGGCCGCGAGCATCGCGTCGCCCTGGGAGGAGCGATCCGCGTCACTATTCGTCTCCATGGAGCGTCGCCAATCCGAGCGTCCGACTGTGTATCCCTCGAGACCAGGCAGACGCAGTTGCGCCTGCGCTCGCTCACGCTCGTCGAACCACCAGTGCACCGCGCCGCCATCCATCGGCAGGCCAAACAGGTAGCGCGCGCTGACGCGAAGGCGCGCTGTGTCGCCGGCAAACAGTAGTGTCGTTGTATCTCCGTCGACATGCACGGCAAACTCCGGCGCCCGATACTCGGCGACACGGAAATTGGTGCGCGCCGCAGTGCGCCATGCGCCCCCGGCCCGGAGGGCAAGCGTTGCAGCGTACTGGCCAAGCCGCGCCGTGCCACTGAGCGGAAAGCTGTCGGCCAGTGTGCCGAAATCGCTCAGGCGTCCGACACGCGACCACAGTCGCTCACCTCCATTCCAGATGGACCACCGCGCCGAGTCGGCAGATGGTGTGCGATAGCCCGAGTCCGGACTGAACGTGCGCACGGCGCCGCCGAGATAGACACGCTCACCAGGCCGGTAGATCCCGCGCTCGGCGAATGCAGTGCCGTGCACCCAGCGGTCGTCGATCCTCGATGTCGTGCCGTACCATTGATGGACCTGGAGCGAATCCTCATCGACGACGACGTCGCGCTCCCGGGTATCCGCCAATGCGAGCAGCGCGCGATCGTTGCCGGCTGCCGCCTCGATGTGCAGCACCGTTCGCGCGCTCCGCGATGCCGTGAAGCGCAGGGTCGCTCGGCCAAGGGCGTTGGTGATGCCCGTGGCGAAGGTACGCATGCTGTCGTCGAGCACGCGCAGGGTGACGCCAGCACGCGGCACTGCGCCGCGCAGCGAGGTCACCCAGACTTCCGCGGTGCCGGGGGTGCCCATCGTGTGAATGGCGATGTTGGAGCGCTGCACGATGGCGAAGCGTGGCGAGCCCTCGTCGGGAAGGGCGAGTACGTCCACGGCGGGC
Source organism: Gemmatimonadota bacterium (assembly GCA_030852985.1). Taxonomy (GTDB): domain Bacteria; phylum Gemmatimonadota; class Gemmatimonadetes; order Gemmatimonadales; family Gemmatimonadaceae; genus AG11. Next base: position 6,415 of record JALYVY010000218.1, on the reverse strand, counting down.
AGCGCATGCGCGCGCACGCGTCTGGGGCGATCGACGATCGGCTCATTCATCGCCTGCTTCTCGCCATCCGGACGCGGCGCACGGATCGCCGGCGTCGCTCGTACAAGCAGCAGCGGATCGTTCCGCCACGCGACGGGAATCCACGAGGTGGGGATGTCGAACACGCGCTCGCTGTTCGCCGCTCCGCGTGTTGCGATTGCGTGAACGACTGTGTCGCGCGCGAGCTTCTCCCAGCGGAGTCCGTTGCCGTCGTAGGAGCGCTGCGATTTCGTGAGGACGCTGCTGCGCAGCGAATCCGCCACCCGGCTGATGATGACGATGACCGAGTCCGTGTTCACGTGCCGCACGCGGAGGAAGAACTGGCCGTCGCGCGGCGCAAGCACTCGCTCGATGGCGTAGCCCACCGAGGGCGGAAGAGGGCGGCCGGTGATCTCGATCGTGGTGTCGCGCCCCAGTTGCTCACCGCGCGTATTGCGAAGTGCCCCCTTCACCGTGATGCGCGTGGTCCGCAACGGCTTGATGGAGTCGAGTAGCGCGTAGCTGGGCCACGTCGTCTCGTTGATGACGCGAGCCGGCTGGCCGTTCACCAGCACGCGGGCGCGCACCTCGTCAGCCGTGACCGGATTGGTGAAGTCGATGGTGACGGGGCCGCGATTGCACTCGCGACCGGCGGGTCGCGCGGCGGATGCGAACGAATGCGACGACGTGCCCTGGTCTCCGTCGGGACACGTTACGCCCGCGAAGCGGAACGGCGCGTGCACGACGAGCCTTTCTCGATGAATGGCCGAATCGCCAACCACCTTTTGCAGGCGCAGCTCACCACGGCAACCGCGCTTCAGTGGCCCGACGTCGGCGAACTCCACCACTCGCCGAAGGAACTCGAGACGCCTGTCGCGGTCGTAGCCACCGGCTTCACGTACGGCCCACGAATCGAGACTGTCTGACACTCTTCGAACGCGCACCGCCTTCAACGCGACCGAATCGGTTGTTCGGCAGTCTGTCTGTGGCACGAACCACACGCGACCCTGAAGTCTCGCGAGGTCGAAGGCGCCATCGAACACCGCTACCGGATGGAATATTGTGTCGACATCGGCATCCGTCATCGACGCGAAGATGCCGAGCATCCGGGGCATGCGAACGCTCACGACATGTTGCAGACGCTGCGCGAGTGCCAGGCCGTCCGCACTTCGGAGCATCGGGTCGATTCGCACCTCGTAGCTGGCGCCCGCAGCCCATGCGGAATCGAACTCCGCCACGACGGTGCTTGGATCGCGCCAGTACACGCGCGCACCCACCGCCGGCGCGATGCGGAGCACCTGCGCCGCATCCAGCGACGCACCAAGGCGCGGCGCGACAGGATGGTCGAACGTGATGACCACCGGTGCAATTGGCGATGCTGGCGAAACGGGTTGAACGCGAAGCACCCGCAGGGAGTCCTGCGCTCGCGTCGCGGCTGGCACCAGCTGCACAGCCACTGCGACTACCGCGGCGATCATCCATTGCTTCTTATTTCCCATATAGAGCGGACTTGCTCCGATACGCTCCCGTCACCGCGCTGCGTGCTTGTCGGCGAGGGGCGCCCCCCGGCGGTCGCCTTGTGCTACTGGCCGATCCCCGGCTGAGGGCGAATCGAGGCGCGCGATGCGTCCATCGACGTCGGCGATGCGAACGCGCATCGTCTGGCGCCATCGCCGTATCTGGACGCGCGCGCGGCTTGGCGCAACTCTACGTCGACAGGCGATGTCATGCAGGTCATCGAGACGCACGTGCCTTCTCTCTCAGCGCACAGCATTTATTGCGGACTGCGATTCCAGGTCGCAATGAGCTTGGCATCGCTGTCGCGCTCCTCGAAACACACCACGTCCGCCTTTCGCGCGTGAACTCGTACGTCGAACTGGTGCGATACACTTGCCAGATATCTCCGTTCTTGTCCAATCCGCCGATCACGAACCAATCCGGCGTGATGCGAAGCATGCGTTGTCCAGATGGAACCTTGGCGGCGTTTCGCTCGTAGGGTGTCCAGAGCGGCCGCACCGCTCGCCTGGCCTCGGGCCAGGCCGGCTCAAGGGAGAGGATCAATGCGCATTCTTTGGACGCTCTTCAAGGTCATCATCGGGCTCGCGATCGCGATCCCGCTCGCGGTCGTCGCACTCGGCGTGAGCATCGGGATCGTGGGTGTAATGCTTGGTCTCGCGGTGCTGGCGCTCAAGCTCGCCTGCATCGGCTTCGTCGGATACGGGCTCTATCGCGTAGCGCGGCACCTTTTCGGATCTGCACCGGCGCCAGCGCGGCCGCGTCAGGCATTGCCGATGCCCGACCCGTATTACGACGCTGCGATGCGCGAGCTTGACAGGGAGATGGGGACGCGCGCCTAGCGGGTAACTGGACGGAGCTCCGCGCATCCGTTCATTGTGCTGGCCTCATCGCGAAGGTGAATGCAGTCGTCCTTCGAGACGATCGATGCCGAGCGCAACAAACTCACGGTATCCGCCGGATGGCAACGATGCGAGGTGGTCTCTCGCCTTGCCCGCAGCCTGCCGTGCCGCCACTCGGTCATCAACCCGCGCGTAAGCGTCGCCGAGATTCAGGTACAGCGACGCCATGAACTCGGTAACGCGCCCATCGGTTACTGCCTCCGCATGACGCAGGGCGAGAACGTTCCAGCGGAGCGTCTCCTCAGGCGTCGTCTGGTGACGAGCGACGAAATGCGCGGCAATGCAGGCGTCATAGTCATCCGTACGCGCCTCCCACGCTTGCACGAACAAAGCACGCGCTTCGTCCGGGGTGCCCTCGATTGCCATGCCGGCAGCGCAGAGCGCGACAACGCGATTCGGCGGGTCGAGAGCGCGTGCGGCCGATGCAGGAGTCTCGGTCAGAAGGAACGCGCGAGAATGGTCTTCAGCACCAGCCGGTCCGACGCATCCGTAAAGCCGTACCCCACGCCAAGCTCCACACTGAACGTCCCCCGTGATACATCCGTCACCGCGAAGATACTCTGCGGCTGCTGCGCTCGCGGCGTAAACCCGTTCAACTGGCCGAATTCCGAATACTGCTCCAGCGCCACCGCCCACTCCGGCGTGATGTTGTTAGCCACACGGAGCGACGGCGCAAACACCAGCGACCCGAGCCCGTCGAACGACGTATCGAGAATCGGATTCGCGATCACATCCCACGCGCCTCGGCGCACCCCGACGATGGGGCGAATCTCCGCACTGTACCGGGACGTATCCCAGTGCTTCGCGTTTCGGCTGTACTCGAAGTTCACGCCATAGAAGAAGCTGCGCAGCTCCGCGTGCGGCACCGCGAAGAGCGCACGCACCTTGCCGCCGTCGATCAGCACGCTGCCGTCACGCGTGATGCTGTACACCGGCAGGTAGAGCCCCGCCTCGAACCACTCGCTCACGCCATACGCCCACTCGAACGCACCGTTCACCGAGTGATCCGTCACCACACCACCGGGAATACCCGCGATCTTGATCCCGCGCGGAGTGTAGTTGGCATGAAGCGTCAGGCTTGCCTCGTGCACACCCGCCAGCTCGCCAGTGTAGACCTGGATCTCGTCGGACTGCGCATGTGCAACGGCAACCGGCAGCAGCGACATCACGACACCCAGCATGTTGGCGGCGAATCGGCGATTCATCGTTCTGGACACAGGCCTGAGGAATGGGTTGGGGCGATGGTGTTGCGCCAATCGTGTTACGCCGACATCGCTGATGACGTTGCTCCCTGATCACGCCAATCCGCAAAGCCGGCGGCATCGGGTGAGCTTACCATATCCGCACACGCGCCGAGTCCGGGCGCCACATCGGCTGGCCAGGCTTGATGTCGAACGCCTCATAGAACTCCGGGATGTTCGACAGTGGCCCAAGTACCCGCCATTTTGCCGGCGCATGCACGTCGCTCAACAACCCGCGCCGCAGACTCGCGTCCTGCTGCTCCGTCATCCAACCGAGCGCGTAGCCGAGAAAGTACCGCTGCACCGGCGTCAGTCCCCCGATCAGCTTTCCCTCCTTGTAATGCGCCGTCTGCTTGAACGCGTCGAGCCCGAGCAATAGGCCGCCATAATCGGCGATGTTCTCGCCGAGGCTGGCCTTGCCATTGATGTGCAGCCCCGGCAGCGGCTCGTACGCGTCGAACTGCCTGGACATCACCAGCGCGCGCTGCTCGAACTTCCTTGCGTCATCCGCCGTCCACCAGTCGGTGAGATTGCCCTTCGCGTCGAACTGGCGGCCCTGATCGTCGAAGCCATGCGTGATCTCGTGCCCGATCGTCGACGCGCCGGCATAGCCATAGACGACAGCATCATCGATCAGCGAGTCGCGCATTCCGGGTACCATGAAGATCGCCGCCGGCAACACGATCTCGTTGTTGGACGGATTGTAGTACGCATTGTACGTCTGCGGCGTCATGCCCCATTCCGTCCTGTCCACGGACTTGCCGTACTTGCCGACCATGTCGTTGAACCGCCACCGGCTCGCGTTCATCATGTTGGTCGCATACGACTCGCGTCCCACCACAAGCGCCGAGTAGTCCTTCCACTTGTCGGGAAAGCCGACCTTCTGGTCGACACTTGCCAGCTTCTCCCGCGCCTGACGCCTGGTTTCGGGACTCATCCAGTCGAGCCTGGCGATCCGCGCCGCATAGGCGGTCCTGATGTTCTGCACGAGGTCGACGTAACGCCGCTTCTCCGTCGGCGGGAAATGCTCCTGTACGAACATCTTTCCGAGCACCATGCCCATGGCGCCGTCCTGGGCGTCGAGGACGCGTTTCCATCGCGCCCGCTGCGTTTTCTGCCCCGACAGCACCTGCGCATTGAAGTGGAAAGTCTCGTCAACGAATGCCTTGCTGAGATTGGGTGCGTAGGCCGACACGAGGTGAAAGCGCAGGTAGTCCTGCAGCACCGGCACTGGCGTGTTCTTCAATAGCGTGTCGACGAACGCAAAGAACTCCGGCTGGCCCACCACGACGTTCGCCGGGTGCAATCCCCACTGTCCCAGTCGCGACGTCCAGTCCACCGACGGTGTCAGCTTCGACATCACCTCCGCCGGCGACATCCTGTTGTAGTTCGCCTGCGGATCCCGCAGGTCTTCGAGTTTCCGGCTCGCCTTCGCCAGCGCCGTCTCGAACGCCATCACACGCTCGGCGCCTGCTCGCGCGCTTGCATCATCACGCCCGATCAGCGCGAGCGTACGTGCGACGTGCGCGACGTACTCGCGGCGTGTGCGCGCGACGCCTGAGTCGGGATTCACATAGTAGTCGCGATCGGGAAGTCCGAGTCCATCCTGGCTGAGGTGGATGGTCATCTCGTCGCTCTTCTTCTCGTCCTGGTCGACGGAGACGCCGCCGAAAAAAGTCGACACGCCGAGGGGACGAAAGGCGAAGGCGACATCAACGACGTCGTGCGCACTCCTGATCGCATCGATGAGCGCGAGCTGGTTATCGAGCGGATGGACGCCGAGCTGCTCGATGCGGGCGGTGTCCATCGCGGCAATCCAGAAGTCGCCGATCTTCTGTTCGTCGCTGCCAGGGAAGGCGGCGCTGGTTGCCGCCTTTTCATTGATCGCGCGGAGATTCACGTACAGCTCCTCCCGCACGACATTGCCGATGCCCCACCGCGCCTCGGACGGGGAAATCGGGTTGCGCTTCAGCCAGCCGCCGTTTGCGTACTGGAAGAAATCCACGCCGGGATCCGCGGTAAGGTCCATGTTGGCGCGAAGGAAGTCGGGGCGCTCCGGCGTGGCGGTCGTGGTGGTGGTGTGGCTGCAGCCAGCCGCGAGCAAGCACAGCGACGCAGCGGCGAGCCAGGAGTGAAGTGTCGTCATGCCGGGAGTATAGGACGTGAGTCTGGCGCGAGGTAGCCAGTGGGGAAACTTGCGCGAATCGCTCGTGCCTGCACGACCCACGAGCAACCACACCACCACGGATGGCCATCGTAAGCCGGACGTCCTCCCGTGCGTCGGCGTTGCCACCTTTTCGCAAATCATCGGTAGAACCGCGGACACCTTGCAGTTTGATCTCACACCACCGCAGGCCGATGACCGCCCCACGCGAACCGTTGTCGAATGCTGGGCACCGCGATCGTGAGCGGAATGAAGCGCGTGCACGTGAACTGCACGAACAGGAAAAGCAGTCACCCGAGCGCAACGCCGCCTGGTCGCCGAGACGGTCGTGGGCGTGATGGCCAGTTGCGCCATCGGGCTGTACCTGATGGGTTGGGCGGTCCACACAACAGACGCCAGATTGGGCGGAGTCACCTTCTGGTGTGGGCTGCTCGCCGGAGACCTTGGTATGGTGACCTTTCTCGTGCGACATTTCCGGCGCATCGAAGAGCTCTGACCCCGGCAGGTAGAGGCTCTCCTCGGACGGGTCGAGCTGCACCTTGTCCTGGAAGCCGAGCCTCGTTCCGTCGCGGTCG
>JALYVY010000443.1 GCA_030852985.1 Gemmatimonadota bacterium | reverse complement strand
GCCCGGGAAGTATCCAGCCACGCTCGTGGTGCCGGGCGCCGGCGTGCGACCGTACTTCCCGGACGTGGCGCTCGCGAGGAAGGGCGTGATCCACCTCGCGATTGGCATCCACGGCATTCCTGTCGACCGCGACTCGCTGCTCTACAACGAGCTGCGCGCGACGGCGTTGAAGGACTACTGGTCGTTCGCCGTGGAAGACCGCGACACCTACTACTACAAGCGGGTGTTCGTCGCGGTCGCGCGCGCGGGAGACTTCATCTTCAGCCTTCCGCAGTTCGACGGAACGAACTATGTGGTGCAGGGCGGCAGCCAGGGTGGTGCGCTCGCGCTGTTCGCAGGCGCGATGGACCCACGCGTGACGGGTATCGCGGTGACCCATCCGGCCATGTCGGACCACTTCGCGTACTTCGAGGGTCGGGCAGCGGGGTGGCCGCACATCTTCCAGGATACCTCGCACATGCGGGCCGTGGCGGAGAAGATGGAGACGATGCGCTACTACGATGCGGTGAACTTCGCGCGGCTCGTGAAGGTGCCGGGCATCTACACCTGGGGCTTCAACGACAACACCGTGCCTCCGACCGCATCGTATGCGGTGTACAACGCGGTGGTGGCACCGAAGGAGATGTTCACCGCGCCGGTGACGGGCCACTTCCGGCTACCATGGCAGTCGAAGCGAGTGGATGACTGGATCCTGGAGCGGCTCGGGGTACGGTAGCCCAGACTGTCGTCGCTTTTGCCCGGATAAGAGCAAGTGTGACGACCAGCCGTAAACCGCCGCTCGATTACAGGTGCGGCAGCTCGCGATCCGCGCTTCCTCCAGCGCGATGCCATTCCAGTTCCTTCTCCGAAAGCGGCCGGAAGATCAGGTCGGCGGCGAGCCAGATCGCCTTCGCGAACGGATAACACACCAGCGCGCCACCGAGGATGAGCACGATCGCGGACCACTGTAACACGTTCCATGGCGTGTCCGGATAGGTGAGGATCACCACGGCGCCGAGTAGCAGCGCGAAGAGAATCTCGACCGCGACGAGATTCAGCAGGTAGGCGCCGATGAAGTAGTCGCTCTCGCCGCGCTGCAGTCGCAAGCCACACGTCGGACAGTGCTCGCGGAGCGTCGTGAAGCTCGCGAAGATCCCCTTCGAGCCGCAGTTCGGGCAGCGCCGCACCATGGCCCGAAGAATCATCCGCGTGTTCGATGGACGGATCGGCATGTCGAAGTATACAACTCCCCGATGCGGATCTGTCCGTCCGCTTCAGATGCACGTTGACAAAAAGCCGCTCGTCCTCCGAACGTTGGCGCACACCCGAAAACACGAATCCTCTCGCGACGACCCATGGCAGATCCGAAGTCCCTCGCATCGCGTGTCGGCCGGGCATTTACCGGCCCCGCCTGGCATGGCGCTCCCCTCTCGGAGCTGCTCGCCGATGTCACTTTTACGGAGGCAGCCGCTCACCCCTTCGACGACGTGCACTCCATCGCCGAGCTCGTGGGCCACATCGGTGCGTGGACAGGCGTCGCGGAGCGGCGGCTTGGCGGAGACGCTGTCGTGCCCGACGAAACCGATCAGTGGCCCGACATCGACGCCGCGAACGCCAACGCGTGGGCGTCAGCCATCGCCGCCTGTCTTGCCGCGCACGAGTCACTCATGCGCGCCGTTGCCGCCGTCGACGAGCGACACCTCGCAACAGCGGTTCCCGGTCACGACTACGACGCAGCCACGATGGTGCGCGGTATCGTCGAGCACGACGCGTATCATGGTGGCCAGATCGCGATGCTGAAGAAGGTGATTCGCGCCAAACACCGGGACAGCGCGTGATGTCCTGCGCGCAACCGGTCACTTGACTCCCACGGGCATGTCGGGCCGAGAGGTCACCGGCGCGCCCGCCTGCTCCAGCGGTGCGACGAAGTTGTACTCCCGAAGCTTCAGCGCGACGTCGATACGCTCGTCATCGCCGCAGCCGTAGCACGTCACGCCGCAATTGGCGACCTCACCCTCCCGGTCGATGGCGAGGATCTGCTCCTCGTCGAGCCCTTCGAGCAGGTAACGAAAGCAGAGCACGATCACCTGATGGGCCACGATGAGCACGCGCTTGCCCGGCCCGCTGTGATGCAGGCTGATGGTATCCACGACGCTCCGAAGACGGA
>JALYVY010000442.1:950-2147 GCA_030852985.1 Gemmatimonadota bacterium | reverse complement strand
CCGGTCGCCTACCTGTTGCTCGGTTGGTTGCCGATCCCTGTGTTCTCGTGAGCTCGAAGGGCGTCACGATCCTTGGCAGCACCGGCTCCATCGGCACCACGGCTCTCAGGGTTCTCCAGCGGCAGCGCGAGCGCTTCCACGTCGCCGGCCTCACGGCGTTCACGAATGCGGCGTTGCTTGAAGCGCAGGCGCAGCAATTCAAGCCGACGTACGTGGGACTGGTCACGCGTGGCGACGTGGTGCCCAGCGCGTGGTGTCACGGCTCTGGGGACGATTGCCTCATCGATGCCGCGACACGCGCCGATGTGAACATCGTGCTGAACGCGGTCGTTGGTGCGGCAGGACTCAAGGCGACGCTCGCGGCGCTCGGCAAGGGCAAACGTGTCGCGCTGGCGAACAAGGAGTCGCTCGTAATGGGCGGATCGCTCGTCATGGATGCCGCGCGCGCCGGGGGCGGCGAGCTCGTTCCAGTCGACAGCGAGCACAGTGCGATCCTCCAATGTATTGCGGGCCGGCCGGCGAGCGAAGTGCGGCGACTTGTGCTCACAGCGTCGGGCGGCCCGTTTCGCGAATGGAGCGCCGAGCGAATCGAGAAGGCCACGCTCGGCGATGCATTGCGACATCCCACGTGGCAGATGGGGCGCAAGATCACCATCGACAGCGCAACGTTGGCCAACAAGGCGCTCGAAGTGATCGAGGCGCATTTCCTCTTCGGTATTCCGTACGATTGCATCGACGTCGTGGTGCATCCGCAGAGCGTCGTGCATTCGTTCGTCGAATTCATCGACGGCAGCGTGCTCGCGCAGCTCGGTGCGCCCAGCATGGAGTTGCCGATCCTGTACGCCCTCACCTTTCCGGACCGCGTACCTGATGGTGGTGTATCTCCATTCGATCCGGTCGCGCTCTCGCCGCTGCAGTTCGAGCCGGTTCGCCGCGCCGAGTTTCCCGCGCTCGATCTGGGTATCGCGGCGGGCCGTCGGGGCGGGGTAGCGCCCGCTGTCTTCAATGCCGCGAACGAGCAGGCCGTGGCTTGCTTTCTCAGCGGCATGATACGTTTCGGAGACATTCCGCGCGGAATTGAAAGCGCGCTTTCCGCTCTGGGCACCGCGCCCGGGGGAACACTGGGTGCAGTTCTTACCGCCGACGCCGCAGCGCGTCGGCACGTGCAGGAGTTGTTCGGATGCTAGCCTATATCGC
>JALYVY010000442.1:0-940 GCA_030852985.1 Gemmatimonadota bacterium | reverse complement strand
CGCGCCGATCGTCGTCTTCGGCCTTGTCATCTTCGTTCACGAGCTCGGCCATTTCCTGGCCGCGAAGCTCGTTGGTGTGTACGCGCCGCGTTTCTCGATCGGCTTTGGACCCGCGCTCCTTCGCCGCCGTCATGGCGAGACGGAGTATGTGCTTGCCTTGTTGCCGCTCGGCGGGTATGTGCGCATGGCCTCGCGGCATGATGCGGAGACGGCGTTCATCGAGGGCGGCGGTGAGGAGACAGGTGCACTGAAGCCTGGCGACGCAGGCTACGATCCCGAGGCCATGATTCCCTTCGGCCCGAAGCCCGTGCCCGAGTCGCGCTGGTTCGAGTCGAAGACGCTGCCCGCGCGGTTGTTCATCATGATCGCTGGCGTGACGATGAACATCATCCTCGCGGTCAGTGTCTTGACCACCCTTGGCCTCAAGTACGGCGAGGTCGTGGTCGGCACCAGGGTGGTTGGTGCCGTGCATGCGCCGCTGAACGCGCCGGCGCTCGCCGCGCTCCAGGCTGGCGACACTGTCGTCTCGATCAATGGCCAGGCAGTCCGCAACTGGAATGACGTGCGCGACTTCATCGACGCCACCCCCGCGGGCACGCTGACCATCGTCTCCAATCGAGGAGCGGTCGCGGTTCCCGTTGGTGGCAAGGACCAGCCGTCGGCCAGCGATATCGGCGCAGCGGTGGACTTCTACATGCCGGCCGTGCTTGGCGACGTGATTCCGGGCAGTGCGGCAGTGAAGGGAGGCCTTCGCGGCGGTGATTCGATCGTGACGATCGAGCACGTCCCGGTAACGACGTGGGCGCAGCTTCAGGAGCATGTGACGCCAGCTGCGGGCAAGGCGCTGCCGTTCGAGGTGCGGCGCGATGGCAAGGTGCGCGCGTTCACCGTCACCCCGCAGGCGACGCCACAGAAGGATCCGGTCACGAAGGTGATGGGC
>JALYVY010000217.1 GCA_030852985.1 Gemmatimonadota bacterium | reverse complement strand
GTCACCGAACCCTCCCCGGTGGCCGACGTGAGGCCCAGTCCACCGCGCATCGTCGTGCCGCGCCAATAGACGGGAAGCGTTCCGCCGGGACGCGGCTCACTCTCGGCGCCTCCGCGGACCGCGAGCACGAGGTCGCCCACGGGGTACGCGAGCGCGAGCCGAGCACCGGCGACGGCGGGCGTACCCAGCGACGCACTCTCGAGCTCGACCGTCGATGTTCCCGCCGTGCCGAGCGCTGACGTCTGCCGCTGCGAGAGATCGAACGGTTGGCTGGCCGAGCGCGCGAAGGCGGTGACGGTGTCGCCCGGACGCAGCGCGAAGTCCAGGCGCGCCGCAACAGGCAAGGAGCCGTTGATCGTATCGGCGCGCGTGGCGAAGCGCAGCACCGCGCCGTCGAGACGGAAGCGGATGCGCGAGACGAACAGCTCATATCGCGCGTTGGCGACACGCTCGGTTACCGTGGAGTCACCGACACGGTACGAGCGCGCGGTTCCAGTCAGGCTGATGCTGCTGCGCGCTCCACCCGCGGCGAGACGAGGGTCCGCGGTGGAATTGTGCGTCGCCCGCGCCGCCTCCTGTGCGGCCGCGGTGAGGTGCGGACACACACAGAGTGCCGCGGCGATCAGCGCCGCGGCACTCGTACGTGCGTTTCGAGCGCGACGTCCTCGAGCGATCAGGGCTTCGCCGGCTTGTGTGCCTCGCGCCAGCCCTTGAGCTGCTCGGCGGCTGTCTTCTTGTCGAGCGTGCCGGCCTTGACCTGGTCCATGAGCGACTTCCGCTCGTCATGATAGGCCTTCAGCTGCGTCTTGTAGGCGTCGCGCTGCTCGGGCGTGAGGGACTCCCACTTCGCCTTGAGCTCGCCGCGATGCTCCTTGAGGTACTCCCGTCGCGCCTGTGCGTCGGCGCCTGCACCGGCGCCAGCCCGTCCGCGTGCGGCTTGGGCCTGCACGACGCTCGCGGACAGCACGAGCGCCAGCGCGGCTGCCGACAGGGTGGTCAGAATGGTCTTTCGCATGAATGAGTCTCCTTGAAGAGGATTCGAGACCCGCCGCATGACAGCAGGCCCACAAGCACAGACGACGGCAACGTCGGGATGTTAATACGCGCCGAAATCGCGCCGGCAGGCAACGGAGCGCTTCAGGTGGGAGTGTCGGCGGACGCTATCGGCCCAAGGCGTCGTGACGTGGGTTCTGGTCCTTGCATGCCCTGCGTCGGCGTCGAGAGGCCATCGATTCGCACTGTATTGCGTCAGCTCGCCCGGATATAGTTGCAGCCCACGTCCTGCGCGCGCAGCGCGGCAAACACGCCAGACGGCTGGAGGGTCACCCCCGGTACCAGTGCGCCTATCGCGATTTTTCTGGCCGCATCGTCCGCGAGTCCGTGCTTCCTGGAGACCAGCCCGATCATGTCGTTGAAGGCGAGGTCGCACGCCAGCGCGATGCCACCGTGTGCAATGAACTGGTCCAGCGCCAAAGCATCAAACATCGCCGGCACTTCCTTGCGAGTCGATGAGAGCAACGCCGGATTGCGGTCGGTGAGCTCATTGGTCACGGGGTGCTTTACGTCGTTCTCCTTGCCGATCGCATACTCGTCCCAGAACGGCTGCTGCATGGCAAGCGCGATACCCTCGGCGCGAAGCACAAGCACCGTGCTCATGTCGCTGGGGCGGGCTTTCAGCACGTCGGCGTACTGCTTCTGCCACACGGTGGCGCGCCACGCGCCACGGCCGGAATCGATGGCGGCAACGTCGAACACTGCGCGATACTTTCCGGTAACGCGCTTGATCCAGCTTTCGTCCCAGGACGACGCATCGCGCGAGGGCACGCCAGGGGCGAACTCCCGCAGGGACTCGAGGGACAATGGCAGGCCCGCGAGCATGGCTCCGGTACCGATCTGCCCGAGAAATGTGCGACGGTTCTGCAATGGATCCTCCGGTCGAAGTGGGTTCGAAAACATGCGCTATCCCGGCAGCCCGCAACAGCGGCTGAGGTGGCCACGCGGTGTGACCACTCAGGCAAGCTAGGTCTGTGACCGTGTGGATGGTTTGTATTTGAACTTCTTCCGGGCGGCTTTCCGGGTAAAGGTCCAGTTGATACGCGTCTTGCGACGGTTGGCGCGACGGTTCCATGCATGGATGCGTTGGGACAGAGCTGGTCGTGTTGGAATACGCTCGGTCCCGAGGGCTTGGCGGGAGATCAGACTCAGCTCGATCTCGGCCTGATTGAGCCAGCTCCCATGCTTGGGGGTATAGTGGATTGTCAGTCGACGCCACAGCTGGCGTGCGCGCCGCTTCCCGAAGACGGGCACGAGGGACGTCTCGCCATGGATGTTGAGATTGTCGAGCACCAGGTGAATCGTTCGGGCCGCGGGATAGGCCGCGATCAGGGACTCGATGGCCAAGGCGAACTCGCGCCCCGAGCGGGTTGGCGTGACCCGATTGAGGTGCCGCCCCGCGAGCGGTTCGACGATGGCAAAGATGTTGGCCGTCCCGCAGCGGCGATATTCGTTGTCGCGCTTCGCCACGTGGCCGGGGCGAGCCGGACGCGGCGGTCGCACGTCGGCGTGCAGCGAGACGGGCTTTTCGTCCCAGCAGATCACGGGTTCCCGCGGATCGTACGGCCGTTCATACAGCGCCAGCACGTCTTCCATCCGCACGATGTACTCGGGCGTGAGCTCGGCGATGCACCACATTTTTTTCCCGCCACGGCTTCAGGTCGTGGCTCTCGAGCAATACCCGGATCGTCTCGCGTCCCACCTGAGGGACCAACTTGCGTTTGAGCACCTCGTCCGTGATGAGACGGACCGTCCACCGCGCCGCGCCGTCGGGAGGCGTACTGCAGACCATCGCGATGATCCGTTGCTTCTCCGACGGGCTGAGGACTTGCGCTGCCCCCGGTCGCGGGCGCTCAAACAGCGCGGCGTCCACCCCGCCGTGCCGATACCGTGCCGCGATCTTGTGCACCCCCGCCGGGGTGAGGCAGACCAGCCTCGCGACCTGCGGGGCACTGAGGCCCTGGTCCAGCTGCAACAACGCCATCACGCGCGTCGTGACGCGGACCTGTTGCAGCCCCTTTTTCAGCATGCGCTCCACGCGCTCCCGATCCGAAGCGCGCAACCGAAACGGCAGCGGTGGACGTCCCATATCCCTTGGACGCTCCGTCCCGCTGCCGCGTCACATTACTTCATACACTCTTCACGCGGTCTGAGACCTAGCTGCTATCGCGGCGCCGATCGCCGCTGCCGGATGATGGCGGCGGCGTTGACGTCCGAACGCGCAAGCAGCGAGGCCAAGCGCGGGCTGGCGCGAATTGGATCGAAGGCCGGATCAAGCAGGGTGATGTACTCCACCCATTTCGTGCCCGCCGCCGCCGAGGTTTCAAGCGCATCGAGTGCGTGCGCGGTGTCGCCGAGCGCCATGAAGACCGTGGAGCGGGCGACGTCGGTGAACCAGGGACGCGGGTCATTTGCCTCCATGGCGCGGATCAGGCGCCAGGCGGAGGCCGAATCGCCGGTCCGCGCGAAGACATAGGGCGTGTTGGCCATCGTCCCGGCGGGCGCCCTGAGATTCGGGATCCATCGACGGGCATCGTGATCCCCGCGCGCAAGGCTCATGAGCGCAGCGAGGTTGGCCACGGGCAGCATCGTGGAGTCGAGCTGGATCGCGCGTGCGAGGTCTGCAAACGCCGAATCGGTCTGCCCGTCCAGAGACAGGGTGTAGGCGCTCCAGCCGAGGACGAGCGGCGAGACGGGCGCCAGCCGGCGTGCCTGCTCGAACTGTTGCCTGGCACTCGCGAGGTAGCCGCGCTCGAGGAGCAGCCTGCCGTACGTGACGCGCGTCGCGACGCTGTCGGGCTCCAGCGCGATCGCCCGCTCGAACTCCGGCGCGGCGAGCGTCCAGTGGCCGTCGTTGGCATACACATCGCCGAGCGCGGCGTGCGCTTCGGCAACGGTACTGTCCAGCTCCAGTGCGCGCCTCGCTTCGCCGGCGGCACGGTCGCGGATCTGCGCGGGCGGGGTGCCGACGAAGTAAGGGTATAGCTCCAGCGCAGCCGCGAGGGCGGCGTGGGCGCGCGCGAACTTCGGATCGAGCGCGATCGCTCGCTCGAATGCCTCCACGCCCTTGCGTACACCGCTGCCACGCTGCCGGACGAGCGCCTGCCCCAGGCGGTACTCGTCGACCGCCTGCGGGTTTGCCGTTCCCGATGGAGCCGAGCGCGAAGCGCTCGCCTGCGCCGCGGGGCGCTGTGCAAGCTTCGCGACAATGACCCCAATGGCAATGACGCCGAGGACAGCGATGCCGGCCATGATCCGTCCACGGCCACGCGATGTTGCCGCCGGCGCCGGCGCTACGTCCACGCTGGTATCGAGCGCGTTGAGAATCTCCATGGCACTCTGCGGCCGTCGCGCCGGGTCCTTCTCCAGGCAGCGCGCCACGAGGACCGCCACCGCAGGGGGCAGGTCCGGACGCGCCGCGGTCAACGACGGCGGTACGTCGCGAAAATGCGCCGCCACCACCTCGTGCGAACGCCCCCGAAAGGGCGGCGCCCCGGTGAACAGCTCATAGGCGAGGCAGCCCAGCGCATAGAAGTCGGCGCGATGATCCAGGTTCGGATCGCCCGCGGCCTGCTCGGGCGCCATGTACGCCGGCGTGCCGATGCCGATGCCGGTCAACGTGAGTGCTTCCATGTGTCCGTCGTCGAGCGCCGCCGATAGCGCCTTGGCGATTCCGAAATCCGTCACCACCGCAGTGCCCCCCGACAGCAGCACGTTGGCCGGTTTGATGTCCCGGTGCACCACGCCCTGGGCATGCGCATATGCCAGCGCGCGCGCGATGTCACGGAGCACGTTGATGCCCAGGCGCACCGGCATCGCGCCTTCACGCTCGAGGTGGTCGCGCAACGACTGCCCTTCGACAAAGGGCATCGTGTAGTATGGCAGGTCGTTGGCCCGGCCGGCCGACAGCAGCGGAACGATGTTCGCTTGCTGGAGTGCTGCGGCCAGACGGATCTCCCGTTCGAAGCGCTCGGTGCTGAGACTCGCCGACAGATCAGCAGCGAGGAGCTTGACGACGACCGTGCGGTGCAGGCTCGATTCGCGCGCGACGAAGACGCGCGACATGCCGCCGCCAGTCAACTCCCGCTCGACCACGTAGGTCTCGCCGAGCGACGCCTGGAGCGCGGCCATGACCTCCGCCGAGTCGGCTCGTCGCCCGCCATCATTCGATGGCGTCGAGCGGTCGCCGCCGGTACCGTCCGCGGCCATTACCCCGGCCGCCGGGAAGTCGCCATTCCCGTCTCGCGAGCCGGCGGCGTCACTGGCAGCAAAGCGAGACTTCCGATGCGGACGACGCGTCGGGACACGACTCCTTCACCACCTCGGCGACCCCGACGATCGCGCGCGGGATGCCGCTGGAATGGAAGGAGTGGACGCGATGTCCCACTCCACCGGCCAGTATTTCACTCTCGAGCATTGACGACGGGAAGGGGCTTGTGAAGTTGAACAAGTCTACCGCGTCCGCGCGCGCGCCGTCAGGCGGTGGCGCGACGAATGTGTCGGAACGGGAAGAGTGATTCGAAAACGATGATGGACGGAACGTCGAGGGACCGCACCGTGGCTCAGGCGACGACTCGTTGCGAACCGTTCCATCGCTTTGCAGCGACGCGCTCAGGGTGCTGGCACGTACGGCGCTGCCGCGTTCCCCCACAACTCGCGCAGCCGCGCATCGCGCCCACAGCCCTTGCGATAGGCCTCATATCGTGCCGGATTCCGGTCTGCGAAGTGCTGATGATATTCCTCGCCGCGCCAGAAGGGGGCGTCGGCCACCACCTCGGTCACGACGGGAACCTTGAAGTGTCCAGATTTGTCGAGTGCCGCCTTTGAGCTGAGCGCCGCTGCCTGCTGCGATGCGCCGTGCGTGAAGATCACCGTGCGGTAGTCGGGGCCGCCATCGCAGAACTGCCGGTCCTTCGTGATGGGATCGATGTTGTGCCAATAAACGTCGAGCAACTTCTCGTACGTCACTTTCGCCGGATCGTATTCCACGAGCACCGTCTCCGTGTGACCGGTTGAGCGTGTATTCACCTGCTCGTATGTAGGATTCTTCGTGTGACCTCCCGCATACCCCACGGTCGTGGACAGCACGCCGGGAACGTGATCGAAGGGGCGCTCCATGCTCCAGAAGCAGCCGCCGGCGAACATCGCGGTATCGCGCGACATGCGCGACGCGGCAGGGGACGGCGTTTCGTTGGCAACCAGCAGCACGCGAGGCGAGTCCACCGCTGTCCCGGCAACTGGCGGAATGGTCTCGGCCACCGACTGCGCCGACTCGGACTTGGTGCACCCCACGGCGCTCCACAGGAGAAACAGGCACGAGACAAGGACGCGACGACGGTACATCATGAATCATCTCCTGACATGGGATTGGTATTGCAGCACAACGCACAGTTGCACCGGGCGTGCCGCTCACGCGCAATCACGTCGGCACTCGGTGCCATGCACCAGTAGTAGGGCGGGCCCGTGACAGTTCCCGTTGCGTGCGATGCGTACCGATCTCTGGATAGCGTCAAGGCCAAGGTACCCTCCGCCACCGGAGCACCCGCGCTCGATGATCGAAGCCGTTTCGTATGCGATAGGTCACGGCGCGCTATGCAACACGCGAGGCGCAGCACCGGCTCACGTGCAAGAGAAACCCGGCAGGCCCCACTGCGCCATGTTCTTTGTGAGAGGCGCTCGTCGCTGATGTGGATGCGGGAGCGGCCACCTGTCTCGCCGCGTTCGACTCCCTCCAGTGGACGTCTGACGATCACGCGGTCTGCATCAGGGCGATCCGGCGCTGGACGCGCTTTTTCAAGGACCCGCACGTCATGTTGGCACGCGTCACCGCCGGTACCGACTGCCTCCGACGCTGCAGGGGGCAACGGCGTGGGGCGGTCGTCCGGCGCATCTCCTGCGCCCGACGCGGATCGACCGACCCTGCGCTTTATCGATAACGGTACGGCCGTGGTGCGCGTACCGAGCCTGGATCCCGTCTACAAGGCAATGCTGGACTCGATCGTAAGCGCGAATAGAGCGCGCCTGTTGTCCACGTCCATCATGGTGATGGACCTTCGCGCCGTGTATCCACTGCCGCGGGTAATCGCCGTGCTCGTGGACGACAAGTGCGCCAGCAGCTACGAGGATTTTGTCCTCATGGCCCGCCAGAGCGGAAAGGTTACGGTCGTCAGTGGCACGCGCACCGCCGGCGTGCACGATTACGGGAATGTGCGGTCGCTCTGGCTGCCGGGGCGGCGACGCCTCCGCCTCCCGACGTCACGGTCGCGGCAACTGCCGGCGGGGGCAATCGACAACGTCGGTCTGGCACCTGACGCGTGGATCCCACTCGGCGCGCCCGACACGATACGGTTCGCCGCGATCACGGTGGCAGCCAGGGCGCTGCACTGACGATGGCGCCCTCCGCTTTCACACAATCAGCGTACCGCCACCGTCTCACGGAGCAGGCTGTCCACCTCGGCGCGCATCGCGCTTTCCGCGTAAACGCCGAAGACGCGCTTGCGAATACGCCCGCTCCGATCGATGAGCAACGAAATCGGGAGGCCGTTGACCCCACCGAACGACCCGACGAGATCGGGTGTGCCCACCACGATGGGGTAGGTGATGGCACCCATGCGCAACTGCTCACGCATTGTGAAGACATCAACGTCCTGCGTCCACACACCGAGGATGACAAAGCCGCTGTCCCTTCGCTCCGCGTAGAAGCGCTGGAATGCCGGCATCTCCACCGCGCACGGCCCGCACCACGAGGCCCAGAAGTTGACGAGCACCACCTTGCCTAGCAGCCCGGAGC
>JALYVY010000216.1 GCA_030852985.1 Gemmatimonadota bacterium | reverse complement strand
TCATGATCAACACGTTCATGCTCGCGCGCGATCGTGCACTGGTGGAGTTCGTGAAGCGCATGAGCGAGATCAGTCGCGGCAAGGCGTACTTCACCACCACCATGACGCTGGGGCAGTTCATCCTGATGGACTTCCTCAAGCGGAAGACCCGGAAGGTGAGTTGACGCATCCGGTGCACCGCGGCGATGCCGCCATGACGGACCTTCACGATCGATTCTTCGAGCTGTCCATCGATCTGCTCTGCTTCCTGGGCTACGACGGTTATTTCAGGCGCCTCAATCCAGCCTGGGAACGAACACTCGGCTTCACGCGCGAGGAGCTGATGTCGCGCCCGTTCATCGAGTTCGTGCACCCGGACGATCGTGAACGGACGCGGAACCAGAACGGTGCGGTTCGCTCGGGTGGTCAGGCACTCGGGTTCGAGAATCGGTACCAGTGCAAGGACGGGTCGTACCGCTGGCTGCTCTGGAATGCGGCGCCGGACGGCGGACAGGAGACCATTTACTCCGTCGCGCGCGACGTGACCGAGCGCAAGCGGCTGGAGGAGGAGCGCGAGCTGCTGGTCGAGAATCTCAAGACGGCCCTCGCCGAGGTGCGGACGCTGCAGGCGATCCTGCCGATCTGCTCGTACTGTCACAAGATCCGCGACGACGAAGACTACTGGCAGACCGTGGAAGGCTACGTATCACAGCACACGAGTACACGCTTCAGCCACAGCATCTGCCCGCCGTGCTACGAGTCCCACGTCGAGCCGCTGTTCGCGGCAATGGAACCGAAGGTCGGCTGACAGGCCGTCAGAGCTGGCGGTTCAGGATCTTCCGGAGCACGCCGCTGTCCATGTTCCCGCCGCAGAACACTACACCCACGCGTTGACCTGACAGTTGTTCGCGTAGCTTTATCGCGCCGGCGACGCCCATGGCACCCGCGCCCTCCACGAGATGGTGCGTCGTGGACAGGATGATCCGCACCGCCTCCGCGATCTCTGCATCGGTGACGGTGATGAAGTCGGCGAGGCCATCGAGCAACGTTGGAAAGGTGAGCGCGTAGGTCGATCGTGTTGCGACGCCTTCCGCGAACGTATTTGCGCGTGAGGTCGTGCGCGGTTCGCGGGCGCGCCAGCCGTCGTACGCCGCGGTGGCGCCCGCGGCCTGCACGCCGATCACGCGCAGGTCGGGGCGCATCGCCCGGGCGACCGTGATCGCGCCAACCGCCTGCGAGCCTCCGCCAATCGCCACGAGCAATGTGTCGAGCTCGTCGACCTGCTCGAGAATTTCGAGCGTCATCGTGCCCGCGCCGGTGAGCACGTTGACGTTGTTGGTGGAGTGCGCGAGTGCCAGGCCTCGTGACTCGACGAGTCCCTGCGCCACGGCGGCGGCCTCGTCATAGTCGGCGCCGTCTTCGATGACGTTTGCGCCCCACGCACGCAGCGCGGCGTTCTTCTCGGGGTTGTTGCCACGCGGAACGCAGATGGTGACGTGCACACCCAGCTTCCGTCCGGCGTAAGCGAGGCCGAGGCCGTGGTTGCCGGTGGTGGCGCCAACGACGCCGCGCCGGCGGTCCGCCGCGTTCAGCGCCGTGATCGTCGATAGCCCATTGCGGACCTTGAACGATCCCGTCGGCTGGACGTTCTCGTGCTTCACGTATAGCTCGATACCGGGGATCACCGCCTCGAGTGGCGGGTGCCGGCGGAGTGGCGTGGGTGGAAGGAACTCCGCGATTCGCGCGCGGGCAGCGAGGACGTCGTTGAAGCTGATGGGAGCGATCATGATTCAGGCGCGTTAGATTGTCCGACGCAATGTGCACAACACCACCATGCTGAGCTATCTCTACGTCGCGATCGGGAGCGCCGCTGGCGGACTCGCGCGCTTCATCGTGGGGACGTGGCTCCAGCGTCACCTCGACGATTGGGCGCCGCGGACGGCCGCCGCGCCGTACCTGCCCTTCCCCATCGGCACGTTGATCGTGAACGTGACGGGCTCGTTCCTGCTTGGCGTCGTCCTCGTGGTGGTTTCGCGGCAAGGACAGCATGCGAATGCGTTGCGGCTGCTGGTGGCGGTGGGACTCTGCGGTGGGTACACGACGTTCTCCACATTCAGCGCGGACACTGTCGGGCTCATCGAGAATGGCGGCGGCCTGCTGGCATCGCTCAATGTTGTCGCGAGCATCGCGCTCGCCCTCCTCGCCGTGTTTGCCGGATCCTTCGTTGCGCGCGCCGCGCTGGGGCGCGCATGATCGGCGCGCTCCTTTCCGTGACGCTCCTGGGCTTCCTGCTCGGCATGCGTCACGCAACGGATCCGGATCATGTCGTCGCCGTGACGACCATTGTCACGCAGCAGAAGTCGCTGCTGCGCGCGGCGCGAACCGGCGTGCTCTGGGGCATCGGTCACACGACGACCATCATCCTCGTCGGCGGAGCGATCATCCTGCTCAAGGTGCAGCTGTCGGCGATTCCGGCCCGCGTGGGGCTGAGCCTCGAGTTCGCGGTCGCCGTCATGCTGGTCGTGCTGGGACTGCTGACGCTTGCCGGCGGCGAACGGCGCGTTGCGGATAGCACGGCCCGTCCGCTCACGGTGGGGTTCATTCACGGCCTCGCGGGATCGGCCGCGGTTGCGACGCTGCCGCAAGTCGCGCTCATTCCGAATCCACTGTGGGCGCTCACGTATCTCGGCGTGTTTGGCGTGGGGACGATCGTCGGGATGCTGCTGATCACGGCATCGATTGCCGCACCGTCACTGCTTGCCACGCAGCGGTTCACGGGACTCAACCGAACGTTGCGATTGGCGTCGGGCGTGGCCAGCATCGCATTCGGCCTTTTCCTCGCGCACCGGATTGGATTCGTGGACGGACTCTTCACGTCGGCACCGAACTGGACGCCGCAGTAACGCGGGTTTCGCGGACGCGCACGCCCGCTGCTGAATTGCCGGTGATGCCGCTGGTCGAGCTGCGACGCGGCCGAAAGTTCAGCACCCTGCTCCGCCGCTGGTTTCGCGCGAACGGACGCGACCTGCCATGGCGCAAGACGCGTGATCCCTATCGCATACTCGTGTCGGAACTGATGCTGCAGCAAACGCAGGTATCACGGGTCATCGACTACTACGGCAACTTTCTCGAGACCTTCCCGACGCTGCATCACGTCGCGCGGGCGCGTCCGAAGCGCGTAACGGAGGCGTGGGCTGGGCTCGGCTATTACGCGCGGGCGAGAAATCTCCACGCACTCGCTCGGCTGGTGACGGACAATGGGCGCGATGCGGAGGGCGCATTGCCCTCGGATGCGGCGGCGTTGCGGGCGCTGCCGGGCGTCGGCGCGTACACCGCGGGCGCAGTGAGCTCGTTCGCGTACGAGCGACGCGCGGAGCTCGTGGACACCAACGTCGCGCGCGTGATCAAGCGCGTGTTCGCGCCCGACGTCGACATCAAGTCGACCCGCGGCCAGAAGCAGTTGTGGGCGATCGCGCGCGAGCTGCTGCCACGCACCGGCAAGGCCACGTGGACGCACAACCAGGCGTTGATGGAGCTGGGGGCGCTCGTGTGCACGGCGCGCGTGGCGCATTGCGGTGTGTGTCCGGTCCGCGGCGTGTGTGCGACCTACGCGCGCGACGGGCGCTCGAAGTCGCGCTGATCGGGCGTCTCTTGCTCACTGCGATTCGCGGTGGCTACGTTCCGCCCCTTCAGGTACCCGAACCAGGCGACCGATGCGTTCATCTTCCCGATTCAGCCTATTGGGAGCCACGTTCACGACCGGCGCGCTGCTCCTGAGTGCGTCATTCCGAGTGGCGTGTGCCCAGGTGAATACGAGCGCACCGCCTCCGGCTGCGCCGGAACTTTTACCAGGCAAGGGCCTCGCGCAGCACCCTTTCTTCTATGCCGGCGAATGGGACTATCGCTACCCGGACCAGAAGATGTTCATCGTCCGCGATGGCAAGGTCGTCTGGTCCTACTCGATCAAGCTGAAGGACAGCGCGAACCAGGTTCAGGAGTACAGCGATGCCACGCTCCTCTCCAACGGCAACGTTGTCTTCGCGCGCAAGACCGGAGCTGACGCATCTCGACATGAATCGCATCGCCGAGTACGACTGGAATGGCAAGGAGGTGTGGTCGCTCGTCGTGCAGTCGCCGTGGGGTGCAGTTCGCCTGGACAACGGGAACACGCTGTTCACCACCGGCAAGGGCATCGTCCGCGAGGTGAACCCGCGCGGAGAGACGGTGTGGGAGTTCACGCAGAAGGACGCGCCGGACATCAAGCTGTTCAGCCTTCAGGAAGCCAGCCGGCTCGCGAACGGCAACACGGTGATCAGCAACTGGTGTCCTAACGGCATCAAGGATCCGAAGGATTGGACGACGTCGGTGCAGGTGCTTGAGGTCACGCCGGACAAGCACGTGGTCTGGGCACTACGATCGTGGGACGAGCCGGCGAATCTGATGCTCATCAACACAGCCACGAACGTCCTGGAGAAGGAACTCCCGCTTCCAACGCCGAAGCCCGACGCACCACACCTCCAGTTCCGGCGAGTGCGAGTGACACGCGACAGCACCTATCTTGCCGCGCACCTCGATGACAACCGCGTGAGCGAGTATGACCAGAGCGGAAAGCAGATCTGGTCGTTTACGACCTACAAGCCGTGGTCGGCCGTGCGACTCGACAACGGAAACACGCTCATGACCTCGGCGCCGACGTCGATTGTCGAAGTGGACAAGACCGGTCAGGTCGTTTGGGAGTTCTCACAGAAGAACGTGCCGGAGATTCAGCTTTTCCAGCTCCAGGAAGTGAGCCGTCTCACCAACGGGAATACGCTCGTCACGAACTGGTGTCCGGCCAACGGCCGTGATCCGAAGGACTGGCCGGGCACGGTGCAGGTGCTCGAGATCACGCCGGACAAGCGCGTCGTCTGGGCACTCAGCCAATGGAAGGATCCCGACCTGGGTCCTTTTTCGTCGATTCAATTGCTCGATGTGCGTCCGTTTCGTTAGCCCGGTTGCCAGCCAGGCTACGGGGTCACGTCCACGCGCGCTTCTTCCGTTGAACGGTAGAGCGCATCGATCGCTGCGGCGAGATACGCCAGCGGCGCATTCCAGTTGATGGCGATCTCGTTCGTTGCATAGCTGCACTCCCTGTCGAGATACGAAAGCGCGGGAAGCTTCGATACGTAGCCGGCGCACCGATCCTGCTGCCCGGGATTCGGCCCGCCGACCAGCAGGCCCGGCACGGGCGCTGCGACCGAATCGGACGATGACAGGCGGTGATGCGGTGCGAGGGGCGTCTTCGTGCCGAAGCCGGTAACGAACGAATAGCCAGTCGCATTGCGACCCATGAGGTAGTCCAGGTTACCCAGTGCGGCGCGGAGATAGCTCGTGTCGCGCGTGATCCGCGCCGCCTGCACGAGTACGAGCCCCTGATTGGCGGCGACTGCGTTGCTGCCCCACGTGAACTCCTGACGCCGCGACATGGCGACGCCATAGGGGGAGGTGTCCGCCGCAGCGCGGAGGGACGCCGCCAGCTCGATCAGCGTGGACTTGAGCCGCGTCGTATCGAGGACTCCGCTCAGCTCGCGACGATGTTCGACGAGGGAAATCAGTCCAAGCGTTCCCACCGAGCCCCAGCTGGGAACGTCCGCGCTATAGAAATCGGTGGGCGAAACGGCGACGAAAAAACTGTCCTGCCGCGTGGTGATCGCGAGCTCTGCGGCCGCCCACCGGCGCTCGTCATCGAGCCGAGTGTCGCCGTAGCCGCCCGTGACGATCGGCGGCGCCGTGAGCGAGTTCAGTCGTTGCTGGTCGTAGATGGAATCCGGGTGCGCGCGCCCATCCCCATGCGGCGAGCGCGGCATGCGTGAGCGAATCGGCCAAGCCGGGAAGCTGCCGAGCATACCTGGCGGCGAGCGGCGCGGCGTGCGCCATGACAGCGGCGAAGTCGAGCGTGGCCGCCGTACTCTTCTGCACGGCGTAGCGAGCGGTGTTCGACTTGTCCGGTGCGATGAAGGCATCGAACGAGGCATTCGTCAGCTTGTGGTACACGCCGCCGTCGAACGGGTCCTGCATGGCGAGCATCCAGCGAATGTTCCAGAGGGCCTCGTTGAACACGTCGGGTAGTCCATTTCCTGTCTCGGGTATGTTCGTGTCGAGCGCATTCGCATACCGAGGAAACTGCTCGGCGAGCAGGAGAAGCGTGTACGTGGTGATCCCCGAGTTTACGACGTACTTGTTGTAGTCGTCGGCGTCATACCAGCCGCGCGGCGCGGAAATCCGTGTGCCGGCCGGTCGTGCTGCGCTCGCCGCGGACGGGTGCACGATGACGACGGTATCGGGATGGCCCACAGCGCGCGCCCAGCGGCCGGCAAACTTGGGCGGCAGCGCAATGCCGCTGCGCTGGTAGTAGAACGCCTTCGTCGCGCCGCGCGCGATATCCTGCACGACTGCCGCATCGATCTTGAACGGATACGACGTTCCCGCCCCGGGCACGACGAGCGCGTAGGTGCCCGGCCGCACTACGCGACTAAAGTCCGCTCGGCACACGACTTCGCCCGACAATGGCCACATCGCCGGCGCCGAGAGTGCCCCACGCAGTACGACGACCCCTTCAGGCACCGTCACGATAGAAAACTCGGACGGCGCGCCTCCAACGACGACGGCAACCTTGGGCGCGAGCGGCAGGAATCCCACCTGGTTCAACCGTATCGCGTCCGCCGGCGCCTGCGCTGCGCCGTCAATCGAATGCAGCGCGAGCGCGAGGCACGCGAGCATCCCCGGACTCACTCGTCGAAGCACCGCTAAACTCCTGCACATGGGTCGGCTCCGCGGACTGTTGCTCACGTTCATTGGCCGACATTGCGGGACTTGGCGCATAACATACGGCGCGATCGGGGTTTCCGCGTCAAGGCACGACGTCGGCGGCCGGGGTTCGTCGCGTCCCGCATCTAGCCCATGTTGGAGCGAACCGCGCCGCGATTCAGGATTGCGCCAAGTTGGGACGCTCCGTATACTGAACTATATGGTTCAGTATCCATTACGACTCGACTCCGCCTTCACCGCCGTCGCCGACCCCACCCGACGCGGCATCCTCGAGCGACTCGGTAAACGCCCCGCATCCATCACCGAGCTCGCCCAAGCGTTCGACATGACCCTCACTGGGATGAAGAAACACGTGCAGGTGCTCGAGGACGCACGCCTCGTCGCAACCGAAAAGGTCGGACGCGTCCGCACTTGCACGCTCGGCACACGCGACCTCGCGGCGGAAGCCGCATGGATCGAGAAGTACCAGGAGATGCTCGACGCACGACTCAACCGACTCGAGGCCTTCCTCGAGCGCACCAGGGGAGATGTCCCATGACTGAAACCGCAACACGCGCAACCATCACGATGCCCACCGATCGCACCATCCACGTCGAGCGCGTCTTCAACGCGTCTCGCGATCGCGTGTGGCGCGCCTTCACCGATCCCACGCAGGTCGCACAGTGGTGGGGACGCGGCCACAAGCTCGACGTCGAGCGCGACGAACAGCGCCGCGGCGGGCATTGGCGCTACGTGGAGCACACCGCGAAGGGCGCCGAAGGATTCGAGGGACGCTATCGCGAAGTTACGCCAATTGAGCGCATCGTTCGTTCGTTCGAGTGGGACGGCATGCCGGCCTACGTCATCATCGAGACGATCGAATTCGAAGACCTTGGCGACGGACGTACGAAGGTCGTCAACACCACGCTCTTCCATTCCACGGAGGAGCGCGACGGGATGTTCAACTCGGGTATGGAAGGCGGCATGAACGACAGTTTCGTCGCGCTGGATGCGCTCCTCGAGAAGGAGCCGTAAGCCGCACTGAAGGAAAACGAACGGCCGGCCTCGCGCGATGCGAGGC
>JALYVY010000215.1 GCA_030852985.1 Gemmatimonadota bacterium | reverse complement strand
CTGCAACCTCGCTCAGGCCGCCACAGGCTGAAAGCGCCTTACCCGAATCGAGGACGCTCTCCGGCGCATCGCTGCCAGGTCATACCTGAGCTGCATCTCCATCATCGTGTCCATGCGAACCCCGAAGGCCTTCTCGATCCGGAGCGCCATCTCCGGGGAGAGGTCCGCGCGGCAGTTTACAAGGTTCGACAGAGCCGGACGGCTCACGCCGAGCAGGTCGGCCGCGGCAGTCACGCTCAGGCCATTCGCAATGAGGATCTCATGTCGGATGAACGATGACGGGTGGGGTGGGCTATGCATCGCCATGGAAGATGCTCCTTTCTCAGTGATAATCTTCGAGGTTTAGGTCGCACAGTTGGCCCTGATCATCGAGCCGAAACGTGAGCCGCAAATTGGCTGTCACGGACAGCGCCCAGGTACCTTTCGGTCGCCCTTGAGTTCGTGCGCCTTCCACATGAGGGCCGGAGTCTTCAACTCCTGAGGATCGGACATCGCATCGAGGAAGCCCAGCATATTCCTCAGTTTCGCGCGGCTGTCAGACGGAACCCCCTGCACTTGGCCCTTCTCGTACAAGCGTTTGAGTCCCTTGTGCTCGAAGCCTTTGACTTTCATAGTGTAATGTGTAGCGTTACACGCGTCAATCCTCAAGGTCCCGCACGACCGACGGCACAGGCTTGCAGGTGGATCCTCACGCTCGGGTGCGCCTCACCGCTCCTGGGGCCTGAACGGTGGACCCCAACGCAAAAGCCCGGGTCCACGATGGGAACCCGGGCCGCGCAAGCAACGATTCGACAATGACTTCCAAAGGAGTGAACCGCCCCGGGATTGTCGGAGACTCAGTTAGTTGAGTGCTCCAGCAGAAACCGGAGCGGTGACGAGCGATCGAATTGATCCTCATACTCCGCTGGGGGTAGATATCCGAGCGGCTCCATCAGCCGGCAGGTGTTGAACCACGCGACCCACTCGAGCGTCGCGAACTCCACATCGTCCAGCGTTCGCCATGGTCCGCCCTGCCGGATCACTTCGGTCTTGAAGAGGCCGATCACGGACTCGGCCATCGCGTTGTCGTACGCGTCCCCGCGGCTGCCGACCGACGCTTCGATGCCCGCCGCGGCCAAGCGCTCGCTGTTCCGAATCGAAAGGTATTGCGACCCGCGGTCCGCTGTGATGGACGAGCCCCGCGTCCGTGTGCCGGTCGTACAGCGCTTGTTCCAGCGCGTCGAGCGCGAGATCCGTCCGCATGGACGCACTCGCCCGCCAGCTGACGATGCGGCGCGAGAACACGTCGATCACGAAGGCGACGTACACCATGCCGCGCCACGTCGCCCCATCGGTAAAATCGGCCACCCACAACTGATGCGGTTGCGTCGCGGTGAAGTCGCGGTCCACGAGATCCTGCGCTGCGTCCGCGGCAGCATCGGGGATCGTCGTGCGCACACGCGCCCCGCGCACGACGCCGCGCAGCCCCTCAGCGCGCATGAGGCGGGCGACCGTGCACCGCGCGGTGACGATCCCCTCCCGCGTGAGCTGGTGCCACACCTTCCGCACGCCGTACACGCGCCGGTTAGCCTGCCAGACGCGCGTGATCGCGGTGCGCAGGTGCCCATCGCGCACGGTCCGCGCGGGACACCGCGTCGGGTCCGCGGCCCGCGCCTTGGCCTCGTAGTAGGTCGATGGAGCAATCGGCAGCTGCGCGCAGATTGGCTCGACTCCATTGTCCTGGCGATAGGCGTCGATGAACGCCACCATCACGGCCCGCGGCGGTCGAGCTCCGCCTGGGCAAAATACGCCGCCGCCTTGCGGAGGATTTCATTCGCGCGGCGGAGCTCGCGATTCTCCCGCTCCAGGAGCTTGAGTCGCTGCTGCTCCTCCGTGGTCACCCCAGGCCGTTCGCCCGCATCGCGTTCGACGCGGCGCACCCAGAGCCGGAGCGTTTCGGCGGTACACCCAATCTTGCTCGCGATGGACGAGATCGCCGCCCACTCCGTGTCGTAGTTCGCCCGCTGATCCCGCAGCAGCCGGACCGCTCGCTCCTTTACCTCAGGAGAATATCGTTGTTGTTTTGCCATGCTCCCATCCTCTCATGATTGGGAGCCTCCGGCAATCCCGGGGCGATTCAATTGGAAAACAGACGATGCGTGAATATGACGAGTTGTGCATCGAGCCCCCCAGGGAGCTCTCTGCCCGGGCCATCAAGCGGCTGCGCGAGGGCCTCAACATGAGCCAGCCCATCTTCGCCCGTCGGATCTACGTCAGTCCGAGCACCGTGGCGAAGTGGGAGTCAGGAGCCAACAAGCCCAGCGGGGTCGCCCTCAAGTACCTCAACGTCCTCAAGCGGCTGGGGGCCGAGGCACTCGACTGAACTTGAGACAGGATGTCGTACAAACGAACCCGCCGGGCGCACATGCGCCCGGCGGGTTTCACTCTTCTCACTGTACGGCGATTGCATCTCAGAGCGGGCGACCGGACTCGAACCGGCGACGTCCAGCTTGGGAAGCTGGCATTCTACCAACTGAATTACGCCCGCGTGGACGCAAGCTAGTGCGTGACGAAGCGGTGAACAACTCACCGTCCTCACGGGGCCAGCCTGCGCAAGCGCATTGCCGTGCTCTCGCACCCCTTGTCCTCATGCGCCCCTGCTTCTTCCATCGCGGCGCGACGTTCTCGCAATGTGGCGTTTACGCATTCACGTTGATCCGCGCACGCGGAAAGAGGGTCGCAGAACCGTTAATCCGCGCGTTAGCTTGCCCAAGTGACCGCCGCGCCCCTGCCATGGCAACAGCGTATGACCGCATCCAAGCCACAGCGGCTTCGCGTCACCATGCTCACCAAGCTCTATCCCCCGTGGATCGGCGGGCTGGAGCTTCATGTGGCCGCACTGGCCCAGTCACTTCAGGCGCTCGGTGAAGCGCACGTCACGGTGGTGGCGGGACAGGAAGGTCGCGCTCCCGCCCGCCACGAAGCATACGATGGAATCGAGGTCCATCGCGCGCTCACGCTGGCCCGGGTTGCGCGCACGCCGGTCACGCTGGGCATGCGGTCGCTGATCCGGGCGACGCGGCCGGACGTGCTCCACTTTCACAGCCCGCACCCTTGGGGCGAGCTCGTCGCTCCACTCGCGGACGCGTGCATCCGCGTCGTGGTGACATATCATCACGACGTCGTCCGGCAGCGCGTCCTGCGCCCGTTTTATGCGCCGATTCTCGAGCGCGTGCTCGACCGTGCGGACCGCATCATCGTGTGGTCGCCGCAGCTGGCGGCATCGTCGGTCGCGCTGCGCC
Organism: Gemmatimonadota bacterium; assembly: GCA_030852985.1. GTDB lineage: Bacteria > Gemmatimonadota > Gemmatimonadetes > Gemmatimonadales > Gemmatimonadaceae > AG11. The sequence continues at coordinate 4,587 of JALYVY010000215.1, read as the reverse complement.
ATCACACCCGGAAGCTCGTCGTGATCCCCGGTGGCATCGACACGCGGCGCTTCACGCCCACGAACGCTTCGCGGATGGCGGCCGCGGCCCTGCGTCATTCACTCGCGCCGGTCGGACCGGTCGTCCTCTTCATCGGACGACTCGTGTACTACAAAGGGGTGCATCACCTGCTGCGGGCACTCGTGAACGTCACGGCATCACTGGTCGTGGTGGGGACTGGTGCCGAGCAGCCGGCCCTGATCGCGCTTGCGAGGGAGCTGGGCGTCGCGGAGCGGGTCCACTTCGTTGGTGAGGCCGCCGATGAGATGATACCCCTGTACCTGCAGGCCAGCGACGTCCTGGTGCTGCCGTCCTGCGCGCGCACGGAAGCGTTCGGCCTCGTCCAACTGGAGGCGCATGCGAGCGGCATTCCCACCATCAGCACCGCGCTTCCCACCGGTGTCACATACGTGAACGAGCACGAGGTCACGGGCCTGGTCGTTCCACCCGCCGACAGTGACGCGCTGGCGCGCGCGCTGCACCTGCTGCTGCGAGATAATTCGCTCCGGCTACGCCTCGGGGCGCAGGCGCAGCGACGCGCCGTCGAGCGGTTCGATATTGGGCGATGTGCGCGGGCGGTGATGGATCTCTACACCGAACTGGCGGAACCTGACGCGCGTGCGCCGAGATGACGGCGGTTCCACGACTGGACGACCTCGTGCTGGCGGCAATCGCCGACGTCGATGAACACCTCCACGACGTGCGATGGCAACTTCGCGTCAAGCGTGGCGCCGACGTCGTGCTCTCCTTGGCGCTCCTCGTGGGACTGAGTCCGCTGCTGCTGCTCACGGCGCTCTGTATCCGTGCCGAATCGCGAGGGGCCGCGTTGTTCTTCCAGTCGCGCTGGGGCCGGAAGGAACGCGTCTTCCGCTGCGCGAAGTTCCGCTCGATGCGCCAACACGTGTCCGACGGAGGGGCTTCGGCGGCAACCGAGGGATCGTTGCTCAAGATGCGCAATGACCCGCGCGTAACACGCATTGGTCGCGTCATTCGTCGCACGAGCATCGACGAGCTGCCGCAGCTCTGGAACGTGCTGCGCGGCGACATGAGCCTGGTCGGCCCGAGACCGCTCGTCCTGCACATGTTGCAGGCGTACCCCGACGTCCGCGCGTTGCGTTGTCGCGTGCGACCCGGCATCACGGGGCTGTGGCAGGTGAATGCCCGCGCGAATAACACGCATGTCGCCGACATGCTTCCATACGACACCGAGTATCTTCGGACGGTCAGTTTGGGGCTCGACCTGCGCCTCCTCGTGCGCACGATTCGTTCGGTGCTGTCGGGCACCGGTGCACACTAGGCGACTACCCTCGTGACCTCCCCAATGCGATGACGCGGCCTGCCTTCGTTGTGGTCGGCGCCGGACTGACAGGCGCCACGATTGCGCGCTCGCTCGCGGATCGCGGACACTCCGTGCGCGTCGTCGAGCGACGACCGCATCTCGGCGGCAACGTGTTCGACACGGTTCACCACTCCGGCATTCGCGTTCACGCGCACGGCCCGCACTATTTTCGCACGTCGAGCGACCGCCTCTGGGCCTTCGTACGCCGATTCTCGGCCTTCTATCCGTACGAGGCGAAGATCCTCAGCCGGATCGATGGCGGCTATGAGCCGTGGCCCCTATCACGAGCCCTCATTGCGCGCCGCTTCGGCGACGTGAGTCATGCGCCCGTCCTCGCGGCGCCCGAGAATTTCGAGGCTGCGATGCTTGCGAAGATGCCGCGCCCCATCTACGACGTCTTCGTGCGCGAGTACACGGAGAAGCAGTGGGGTGTAGCGCCTTGCACGCTCGACCGCCGGCTCGCGGCTCGCGTCCACGTGCGCGAACATGAGGACCCACGGCTCACGCCGAAGGCACGCCATCAAGGCCTGCCGACGGATGGCTACGCGGCGATGGTCGCGGGCATGCTCGAGGGCATTCCGCTCACGCTCGACGTGGACTACCTGAGGGAGCGCGAGCGCTGGCCGGCGAGCCGGTTGACTATCTTCACCGGCCCGATCGACGAATACTTCGGGTACTGCCTGGGCAGGCTGCAATATCGTGCGCAGCAGCGGGAAACCACCTATCTCCCGAACGTCGGCTGGCACCAGCCCGTTGGCCAGGTGAACGAGCCGCAGCACGCCGCGGGGGCACTCATCCGGACGATCGAATGGAAGCACCTGTTGCCGCCAGCGCTGGCCCAGCAAGCGACTGGCACGGTCATCACCACCGAAACGCCCTTTACCCCCGTTTCGCCCGACGACTACGAGTATCCCTTCCCGGACGCAGCCAATCACGCGTTGTACCAGCGATACCGCGCGCGCGCCAAGGCCCACCCGAACGTGCTCATCTGCGGCAGACTGGGTGAGTATCGGTATTACGACATGGATCAGGCGATCGGGCGTGCGCGTATGCTGTCGGCACGCATTGCGTAGACGCGCTGTGGATTCTCAGCGCGTCGCTGCGTCCGTAGGCGGCCCGTCCGCCATGGTTGCCGGCGGACGCGTATTCCGCTCGATCTCGGCCATCACGAGCGCTTGCTGCGCCTGAAAACGAAGGAGCAGCGCGGAACTCCTGCCCAGCGCAAAGCCTTCAACGCCACAGAGCGCGCCGAGTATCAGGGCGATGATGAGGGAGTAGTTGTCGGAGTGGAGCTGGCGGTAGGCGAACGCACCGGCGAGGTAGCCGAGCACGAGACCGACGATCACCCCAATGATGGTGGAGCGAACAACCTGGCCCTTGGCGCGCGCGTACATGTGGTCCGCCATGGTGCCGATGACGGAGGGATCGTAGGTGGCCATTCGTGTTGCTCCGGTGCGATGGACGTCGCGGCATCAGTCACCGCCAGTGAATCCCTATGCATGAGCTGTGCGCCGCCGAAACGATAACGGCCCGGCACGCATGAGCGGACCGGGCCGGACTTCCTGCACACTCTCAACGAGTGGAGCGTTTGAGAGCCACAGGTGAGAATTGAACTCACGACCGCTCGATTACGAATCGAGTGCTCTACCCCTGAGCTACTGTGGCAACTACGAGGTTACATGCCCTGACGCGGACTCGAACCGCGACGCCTTTCGGCACAGCCTCCTCAAGACTGCGTGTCTACCAGTTTCACCACCAGGGCATTCAGGAACAACGACTGACAGTTGGACAGCCTGACTGTAAACGGGACAGCGTCAACAGCTTTCACATCAACTGCCTTCTGACTTCACGAACCACCTATCCGGGCACGAACGAAACTACGTTAGTCCTGTCAGACTGCGCTTCCGTCTGACCGACTGACCTTCCCCTCACGGGGCCGACGGGGCTCGAACCCGCAACCTCTCGAGTGACAGTCGAGTGCTCTAACCAATTGAGCTACGGCCCCTCACACACATCGGGGCTCGCGTGACGCACCTGCCGTCACCGAATCCGATCTCCAGCGCCCTGCACTTCACCAACCCGCTGTCCTGTCAGGCCGTCCGACCGTCCGACGGTCAGACCTTGCTCATAGCCCGTACGGGAGTCGAACCCGTCTCTGCACCGTGAAAGGGTGCCGTCCTAACCGATAGACGAACGAGCCCTGCTTCCACATAGCGGTAACGGGATTCGAACCCGTGTTCCAGCCTTGAGAGGGCCGTGTCCTAGTCCCCTAGACGATACCGCCGTAAGATAAAGTCTGACGGTCTGACAGCCTGACAGTCTGACTGGACTGCAACTTCAACCTTCATCCCCGAGCGGAAGAGCGCGCACTCCTGCGAGCTCAAGCCGTCAGTTCCCAACTACCGTCTGACAGTCAGACTGTCAGACTATCACTTACAGCAGGCCCGCAGGGACTCGAACCCTGAACCGCCGGTTTTGGAGACCGGTGCTCTACCAATTGAGCTACGGACCTAAACCGGCAAGCATCGCAGCCGGCGTGGCACCGGTTGCCCTGCCCTACTGAGGGGTGGCTAACGGGAATTGAACCCGCAACCCCCGGTGCCACAGACCGGTGCTCTAACCAATTGAGCTATAGCCACCGTGGTCCCGCCAACCCGCGCGGGGTACTCCATGACCAAAGCCGCAGAGAGCTTTGATTGTAACCAGCCGAACACCGCATTTCAACTGCCACACGCCCAGTAGAAACCCGAAAAAACGACTACTTCGCGCGCTCGATGTACTCGCCCGTCCCCGGATTCACGCGGATCTTGTCGCCCGTAGCGACGAACTCCGGCACGTTCACCGTCACACCGTTCTCCAGCTTCGCCGGCTTGCTCGACGCGGTCTTCGTCGCCGTCTTCATCACCGGATTCGTTTCGACGATGGTGAGCGTCATCGAGTTCGGCAGGCGCACGCCGATCGGCTTTCCGTCGTAGAACTCGGCCTGGATCTTCATGCCGGGCTGCATCCACGGCGCATTGTCGCCGAGCGCCTCCTCTTCCATCTCGATCTGGTCGTAGTTCGAGGCGTTCATGAAGTGGTAGGTGCCGCCCGCGTCGTACATGTACTCGAGCTCGTGCGTTTCCATGAACGCCGGCTCGATGGAGTCGGCGGCGCGGAAACGGTGGTCGAAGCTGTTGCCGTTCTTCAGGCTCTTCAGCTTGGCCTGT
>JALYVY010000005.1:7821-53166 GCA_030852985.1 Gemmatimonadota bacterium | reverse complement strand
GCATTGGGCCGGCGGGGAGGAAGATCGTCGGCAGGTTCATCGAGATCGCGCCCATGATCAAGGCGGGCGTCGTCTTGTCGCAACCGCCCATAAGGACGCAGCCGTCGGCGGGATAGGAGCGAAGAATTTCTTCTGTCTCCATCGCCAGCAGGTTGCGATAGAGCATCGTCGTCGGCTTCTGGAACGTCTCGGCGAGTGTCATCGCCGGGATTTCCGCCGGGAAGCCACCGGCCTGCCAGATGCCGCGCTTCACTTCCTCGACGCGCTGCTTGAAGTGGCTGTGACACGGGTTGATGTCGCTCCACGTGTTGACGATCGCGATCACCGGCTTGCCGCGATAGTCAGACGGGAGGTAGCCCATCTGCGCCGTGCGCGAGCGATGGCCGAACGAGCGAAGATCGTTGACGCGGTACCAGCGGTGGCTGCGGAGCTCCTCAGGCGTCTTGCGCGGGCGTATCGTCACGCGATGGCGTGTCGCTGATCGTGCTGGCGAAGTATGCGTGCCGCGTCGCCCACGCGATCGCGGTGCGCGGCCGAAAGATTGGAGAGCATCGGCAGCATCGGTCCCATGTTCGCGATGTCGGCGAGCGTCACGGCCTCATGGAGTACGCGGATGGGACTGAATTCATCGCGACAATCCTCGAGCGGCAGGAAGGCGGCGCGTTCTTCTTCTGCTTCGTCGTACCGATTGTCGGTGAGAAGTTGTAGCAGTCGCATTGAGCTCCGCGGCGCGATGCACACGCTGCCGGACGTGAACGCCTTCAGGCCAAAGTCGCGAAGATGGATGATGGCGGGTCGCTCGCCAATGCCGCTGATGACGAGGTTCGGGTCGACGACGTCGAGTAGCGCGCGAAGATAGGGGTCGACCGACGGATCCTTGCGCACAGTGCCGTACTTGACGGCGCTCACGAGTCCGTCCGCCGCGAGTGCAGCGACGGTGGCGGGCTCGATATAGTTGTCGGACTTGATGTAAATCATGACGGGCTTGCCGTAGCGCTCGGCGAAGTGCCGTACGCCCGTTGCGAGTCCCACGTCCGTCGACGGAAACACGAGCGGCAGGATCATGACGGTCGGAAAGTCACGCGACCTCAGGAGCTCGGCCTGGTCCATCATCTTGCCGAAGTCGGGTCCGACGGACGGGATCACCCAGCTATCGGTCGCGGCTTCGCGCTCGAGCAGGTCCAGCAGATCGGGGTACTCGGCGAGGCTGACGTTGTACAGGTTGGCGTTCCCGCCATAGAGCAGCGACGATACGCCTCCGTCCTCGAGGTAGCGGATCATGGCGCGATTGGCGTCGCGATCCAGGGTGAGGTCGGCGTGTCGCGCGAGGGGCGGAACGGCGATGACCGATGCGGCGAGATCGCGTGGGGTGACGGGAGTGGTCTTCACGATATTGGGACGAAGGAACGTCGGGTGATCGCCGAGAGAATACGTGTTCGCGCGCGCTCGGGGGAGATCGGTCCCGTCGCCCCGGGGCACGGCGCTCTCAAGAGCACCACGACGGACGCAGAATGGCGCAGGCTTCGCAACGCAGAAGGGCGCAGAAACGGAAGACTGACAAATCACCTTTCATGGTTTGCAGCGCAATCTGCGTTAGCTGGACACGCGCACACGTGTAGCCGACATTGCCCGCATGTCTATTCCAGATTTTCAAACGGTTATGCTCCCTCTGCTCCGCGATCTCGTGCAAGGCGCTCGCCAGTCGCAGGAGTCGGCCGATGCGCTGGCCATCCACTTCGCGCTGACTCCCGAAGAACGCGCGCAACGACTCCCGAGTGGAAAGCAGACGACTTTCACGAACCGCGTTGCGTGGGCCAAATCCCATATGAAGGCGGCCGGGCTGATCGAGTCGCCTACGCGTGGCGTCTACCAACTGACCGATCGAGGTCGCGACGTCCTCGCCGGAAAGCCTACTTTCGTCGGTATGTCCCTCCTGAACAGGTATCCCGAGTACGTTGCGTTTCGCCAAGGGCCATCCACCCGACCAGAGGTCTCGCCGGTCACCGTCCCGACCAGCGGCCAGCCGGAGGCCAGGACACCGGATGATCTGATGGACGACGGGTACGGTCAGCTGCGCGCTGCATTGGTTGCCGACCTTCGCGAGAGAATCGCTGCGATGCCGCCGGGCAGCTTTGAGCAACTCGTGGTGGAGTTGCTCACGGCGATGGGCTATGGCGGCCCGCAGGACAACGCGGGACTCGTAGTCGGACGGGGAGGCGACGAAGGCATCGATGGCGTCATCAAAGAGGATCGCCTCGGCCTGGAGACCATCTACGTTCAAGCGAAACGATGGCAGGGGTCGGTTGGACGTCCAGATATTCAACGCTTCGCTGGAGCTCTTCAGGGCCAACGAGCGCGAAAGGGCGTCTTCATCACGTCCTCAACGTTCACAGCGGAAGCGAAAGCTTATGCGAGTTCGATTCAAACAACCATCGTGCTCGTAGATGGCGCGCAACTCGCCGATTACATGATTGATCACGACGTTGGCGTGACGACCTTCAAGAAATTTGAGGTCAAGCGGGTAGATTCTGACTATTTCACGGTCGAGTAAATCGTGCTGGCCCAGCTAGTTCTCGGAGACCTGCGTACATCCCTTAGCGAAACCTGGCGACTCCAGAATGCCGGTATGGCCTGCGTGGTGGGAGTGGGACCTCGAGCTGAGCTCGCATCTCTTCAAGCGAATGGCGGATCGCGATTTCAATGAGATCGAGGCGCGCCGTATGCTATCCGCGGCCAGTGGTTTGCGACCCGACGTCGTATCAGGGCGCTGGATCATTGCCACGCGTCACCAGCGCGCGCTCTGGGAGGTCATTGTGAAACCGACCACGACGCGCAACTTGTAGTCGTCATCACTTCATACCCCGTCGATCGATGAGAGAAGCTTATCTCGAGGTCACCTACCGGCACGGGCAACCGCTCGCCGCATACCTCTACCTCCCCCGGGACGGCCAGGTGAAAAGCGTGCGTACGCGGCAGGTGGATCCGGGCATGATCGTCGACCTGGACGCACGCAGTCAGGCGATCGGAATCGAGATCACTGCGCCCGCGCAGCTGACGCTCGTCGCACTCAATCGCGTACTTCGGAAACTCGGCTGTGATCCCTTGCGACGTATTGATCTCGCGCCACTGCGCGCTGCATAGTCGCGCGTAGCTCCCGCCGCCTCGACTGCCGGATTAAGCGAGCGTGGGACGGCGAAAGCCGACTGTTCCCGCTATTCGACTGCCCTGCGTCGAAGTGCCGCGAGGGGACGAGGCGGTTGCCTGTCACGGCTTCCGCAGCGGCACGTAATCACGGACCACCAGGTCGCGATAACGCGGAACGGCCGCGACTCCGGTGTCGGCCACAAAGTGGTCCATGCGCTGCAGCAACTGCGTCGCGAAATATTCCGGCGTCGACTCGGGATGGCCCATGCCGCCACCAAAATAGCTGCGGATGATCACGGCGTTGCTATCGCGGGGGAGCGCGCGAACTGCGCCCACATACGACGCAAAGGTGCCGTCGCGGATGAGGTAGTCCTCCACGTTCGAGACATAGAGGACCGACACGCGCTCGCCATGCTCGGAGAGATAGCCGCCGATAGCGGCGAGCGCATGCGCACCGGCGAGGTCGCCCGTTACGGGCACGATCAGATTCCGGCGATGCATCGACTTGATGAGCTGAAAGTCTGCCTCGGTCGCGAGGTAGCCGCGGCGCCGGCCGCTCGCGTCGTGCTCGAGCACGAGTTGGCGCAACGTCGGATAGTAGGGTCGCGGCGAACGCCCGTCCGTCGTGAACTGGAGTGAAAGTCCGTCCGCGATGAAGGCATCGTGAAATCGGGCAATGGTCGCCACGTCCTTCGCCGACAGTTGAATGCCGCTGCGCTGCACCAACTCGGCGACGATCCTACGTGCCCGCGCGATGCTCGCCGGGGTGGTTGGCGTCGAGTCGATCCACGCGACGATGGCGTCGATTGGCCGGCTGGCGTACGATGCGATATTTGCTGGAACCGGGCGACCGGTCCACAGCGCGAGATACTCTGCCCGGTTGGACGCCGCCGCGAAGAGCGCCTTGAACAGCAGGTGTTCGAGCATGTTGTCGCGGCGGATGTCCACCACGAACGCAATGCGCGGATGGGTGTTGGCGATGTAGGTGTAGTTCTGGTCCGGACCAACGCCGATGTACGCACCACCGCGGACATGCAGGCGGTCCATGGCGCCGAGCACCTGCTGGTAGCCGCGCTCGTTGGAGATGAGGTTGTCGGTGTCGAAGTAGCCGCCGGCGTCCGAAAGTCTCGCGACGAGAGCGCCGAAGTCGGGGATGCTATCGGGGATCGGCCGCCGCGACGCCTGGGCGGTCGCTACGCCAGCGTCGCAGGCGAGCGCGCTCGCCAGCGCGAGCATGAGGTAGGTCTTCGGCATGCTGTGAAGCTGCGCCTTGCGCGGAACCCGCGCGAGAGGCGCTCGTGCGCCACTGGGCGCTGTAGTCGTTTTTCCCTCTTCCGCCGCACCCCGCCTCCCTATCTTTCAGGAATGCCTGCCGCCGCATCTCCTTCCCACGACGCGCCCCCCATTGTAGAGGCAGAACGTCTCATGCGGGCATTCAGCGGTCGGCGGGCAGTGGACGACGTCAGCTTTACGCTCCGCGCCGGGGAGTGTCTCGCGCTTTTCGGCCCGAACGGTGCCGGCAAGACCACGCTACTGCGCCTGCTCGCCGGGCTCTTGTCGCCGAGCGCGGGCTCGTGTCGTGTGGGCGGGGCCGCCATGCGCGACGGGGCATCGGCGCGCGCGCGGATCGGACTGATCTCGCACTCGAGCATGCTCTACGCGGCGCTGACTGCACGCGAAAACCTGGAGTTTACCGCGCGCATGTATGGGCTCACGGATCCGCGTGCGTCGGCGGACGCGGCACTGCGCCTCATGCGCGTGGCCGATCGCGCCAATACGCCCGTGCGGGCACTGAGCCGCGGGTTGCAACAGCGTGTGTCCATCGCGCGTGCCATCGTCCACGAGCCGCAGTTGATCCTCTGCGATGAGCCCTACACCGGCCTCGATGCGGCTGGTAGTGGGGCGCTCACCGAGGCACTCAAGGAACGGCGTGCCAGCGGCGCGGCGCTGCTCGTCGTGACCCACAATCTCGACGAAGGCCTCGAGCTCGCGACGCACGCCGCGGTGATGCAGCGCGGTCGATTCGTTCGCCATGAAGCACGTTCCGACGTAGACCATGATCGCTATGCGTCTGACTATCGCGAGTTGGTGACATCCGATGCCTGACGCCACGATGCCGATGGCGGCGCCACCCGGCATGCTGCGCGCCTCGTGGCTCATCGCCCGCAAGGACCTCGCGATCGAGTTCCGTACGCGCACTGCGTTCCTCTCCGCCCTGGTGTTTGCGCTGCTGGCGGCCACGATTTTCTTCTTCGCGTGGGATGCCACCGCGGTTGCGGCTGCCGATCTCGCACCAGGCGTCCTCTGGGTGATCTTCACCTTTTCGGGGTTGCTGGGCCTGCAGCGGTCGTTCGGGGTGGAGCAGGCCGACCGCGCCATCGACGCCCTGTTGGTCGCGCCGGTGGACCGCGAGGCGATCTACCTCGGCAAGGCGATCGCGAACCTGGTGTTCGTGGCGGGGGTGGAGGCGCTGACGATTCCCGCCGTGACGCTGCTGTACAACCTGCCCTTCGGCCGCGCCACGCTCGCGCTGGCGGCCATCGCGCTGCTGGCCGCCATCGGGCTTGTCGCCGTCGGGACGCTGTTCGCCGCCATGGCGGTGAACACCCGACTCGCGGAGCTCTTGTTGCCGATGCTGTCGCTGCCCTTCTTCGTGCCCATCGTGATGGCCGCAGCAGGGTCGTCTGCGAAGCTGCTGGCCGGACGTCCCCTCTCCGAAGCGTGGCCATGGCTGCGCATCCTCGTCGCGTTCGACGTCGTGTTCGTCGTCGCATGCACGCTCGCATTTCCATTCACACTGGAAGAATGACCTCACCAACCTCGCGCACTGCTGCGGTTGATGTGCCGATCGTCTCGAAGGGGCCCGACTGGCTGGTCATCGCCGGATTCGTGTCTGTCGCGGCGGTCTACGTTCGCGCGTTCCTGTTCACGCCACCTGAGGCCACGCAGGGTCCGGCACAGCGCATACTGTACGTGCATGCGCCGTCTGCTTTCGTCGCGCTGTACCTCGCCTTTGCGCTGATGGCGCTCACCAGCGCGCTCTATCTCTGGCTCAAGGACGAAAAGCTCGATCGCGTTGCCGAGAGTGCGGCGGAAGTCGGGCTGGTCTATACGACCGTCGTGCTCATTACCGGACCACTGTGGGGCAAGCCGATCTGGGGAGCGTGGTGGACCTGGGACGCGCGCCTCACGCTGACGCTCTTCCTGTGGTTCATCATCGTCGGCTATCTCGTTCTTCGCGGCGCAATCGACGAACGCGGCATGCGCGCACGCTATTCTGCCGTACTCGCACTGCTCGCCGGGTTCCTCATCCCGTTCATTCATCTCAGCGTCTACCTCTTTCGCACGATGCACCCCATGCCGATCGTGCTGAAGCCGAGCGCGCCGTCGATGCCGGCGGTCATGCTGGTGACGTTCCTGTCGGCGTTTTGTGCCTTCACGCTGCTGTTCGCCGGCCTGCTGCGCGCGCGCTATCGCATGGCGACGTTGCGCGACTACCTCGTTGATCGGGAGAACGAACGATGATTCCGGACAACGGTGGTTACGCGACCGCGGCGTACATAGCCGCAGCGCTCATCTACGTGACATACGCACTCACGCTGCGAGCGAGGACGCGACGGCTCGCCGAACGGAGCGCTCAGTTGGCCGAAGAGCGCGGCGGGCAACGTTGAGCGAAAAGAACGAGGGCATCGTCTACCTCGTCGGTGCAGGTCCGGGCGATCCGTCCCTGCTCACTGTCCGGGGACGCGACCTCCTCGCCACCTGCGACGTCATTGCGACTGATGCATTGGCGAATCCCGCCATCGTCGCAGCAGCGCAACTGACGAATCCTGACGTTGAGATCCTCGACGTCGGCAAGCGCGGTGGAAGCAGCGAGTCCGCGAGCCAGGAGGCGATCAATGCGCTACTCGTGCGGTTGGGCCGGGACGGCAAACGTGTCGTACGACTGAAGGGTGGAGACCCACTCGTGTTCGGTCGTGGCAGCGAGGAAGCGCAAGCGCTTGCCGCGGCGGGCGTTGCGTTCGAGATCGTTCCCGGCGTGACCGCGGGCATCGCCGCGCCAGCGTATGCGGGCATTCCTGTGACGCACCGCGGCGTAGCGACCTCCGTCACCTTCGTGACCGGGCACGAGGATCCATCCAAGCCCGACACGCAGACGGATTGGGCGGCGCTCGCTCGTGCCGGTGGAACGATCGTCCTCTACATGGGCGTGAAGTCGCTCCCCCGCATTACCTCCGCCCTCGTGAGCGGTGGCATGTCACCCGACACGCCCGCTGCCGCGGTCCAGTGGGGCACGCACGCTCGACAGCGTACCGTGGTGGGCACCGTCGACACGCTCGCTGACGCCATCTCGCGCGAAGCGCTGGGCGCGCCGGTCATCACGATCATCGGCGATGTCGTTTCGCTGCGCGACGAGATTGCGTGGTTCGACCGCAGGCCGCTCTTCGGCAAGCGCGTCGTTGTCACGCGTGCCTCCGCCCAGGCGACCGGCCTCCGCGATGCACTCGCGCAGCTCGGCGCCGATATCCTGGAGCTTCCGGCGCTGCGCATCGAGCCGCTCGACGGTGCGCCACTTCGCCAGGCGCTGGCCCGGCTGCATGCATTCGCGTGGGTGATCTTCACCAGCCAGAATGCGGTGCAGATCGCGTGGGACGCACTGTTCGCCGATGGCCTCGACACGCGTGCATTCGCGTCGTCCCGGGTCGCGTGCGTCGGTAGCGCGACGCGCGATGCGTTGCGCGCGCGGGGGATCGCGGCGGATGTCGTACCGAATCGGTATGTCGCCGAGGGCGTGCTGGAGGCCATGGGCGTTCGTGCCGACGTCGGCGGAACCCGCGTGCTCTACCTCTCGGCAGAAGGTGCGCGCGACGTCCTTCCCTCGGGACTGCGGACAATGGGGTGCGAAGTAGAGGTCGTGCATATCTATCGGTCGGTACCAGATGGCGACGTCAGTGAGGCGCTGCGTGCTGCACTCGAGAGCGGTGGGGTGAGCGCGGTGACCTTCGCCTCCGCATCGGCGGTGCGTGGCTACGTGCAGGCGGTCGGTGAGCGTTTGGCGCGGGCAATTCCCGGTGTGTCGATCGGCCCGATAACAAGTGACGCACTGAGGGCCGCGGGTATTCCGGTGGGCGCGGAGTCCCAAGTGGCTTCTGTCGAAGCCCTCGCCCACGCCACGGCGCGATACCTTCTCGGTGATCGCGGTGTTTGAGGTATTGGGTTTTGGAAACGTCTTCCGTCGTCAACGCGGATCAGCACGGATAGAACTGCGGATCTTGGCGGATCCCCTTCCAAGGGTCTGTGACTCTCTATTGCGGGAGCCGCCTGTCGCCCCCTCGGGGAGCAATCCGCGGTGATCCGCTCATTCCGCGGAAATCCGCGCTGACGCTGTTCAACGCTTTTCAAGAACGATCCAACGAAATGAAAACCGCCAGTCTGCGACTTACTTTCCACTCGTGACGAAGAACTCCACGGCCATTCGCATCGGCACGCGAACCTCAGAGCTCGCGCTTCGACAGGCGCGGCTCGTTCAGGCGGCACTCGCCGCCCAGGGCCTCGAGACCGAGCTGGTCACCTTCAAGACGGTCGGCGACAAGCGGCTCGACGAGCCCTTGAGCTCCATCGGCGCGAAGGGGCTGTTCACCAAGGAGCTCGAGACCGCGCTCCTCAAGAACAAGATCGACGTCGCCGTGCATTCGCTGAAGGACCTCCCGACCGAATCGCCCGAGGGACTGCGCGTGGGCGCTGTGCTCGAGCGCGAGGACCCGCGCGACGCACTCGTGGTGAATGGACGCGTCCTCTCGGCGACCCTCGATGAGCTGCCGCGCGGCTCGCGCGTGGGGACGTCAAGCCTGCGGCGTCGTGCGCAACTGCTCGCGGCGCGCCCGGATCTCGAGGTCGCCGAGCTGCGCGGCAATGTTCCCACGCGCCTCCAGAAGATCGACGAAGGTCGTGTCCACGCCGCCATCCTTGCCGCGGCGGGTCTCCACCGGCTCGGCGCCCACCAGCACATCACCTGCTACCTCGATGCACCCGCGTGGTTGCCCGCGGCGGGGCAGGGGGCAATCGCCGTGCAGACGCGCGTGGACGACGCCCGCATACGGGCGCTCGTCGAGGCGATGAACCACGCCCCGACGATGCGTGCCGTGAGTGCCGAGCGGGCGTTCCTTGCGGCACTGGAGGGAGGCTGTCAGGTGCCTATCGGCGCGTTGGCCATCGAGACCGATGGCGTGTCGACGCTGCATGGGCTGATCGCCGACATGAACGGGACGCGCGTGGTACGCGGGTCGATGCTCATTGACGACACCGATCCTGAGCTGGGCGGCATCCGTCTCGCCAACCAGCTTCGCGGTGAAGGCGCGAGCGATATTCTCGAAGGCCTCCGTCGCGCGAATCATCTTCCGTCGCCACAACCTGAATAGCATGCCGAGCTTTCCTGAGTACCGGCCGCGCAGGCTGCGTCGCACACCGGCGCTTCGCGCGCTGGTACGCGAGACGAGCCTGTCACCGTCACAGCTCGTGCTGCCGCTGTTCGTGCGGCCGGGAGCGGGCGTTCGACAAGCGGTGAGCTCCATGCCCGGCGTGCACCAGACGTCCGTCGATGAACTTCTCGTGGACGCGCGCGCCGCCGCGGCACTCGGCGTCGGTGGCGTGTTGCTCTTCGGCATTCCGGATAGGAAGGACGCCGAGGGCTCGGCAGCGTGGGATGACGAGGGTCCGGTGCCTCAGGCGGTGCGCGCGCTGAAGAAGGAGCTGCCGCAGCTCGTCGTGATTACGGACGTCTGCATGTGCGAGTATACCGATCACGGTCACTGCGGCATCCTGCGCGATGGTGACGTCGACAACGACGCGACCCTCGCGCTGCTGGTAAAGGAATCGCTCGCGCATGCGCGGGCGGGCGCAGATGTCGTGGCGCCGAGCGACATGATGGATGGTCGCGTCGGCGCCATTCGTCGGGCGCTCGATGCCGACGGCTTCCAGGACACCGCGATCCTCAGCTATGCGGCGAAGTTCTCCAGCGCGTTCTACGGCCCATTTCGCGAAGCGGCGGAGAGCACGCCGCAGAGTGGCGACCGTCGCGGCTACCAGATGGACGTCGCCAATGCGGACGAGGCCATGCGCGAGGTGCAGCAGGATATCGAGGAAGGCGCGGATATGGTGATGGTGAAGCCCGCGGGACCGTTCCTCGATATCGTGGCACGCGTGAAGACGGAGACGGCATATCCGCTCGCCGCGTATCAGGTGAGTGGCGAGTTCGCGATGATTCACGCCGCGGCGGAGCGGGGCTGGATCGACCTCGAACGCGCGATGATGGAGAGCCTCATCGGCATTCGCCGCGCTGGGGCGGACATCATCATCACGTACTTCGCTCGCGAGGCGGCGCGGCGCATCGGTCGGTAGGGGCGCGAGGCCGCATCTCGCCGCGACCATCGGCGTCTGAACACCACCAATCACACACGGGGTCGGCATGCTCCAGAATTCGCCAGTCGTTCCGTACATTCCCGCCTCGAATCTCGCGCGCGCGAGGAAGTTCTACGAGGAGAAGCTGGGGCTGAAGCCCGCGATGGAGGCCAACGGAGGTCTCGTCTACACCTTCGGAAACGGATCCGAGGCGTTCATGTACGTCTCGCCGGGCGCGGGCACGTCGCAGGCGAGCCAGCTGTTCTGGAACGTGAAGGACGTCAAGGCCGAAGTCGCGGAGCTGAAGGCGCGCGGCGTCGTGTTCGAGGAATACGATTTCCCCGGCATGAAGATGGAGGGCAGCATCGCCACCGGCGGCGGCGCCATGGCCGCGTGGTTCAAGGACAGCGAGGGCAACATCATGGCGGTCGTGCAGAGTATCTAGCTCGCGCGCGTCCCCACTGAACTGGCTTGCCCCGTTATCTTTCAGCCATGAAATACCGCTATTTCCCCGGCACTGACGTCCGCGTCAGCGAGGTGGGCTTCGGCACCTGGACTGTCTCCACTGGCTGGTGGGGCGACAAGACCGACGCCGAAGCGGTTGCCATGATGCGCTCCGCGCTCGACGACCACGGCGTCACCTTCTTCGACGCCGCGGATGCCTATGGCAACGGGCGCGCGGAGCGGCAGATCGCCGAGGCGTTTCGCGGACGGCGCGATGAGATCGTCATCGGCACGAAGGTCGGCTACGACATCTATGACGAGAATGCGCAGGCGAATCGGCGTGGACAGCAGGAGTTGCCAATGCGCACCGACCGCGCCTTCCTGCGGCTGGCGGTCGAGCGATGCCTCACGCGTCTGGAGACCGACGTCATCGATGTCCTCCAGATCCACAATGCGAAGATGGAGCACGTGCGCGACCCGGAGCTCTGGGACACGCTGCGCGAGCTGCAGCGCGAAGGAAAGATCAAGGCGTGGGGCGCTGCGTTCGGGCCCGCGATCGGCTGGTTGTACGAGGCCGTGGAGCTCGTGGAGCGTGAGCCGGACGTCAACACCATCCAGATGATCTGGAACGTCCTCGAACAGCATCCCGGCACCGCGATGATCGAAGCCGCGCGACGTCATGCCCCGAACTGCTGCTTCAATGTTCGCGTCACGCACGCGAGCGGGATGCTCGAGGGCAAGTACACCGCGGACACCGTCTTCGCCGACAACGATCACCGCAAGCATCGTCCGCGCAGCTGGCTGGTGAATGGCGTGGAGAAGGTGAAGACGCTCGACTTCCTCACGAGCGAACGCATCACGCTGGGGCAGGCGGCGCTCAAGTGGCTGCTCGCGGAGCCGCTCGTCGTCACGACGCTGCCGAATGTCTACGATATGGAGCAGCTGGCCGAATTTGCCGATGCGAGCGACCTTGCTGACCTGTCGGCCGCGCAACTCGAGAAAGTACGGGAGCTCGACGTCGTGAATTTCGGGCTGGAGGAAGATGCGATGAAGTACAAAGGAGCGATGACGCGAGCGGACGGCGCGAACGTCGACCTCCAGGACGCGACCAACCCCATTTCACGGCCGGCCGCGCCGGCCCACACCACCGCGTAATGCTCAACCTCTGGCACGACCTCCCGGCCGGCATGCACGTTCCCGAGTGCGTCACGGCGGTGATCGAGATTCCGTCTGGCAGCCGCAACAAGTACGAGCTCGACAAGGTGAGCGGCATGCTCAAGCTCGACCGCGTGCTCTTCTCCGCGGTCCACTATCCGGGCGACTACGGCTTCATTCCTCGCACACTGCACGAGGACGGCGATCCACTCGACGTCCTCGTCCTCGTGAAGGAGCAGACGTTCCCGGGCTGCCAGATCGACGTCCGCCCGATCGGCGTCCTCAAGATGCTCGACCTCGGCGAGCCGGACGACAAGATTCTCGGCGTCCCGCTCCACGATCCATTTCAGCGCGAGCACTTCGACATCGCCGACATCTCGCAGCACCTGCTGATGGAGGTGGAGCATTTCTTCCGCACGTACAAGGATCTCGAGGGCAAGCGGGTGGAGATCATCGGCTGGGGCAAGAGCGACGAGGCCTCGCGGATCGTGCTCGAGTCCATCGAGCGATACGAGACGACCTATGGGTCGAAGCACGTGTTCCAGGAACGAAAGGACCGCCGGAAGGCGAAGACGGAGGGCTGAGACAGACGTGTCGTTTTTCGCGTGCGCCAGGAATGGGTTCTGACAGGTCTAGCGCGAACTTCGAACGGAGGCAGCATGAAACTTGACTTCAGCAAGCGCGACCCCATTTCCGGTCAGATTGCCTTCGGACTTGCGCCCGCCGCGAATCTGGATGGTGCCGTGGCGTGGTTGATTCGGGATGCCAACGCACCTGACCCCGTGCTCGTTGTCCTGTCGAAGGAAAGCACCAATGACATTTTGTACGTCATTACGAAGCATGTGATGAGACGCGACCTGATAGAATTTCCGGTGCCTGACGGACGACGAGTGGTCAAGATCTTTCGAGATAAGCACGTCGTGATCGAGGAAGCGGGCCTGAGCAGGACGGCATACCTCGATGTCACCGTCGGTAGCACAACGACGCACATCGGACCGGAGTTACTGCGACGCGAGGCGAACGCACGATGCGCTCAAGTGGCCGGAGTGGGTGCCGTGCATGTGGTGTTCGAGCCAACGCTCAACATGACCGGCCAGTTTGCGCCGCGAGCTAGAGGCGGCAGAATCCTGCGCCTGCGGCCTTTGAAGAGACGGGAGACACGCCGTGCGCAGCGTGTCACCCTTCTCAACACTACGACGGTGGGTTCTCGTTGAGGTTGCGGCTTGATTCGTTGACTCGAAGTCCAGCGTATCTGAGGTGACATGAAGCGAGCCGCGCGCTTGGGCATTCGTCGCGTGAATGGCGGTCGCGGAGCTATTGACGCTCTTGTTTCCCCCCAGAGACGGAAGATGTCATCACGCGCGCAGGTGGAAGGCATCGTGCTCGAGTCCGTGGAGAGCACGAGACGACGTACGGGTCGAAACACGTTCCATGAAAGAAAGGAGCGTCGCAAGGAGTCGCTCTAGCGCCCAAACACTGTGTGCCCGGCCGTTAGCGTCCTGCTCGCTTTCGCAGAAAATTGAGATCGGGCGAGGGAGCGCGATTTGCGCTCAGGAAAGCTTCCCCAACCTCATTCCCATGGCCAAGAAAAAAACTCCCCCCGTTTCACCGAAAGATGGCGCACTGCACAAGAAAGCCAGCTCCGCTGTAAAGGCAGCCTCTCGCAACACGACGAGCGCGCCCTCACAGCCACCCGCAGCTCCGCCATCGGACTCGTTAGCCGAAAAAATGGTCGCCACTGGCGACTTGGCTGGGTCGGTCCCTTTCAATCCGAACACAGCGCGTGAGTTTGGTCGCGACAACGCTGTCGCGCCCACCGAAGGCTTTTCCGTCGAACCGCCTATGCCGCTGATCGGCTCAAGTACGGTGACAGAAGCGAACGGCTCCGAGAAGACGGGCACCGGTGATTCCATCGAGGGCATGAACATGCTCAAGGGCAATCTCGACCGCGCGCGCGTCGACAACACCGGTCGCGCCCTCACGACCAACCAGGGCGTGCTCATCGGGGACAACCAGAACTCGCTCAAGGCCGGACTCCGCGGACCCACGCTCCTTGAGGATTTCATCCTCCGCGAGAAGATCACGCACTTCGACCACGAGCGCATTCCCGAGCGCATCGTGCACGCGCGCGGATCCGCCGCGCATGGCTACTTCGAGAACTACCGCCCGATCACCGACATCACCCGCGCCGCGCCATTCAACGAAGCGGGAAAGCAGACACCGGTGTTCGTGCGCTTCTCCACCGTGGCGGGCGAGCGTGGTTCCGTCGACACCGCACGCGACGTCCG
Source organism: Gemmatimonadota bacterium (assembly GCA_030852985.1). Taxonomy (GTDB): domain Bacteria; phylum Gemmatimonadota; class Gemmatimonadetes; order Gemmatimonadales; family Gemmatimonadaceae; genus AG11. The sequence goes on along the minus strand of JALYVY010000005.1, from coordinate 38,737 downwards.
CGGCTTCGCGGTGAAATTCTATACGGACGAAGGCAACTGGGATCTCGTCGGCAACAACATCCCGGTGTTCTTCATCCAGGACGCCATGAAGTTTCCGGATCTCATCCACGCGGTGAAGCCGGAGCCGCACAACGCAATCCCGCAGGCCGCTTCCGCGCACGACACCTTCTGGGACTTCATCTCGTTGATGCCGGAATCCACCCACACGATCATGTGGGCCATGTCCGATCGCGCCATTCCGCGCAGCTATCGCATGATGCAGGGCTTCGGGGTGCACAGCTACCGCCTCGTGAACGAAGCGGGCGAATCGGTGTTCGTGAAATTCCACTGGACGCCGAAGCAGGGCACGCATTCCCTCGTCTGGGACGAGGCCGTGAAGCTCGCGGGTGCCGATGCCGACTTCCACCGCCGAGACCTCTGGGAGGCCATCGAGGCCGGTGAATACCCGGAGTGGGAGCTCGGTTTCCAGCTCTTCACCGAGGAGCAGGCGGAAGGGTTCAGCTTCGACATCCTCGACGCCACCAAGATCGTTCCCGAAGAACTCGTTCCGGTGCAGCCGATCGGCCGCATGGTGCTCAACCGCAACCCGGACAACTTCTTCGCCGAGACGGAGCAGGTGGCCTTCTGTACGGCGCATGTGGTGCCGGGCATCGATTTCTCGAACGATCCGCTGCTCGCGGGCCGTATTCACTCCTACGTCGACACGCAGATCTCGCGTCTTGGCGGCGCGAACTTCCACGAGATTCCGATCAATGCGCCGCTCGCGCCGGTGCACAACAACCAGCGCGATGGCATACACCGCCAGGCCATCCCACGCGGCCGAGTGGCGTACGAGCCGAACTCCCTCGGCGGCGGGTGTCCGTTCCAGGCCGGCGCAAAGGGATTCGTGTCGTTTCCGCAGCCGGTGCAGGAGGACAAGCTGCGTGGCAAGCCGGAGAAGTTCGCCGACCACTACACGCAGGCCACGCTCTTCTACAACAGCCAGACGGCGTGGGAGAAGGCGCACATCGTCGGCGGCTTTCGCTTCGAGCTGAGCAAGCTTACGGTGCCAGCGATCCGCGAGCGCATGATCGCATCGCTCCGCAACGTCGACGAGGACCTCGCCGCTCAGGTCGCCGAGGGACTTGGTATGGATCTCCCCGATCCGCTGCCGCGCGTGGGGCCGCCGGTGAACCCGGAGGTGACGTCGTCCGCATCGCTCTCGCTCACCGCTCGGCCCGGCGACACGGGTGTCCGGACGCGCCGCATCGCCATTCTCGTCGCCAACGGGGTGGATGGCGCGTCGCTCTCGGCAATCCATGTCGCCCTTACGGACGCTGGTGCCGTTCCGCGTTACGTCGGACCTCGGCTTGGCACCTTCACTACCACGAGCGGCGACACCATCGAAGCCGATGCGTCGATGGAGAACTCGCCGCCGGTGCTCTTCGATGCGCTGGTCCTGCCAGATGGTGAGGCAGCGGTGAAGGCCCTCGCCGCCGACGGTCACACGGCGGAATTCGTGACGAACCAGTACCGGCACGGCAAGACGATCCTCGCTTTCGGCGCCGCCAGCAGGCTACTCGAGAAAGCGGGCATCGACCCGACATCCGCAAAGACGGACAAGGGCTTGCTTGTAACTCCGGCATCGGACAAGGGTGTCGCGAAGCGCTTCATCGCCGCGGTCAGCAAGCATCGCCATCCGGAACGCGAAAGTGACCCACCGGTGGTTTAGGCGTTCGACTGCGATTGGCTTCTTCGTCGAGCCCGTGTCGAAAGACACGGGCTCGAATGCTGTGTGGCCCCGACGTTTCGAGCGGTGGGTGCCGGCCGTCGCGCTGATTTTGCGCTACCTCGAGCGGTGCAACTGTCCGCTCACCCGGCGACTCAGTCGTTCGGCTCGATGGCCCCGTGATCGACCTTTTCCTTTCCGCGACGCAGGAACAGCTGGTCATACAACACCGCCGCGGCGATGCCACCGATGATCGGTCCAACCCAATAGACCACCTGCCCTTCGAGAATTCCCGAGGCGACCGCGGGTCCGAACGACCGCGCGGGATTCATCGAGCCCCCGGTCCTCGAGCCGATCGCGAGAATGTCGGCCGTGACTGTCAGGCCGATGGCAAAGCCTCCGACCTTCGGCGCGTGGGGATCGACCGCGGTGCCGAAGACGACGAACACGAGAAAGAAGGTCGCGATGGCCTCGCACAGCACCGCCTGGCCCAGCGACGTATCCGCACTCACCATCTGTCCGCCCAGGCGGGTGGTGGCCGCGACCGCGTGCGGAAATGTCGCCTTCAACGCATACGCCGCGATCGCCGCGCCGAGCAGCTGCGCGATGATGTAGACGACACCCATCATCGGCTCGATGCGCTTGGTCACCATGAACCCGATGGTGACCGCCGGATTGAGGTGCCCGGAGATGCGCATCGTGGCCGTGACCATGATCGCGAGGATGAGCCCGTGCGCGATGGCGGCCGGCACCATGGGATTGATGTTCGCCATGGTCGAGGACATGATGGTCGCGCCACCGACGAAGACGAGCGCGAAGATGCCGATGAACTCAGCGGCGAAATGACGCCACGCGTCTCTCATGGGACCTCTGTTGGGGAAGCGGCAGCGACCGACTCGAAGCCCAACGTTAGCCTTGGGTCAGGCTGTTCGACAGTCAGACTCCATCGTGCCGTTTCAGCACGACCGCGGCGTTGATGCCGCCGAAGCCGAAGCTGTTGCTCAGCGCGTACTCCACGTCGGCCTCGCGTCCGTGCTTCGGGATGTAGTCCAGGTCGCAGCCCACGGCCGGTGCGTCGTGATTCAGCGTAGGGGGCAGCCACTTCGCATCCAGCGCGAGCGCCGTGATCGCCAACTCCATGGCGCCCGACGCGCCGAGCGCGTGGCCGTAATAGCCCTTGGTGCTGCTCACCTGGAGTTTCGGCGCGTGCTCGCCGAACACCTGATTCAGCGCGACCGTTTCCGTGGGATCGTTCAAGGGCGTCGAGCTGCCATGCGCGTTCACGTACTCGATCTCCGTCAGGTTCAAGTCGCCATCACGCAGCGCCATGCGCATCGCGCGCGCGGCCTGTGAACCGTCCGGACGCGGCGCTGTCATGTGATGCGCGTCGTTGCAGGTGCCGAAACCAACGACCTCCGCATAGATGTGCGCACCGCGCGCTACCGCACGGTCCATTTCCTCGAGGATCAGCACGGCCGCGCCTTCGCCCATGACGAAACCATCGCGGTCCTTGTCGAACGGGCGCGAGGCACTGGCCGGATCGTCGTTGCGCGTCGACATGGCGCGAATCAGCGAGAACGACCCGAAACAGAGCGGCGCGAGCGGCGTCTCGGCGCCGCCGGCAAACATGATGTCCGCGTACCCGTCACGCACCGCGCGAAAGGCGTCGCCAATCGCGATCGTGCCCGACGCGCAACTCATCCCATTCGTGACATTCGGGCCCTGCGCACCGAACTCGATGGCGATGTTGCAGCTCGCGGCGCCGGTGAAGACGTTGAGCGCGAGCGAAAGATCCACACCCTTCACGCCCTGGTCGAGAAAGACCTGCAGTTGCTCCTCGGCGAAATGAATTCCGCCGAGTGCGCTGCCCATCATCGCTCCAACGCGCTCGCTGTCTTCCTTCGCGAGGTCGAGTCCCGAGTCCGCCAGCGCTTGCTGGGCACTCGCCACGGCAAAGCCGTTGTACCGGTCGAACCGTCGCGATTTCTTCGACTCGAAGAAATCGAGCGGATCGAAGTCGTTGACCTGGGCCGCGTTGTGGCTCCGCCAGATGGATGGATCGAATCGCGTGATCGTGGCCACTGCCGACTTCTCGCGTCGAATGCCTTCCCAGAGGCCTTCGCGCCCAAGTCCAATGGGCGTGACCGCCCCGATTCCCGTTACTGCAACCCGCCGACGCTCGCTCACTCGATTCTTCCTCAGGCCTGCTGTCTGTGGGCGGTACCGATCGTACCGCGCTCTGCGTGCTTCGCCAATCCCTCGAGCGTGCGACTCGCAATACCGTGCACGAAGACGGGACCGATCACCATCGTGGCCGCTACACTTCCAACCACGGGCACCGATGGTCCATTCCACAGGTGCACGATCCGTACGTGCGTACCCGCCGCAGTCTCTCCGAATGTCCACTCCACTTCCATTCCGCTCGTGACACCAGCGATGTGCGTGAAGCGGATGGTGGGCGATCCGGGGGTCGCGACCTGCACCTGCATCTTCGAGCGCCAACACGTAGGCCATTGAATCAGGCCGAATGGGCGATTGGCACTCATGTCAACGATACCCCCGCCGTCGCGGCGACGTTCCTGAAAGCGCACGAATCGATAGTGCGGAAGGATCGCGGGCCACCGTTCCACGTCGACGGCAAGCGCAAAGATCGACGCCAGTGGCGCGTGCACAAGCCGCTCGTCGATGGTCGACATCTCCCGCGACGATGGCATCGGACCGAGCTCGAGCGCTGGAAGATCAGTCATGAGAAGGTGCCCAGGTTGCGGTAAGGCGATAGCCGAGATGACGTCGAATCTTAGCCGCGAGGCCGATGGACCGCTGCACGTGCGAGGCGAGGTCCGTGTCGGTAAAGCCGCGCAGCACCGAAACGACACCATCGTGCCGGCTCACGGCGTGAAATCCCAGCAGCCAGGTGACGAGCCAGAAGCCACTCACCGCAAGCCAACTGCGCCTGAGGTCGCTCACGATGACCGCACGGAGCGCGACACGATTCATCTCCGCGAGCACAAGAGCGATCTCATCGTCCTCGAAGTGATGCAACACCTGCGAGCACGTCACGACGTCGATGCTGCCATTAGCGAACGGGAGACATCGCGCGTCGCCGCATACGCTCCAGTCGAGCACGTCCGCCGAGACCTGTGCGAGAGACTCTGCTTCGTCGAGCCCTACGACGATCAGCCGCACGCCCGCGCGCTTCGCCAGGCGCCTTGCGCGCAAGGGAATATCGGCCAGCCCTGTCCCAACGTCGAGCAGGGTCAGGGTCGCGTCCCGAGGCGGAAGCAGTCGTCGCACTTCCGCGAGAACGGCATTCGCGCCTCCAAGCATCGTGTTCGCGCGCCGGATGTCGCGCAGGGACCGCTCGCGCAACGCCGGATGGGTGCCCGGATCGTCGAGATGCTCGAATCCGCGGCGACGTTTCGGGGTGATCACGCCTCCTACCGCTCCAACTGCGCGTAGCCGCCGCGATAGTAGAGCAACGGTCGGGCATCACGTGCGTTGGCGCGCTCCACCTCGCCGATGAAGATCACGTGATCGCCTGCCTCCATCCGCGACGCCGTGCGACATTCGATGTGCGCGAGCGCGTCGTCGAGCAGCACCACGCCGTTGTCACCGCGCGAATATCCGATGCCGTCGAACCGGTGCGAGGACTCCACCGCTGCGAAGCGCCGCGACAATGCTTCCTGCTCGGCGGCCAGCACGTTCACGCCGAACCGCTCGCCATTCAGCAGTGCGCTGAACATCGACGCGGTGCGGTCGACGCACACCTGCACGAGCGGCGGTTGCAGGCTCACCGACGAGAACGCACTGGCCGTCATGCCGACATCGCGGCCGTCTGCGTCGATGGCGGTAATGACGGTGATACCACTGGCGAACCGGCCGAGGACGCTGCGAAAGGAATCCGGGTCGAGCGTCATGCGTCGACGATGGGTCGGCGCACGGGCGTGCGGAACAGGTTCAGGAGGTACTTGGGGCGGAGCACCTCACTGGCAGGAACGAAGTCGCCGGTCACCCCGACGAGCAGGTCGGCCATGTCCTTCCGCGAGGCAAGAGTACCGGCGAAGTAATTCATCGCTGGCGCAAACCCCACCGCCGCATTGATGAGACGCTCCACGATCCACTTGCCGCGAAATTCAGCACGTCGTGTGCGGCCGTAGGCACGCAACGCCGCATCAGCGTCCGCCACGGTCGAGGCGCCGAGTGCCTGCATGGCGAAGGGCGCGAGCATCTCGCCGCCGCGCAGCGCGGAGTAGATGCCCTCGCCCGTGAAGGGATCGAAGAAGTCCGCGGCATCGCCCACGAGGGCGGCGCCAGGTGCCCACGCGCGACGCGCATGGGATGCGAAGGGCCCGGTCGCGACTACCGGCGTAACGCGACGCGCGCCGGCCACGCGACCCGCCAGCTGCGGTCGCGCCTTCAGCCACGCTTCGAAGAAGGCGGTGCGGTCGACAGCGATCTCGCGCCCATACGACGCCGGCACCACCATCGCGACGTTGGTGAGGCCGCCCTCGACCGAAGCGAGCCCGACGTAGCCGACCTTTCGCTCGACGTGCATCTCGCCCCAGTCGGTGACGTCGCCGAAATTCTCGTAGTGCGCGACCAGCGCGATGCGGCGCGGCCACCAGCGGCTCGTGCGCGCGAGGCCGAGTCGCCGCGCCACGACGGAGCGGAGCCCGTCGGCGCCGACAACGAGTGGGGCGGTGAACTCGCGCGTGGCGCCATTCTCCTTGAGCACTCGAACGCCCGTCACGCGCCCCTTCGCGTCGCGCGCGAGGTCGGCCACGCGTACGCCTTCACGCACGTCCGTGCCCGCCGAGCGTGCGCGATCGAGGAGGATGGCGTCCAGCAGCATGCGCCGCAGCGCGAGGCCACGAGTGCGGAAGGCGCTGTAGCCATGCTGCGCCACGAAGTCGCCGCGGAGCGTCGCGCCGTTGGGCGCGCGCACGATCATCCCGTCCAGGTGCGCCGCCCCAGCCGCCTCGACGGCGTCGAGCGCGCCCATCGCGCTCAACAGCCGCGATGCCTGCGGACTGAGATACTCCGCGCATGGCTTCGAGCGCGGGAACGCGGCCCGGTCGAGCAGCAACACGCGCGCTCCAGCGCGCGACAGCGTGAACGCGGACGACGCGCCCGCTGGCCCGCCGCCCACCACGATCGCGTCATACCGCCCATCACCTGCGCGTTTCGTCATTCGTACAAGGCTAGAGACTGGCCACACACGCGGCTACTACCCCACCGACCACCGTGGAGAGAAGGTTCACGGTGTCGTTATTGATCCACGAAACACCCCCTACGAGCGCGGTCGGTATGCCGCAGCTGTGAACGAGCTGCTCGGATGCCGTAGCGCAATTGGGGCACCACCGCCGTTCCTGCAGTGTGGCGCCCAACACCGAGTCCGCGATCGCGCCAGCGCTGCCGCCGATGATCACGGCCCACGGCCCCGACGGAAGTCCCACCAACATCGCGATGAGGGCAACCAACCCGGCACCGCCCACCATGGCCACGCTTCCCGCGAGGCTGATGCCGCCCGACGTGCCGGTTGCAACGCGCTTGAACGTGAACAGGGAGCGCGGCGTTCCCCCATGCAGCGTGCCGATCTCCGTCGCCCAGGTATCAGCGGACGACGCGGCGAGTGCCCCAACCGCTGCGAAGTACACGAGGGCCGCAATGCGCTCGGGGGAAAAGGCCGCGACCACGAGGCACGCCGCGTAAATGCCGCCGTTGGCGATGACCTGCGTCGCGTCGCGCGCGCCAGCCTTCGCGACCACGCCTTCGGTGCGCCGTTCCTTCTCCTGGCGTCCATGGCGCGTAAGCAGGCTCGCACCGACGAAGTAGGCGATGAGCAGGACACCCCACCCCGTTCCCGCCGCGACACAAACGGTGCCGATGCCCGCGGCAGCCAGCGCGCCCGACGTGGACAGCGCGCCCGCGCGACGTGCGCCGAGCGCGATGGCACTCGCGACGAGGAAGCCGAGGAGCGCTCGAATCAGCGGGGCAGGGTACGCATCGGGCTGAGGCATTGCCGTGCGAAGCTAAGTGAAAACGGCGCGACCAACACCCGCACGGCCATGAGGCATCACGTAGGTAACGATGCCGCAGCTCCATCAACCAGGTTGAGTGCGTGCCCCGCCGCGGTTACGTTGAACCGTTGCCCGCACGTCCTGCTGCCCTGCTGTCCCCACGCCGTTCTATGCTCGCCACCGTCGACGCCCTTCTTCCGCTCAGTCTCCTCGAAGCCGTTCGCGACGTCGACACTCCGGAGGGACTGCTCGAGACGGAATTCGTCGATGAGCTGCGCAACAAGCGTTTCGGACTCAGCGACACCGTGTACACGCAGATCCAGCGGTACACCGAGGCAGTGCGCCGCAACCATCGCACCGCGCAGGACGAAACCGTGGCGTTGGCCCGGCTCATCGGACGGCGCCCCGATGCGGAAGCAGTGCTGCGCGCAGCGGGCCGGTTCCTCGCACGTGAGGCGTACGTTACCGTGTCGCCCATCACGCGTGGCGTGCTGAAGGTGATGCCCTCGATGATCTCGCGGCCGCTCGCCTTCCGGAAGACGCGCCGCATTGCGCAGCGCTACCTCAACGGCACCGTACGCCGCGTGGGACACTTCATCCTCCTCGAAGTCCCACGCTCCGTCACCCTCGGCGTCGCACCTGGAAGTACCGGGTGTGCATTCTACGAATCAGCGCTGCGCGAAGTGTTGCGCCTCCTCGTGGGTGCCACGGGCTCGGTGGAACACACCCGGTGCGAGGGTCGCGGCGAAGGCACCTGTGAATGGCGCGCGGATTGGGGCGGCGCCGATCGTTCCCACACCAGCTGACGAAGGCTCGATGCTGACCACCGATTCCCTGCCCGACGTTCAAGCGGCGCTTGCGGCGGCGGACCTTGATGGTTGGCTCCTGTTCGACTTCCAGGGCACGAACCCGATCGCGCACGGCGTGCTCGGCCTCGAGGGCTTTATCTCGCGGCGCATCTTCGTGTGGATCCCGCGATCCGGCGTTCCCCACGCGCTTGGGCACGCCATCGAGCCGGGGCCATGGCACGCGTGGCCCAGGCACTGGCAGAAGTCCGTGTACAGCTCGTGGGTCACACTCGAGGGCAGTGTCGGCGACATGGTGCGTGGCAAGCGCATCGCCATGGAATACTCTGCCGGCGATGCCGTGCCGTACCTCGACCGGGTTCCCGCCGGTGTGATCGAGATGGTGCGTGCGGCGGGCGCGACGTCGATCGCGTCGAGCGGTGAGCTCGTAACGCGATTCAATGCATCGTGGACGACGGCGGACATCAATTCGCACGTCCGCGCCGCGGGGACAATCGCCGCGATTGCGCACGCGGCGCTCGCGAAGGCGGGCGAACGGGCGCACGCGGGCAACCCGATCGCCGAGCACGAGCTGATGGCGTGGATCCAGGAGCGGTTTGCCGCCGAGGGATTGTCGACCGATCACGGGCCGAATGTGAGTGCTGGCGCCAACGCCGCGAACCCGCATTACGAACCGTCAGCGCGCGCGCCTCGGCTCATTCTCGAGGGGGACGTGTTGTTGATCGACCTCTGGGCCCGGGAAGCGGGCGGCGTGTACGCAGACCAGACGTGGATGGCCACCGTGGGGCCGCCGTCCGCTCGGGCGCAGGAGATCTGGCTCGCGGTGAGGGACGCGCGCGACGCGGCGATCGCACTCGTGGAAGCCGCCGCCGCGGAAGGTCGTGCGCTGCGTGGCGCCGACGTCGACGATGTGGCGCGTGCCGTGATCACGGATCGCGGTTTTGGCCCGTACTTCACGCACCGCACCGGCCATTCGATCGACGCGGTGTCGTTGCACGGGTCCGGACCGCATCTCGACAACCTCGAGACGCGCGAGGAGCGCCTTCTTGTTCCGGGGGTGGGGTTCTCCATCGAGCCGGGGATCTACATCCCGGGCGAGATCGGTATGCGGAGCGAGGTGAACGTCTATCTCGAGCAAGGTCAAGCGGTCGTGACGCCGAAGGTGTACCAGCGGGACCTTATCGTCGTGTGATTGCACGCCAGCGGCTCGCAGCTTGCTTCTGCTCTGCAGAATTCCCGTAGGTCCGACCCACGCGCCACGCCGTATCTCGACTATGCCAATCCGCACAATTTTGACTGCCGCGTTTGCGCTGCTCACGGCTGTCGCCTGCAAGGACGACGCAACCGGTGGTGCGCCGCGCAGCGCGAGCGCGACCTCCGCTGGGGGCGAGACCGTCGAGTCAGCGGGCGAGGTGATCATCGCGCGGCCGTCGGACGCGTATGTCGTGAAGGCCGTGGCCGCACCGGGAACGGTGAGTGGAACCGTGACGTTCAAGACGGCACTCGCGGCGGCGCCAGCCATGTCGACCGGCGCGGACTCGACGATCTGCGGGCCGGCGATTGTCGAGGATGCCGGCATGCCCCAAGGCGCGGCGTCGGGCGCGGTTGTCTGGCTCGAAGGTGTTCGCGCGGGAAAGCCAATTGGGTTGGAGCGGCGCCTGGAGCTCGAGACCATGAACTGCAAGCTGACCCCGCGCCTGCAGGCCGCCGTGACCGGCAGCGCGGTGAACGTCATCGGGCACGACGAGTTTCGCCAGCACCTCCGCTTCATCGCTGGCGGCGAGACCGCGCCGCGCGCGACGATTCTCGTCGGTGGCGGCGAGCAGGTCATCCCGACGGAGCTGCCGTTCAAGACGCCCGGCATGGTGGCGGTGCGCGACGCCGGGAAGCCGTGGACGCATGCGTGGCTCGCGGTCTTCGACCACCCGTACTACGCGGTAACCGGGGCGAATGGCACGTTCACGATCGACGGGGTGCCACCGGGCAAGTACACGCTCAAGGCGTGGCACGACCGCGCTGCGGTGACGTCGCAGTCGGTGGACGTGGGCGCGAATGGGACGGTGAAGGTCGACCTGGTGCTCGACGACAAGTAGCCAGCAGGAAGCCGCTCGGGCCGGCTCCTCAGACATTGGGGCTACGCAGATGACGCGGATTTAGCGGATACGGCGGATTTCACAAACCGCCAGCAAGGCAGTGTATCCGCTTAAAGTGGAACTTTGGGGTTTTGTTTTCTTGGTGCCCGGTCTGGTGGCGATGTCGCAGGTTCGCGAGACGCGAGCTGTCGATTTCCAGCACCATCACCGCATTCGTCACATTCAACGACGCGACGCTCGCGAGAATCGCATCGGCAAGTTGTTGCTTCAGCGCTGGGATGGGGTCGGGGAGCATATAGCCAAACTCGCCGAACCAGCCCGACACCGCCGCACCATAATCGCGGGCCGCGTGGCAAAACCACGCACAGCATTCATCGCGGCGCTAAACCCTCGCCCCGTAGCCACAGGCGCACCGCATACAACGACTGATTCATCGGCCGTCCCGCCGACACCTGCTTCTCGAGCCACGCGAGCAGCGACACCGATCGCTCGGCCCGCGCACCAGGCGGCGCGCTCCAATCATCCGCCGACCAGCCGCGCACATGCACGATCCCCGTGACATCCGGCACACCGATCAGCAGCAGCGTCTCGGCCTGGTCGCCATGTCGGCCCAGCAGCAAGGGAAGCTCACGCGCAGGACCGTCGCTCAAGCGAGCGCCCGGTCAACCACCATCGCCGCGAACAGCAACGCGAGATACAACAGCGAGAACTTGTACAGCGCCCACGCGGGCTTCACGAAATCCGGCGCGCGCATCACGCGCAGCACTCCGACCAACAGCCAACCGCCGAGCGCTGCTGCCATGAGGAAATAGGGAATGCCCAACGCGCCGAATGCGGTGGGCAGGAGCGTAAGCGGAAGGAGGATCAGCGTGTACCACAGCATGTTGCGCATCGTCTCGCGCTCGCCCCACACGAGCGGCGCCATCGGCACGCCGGCCTTGTTGTAATCCCGCTGCTTGTTGAGCGCGAGCGCCCAGAAGTGCGGTGGCGTCCAGTAGAAGATGATGAGGAACAGGTAGATCGACATCAGGTCCACGCGTCCCGTCACCGCCGCCCATCCGACGAGCGGCGGGAACGCGCCAGCGGCACCGCCGATCACGATGTTCTGCGGTGAGCTCCGCTTCAGCCAGCGCGTGTAGATGAACACGTACGTGTAGAACCCGCCGAGCGCGAGACCGGCGGTGAGCACATTGGCGGCGCGCGCCAGCAGGAACGTCGCCGTGGTCGCGCACAACATGCCGAACGCGAGCACCGCCTCCGGCTGCATGCGTCCACTCGGGATGGGACGAAGACGCGTGCGCGCCATGCGGTCGTCGATGTCGCGGTCCATGTACATGTTCACCGCGTTCGCGCCGCCGGCCATCAGGTAGCCGCCCACGAATACCGCGAGCACCAGCGTCCATTCCGGCCGCCCCGCGACATACATCGGCGCAATGGTCGTGACGAGCAGCAGCGAAATGATGCGCGGCTTCGTCAGGGCAACGAGGTCCTTGGCAAAGCTGCGACGCACGGGCGTGTCGACGACGGCGTCGCTCATGGCTGCACGCCCGGATCGAGCGCGCCATGACCCACGAGCACGTTCGCGCCTGCAAGCACCGGCACCACGGGCCGCGTATGCGCGAGCACGCCCATGGGATCGCCCGAGATGCGCGCGAGGTACGCCAACGCAAACGTCGCGATCCATATGCTGACTCCTACACCCTCGTGCAGTGACCGAAGCACCGGAGGCAGGCGCATGCCGATCATCGCACCGGCGACCAGCAGTTGCAGGATGCCGAGCGACAGCGCGATGAGCGCTGCACGCCGGAACAGCGGCGCTTCACGCCGACGTCGCATGGGTAGCACGAGACCGAATGCGAGATGCAGGATCAGCAGGAACGCGAGCACACGATGCGTGAGCTGGATATGCACCGCGCCTGCGACGACGTCCGGGTTCGGTCCACACAGCGGGAACGCCCGACACGCCACAGCGGCGCCCGGATACTTCGCTGTAAGTCCTCCCATGATCACGACAAGCAGCGCCGTGCCCGCGGCCGCATACGACGCACGCTGCGTGCGCGGGGGGAGCGCGGTCGAGCGCGCGACATCGCCGCCGAATCCGCCGGAGCGAATCACGGTCGCCACCACCGTCGCAACAAGACTCATCGCCACGGTCCAGTGCGCGAGCGTCGCGAACGGCGCATTGCCGAGCTTCACCGTCATGGCGCCAAGCAAGGCCGCGGAAAACCCAAGCGCGACGGCGAGCGTCGCGCTCCGAAGCACACCCCCAGCACCCCCAACGCCGGGCTCCGCACGACGACGATAGGCCGCCACCGCCAACCCGATGAGCGACAGCAGCAGGATCGACGCGAGGTACCGGTGCGAGACCTCGATGATGAGGTCGGGCCGGTTCAATGGCGGAAAGAACGAGCCGTAGCAGCGCGGCCAGTGGTCGCCACACCCCATGCCCGACCCGGAGATCCGCACGATCGCACCGAAGATCAGGTGCGTGCAGGCCACGGCAAACGTGAGCAGCGAATAGCGGCGCAGCGTCTTCATGTCGACGGCGTCGCGGATACCGCGCGAACGTTCGGCCCCGACGCCGACGTCGACTGAATGGCGCGCCAGGTGAACAGCATCAGCACGACCAGCCCAACCGCCGGCAGCACCGCCCACAGCATCTCGACGGCACTCGGCGAATGCGGCATCACCGCGGTAGGCTCAGGCACGTACCGCGCGCCACGAACCGAGCGAATGATGAAATACTGCGCGACGGCGCAGCACGCCACGGACGTCCAGAAGAGTCCATTGGCCAGGAGTGAATGCATGTGCGTTGGGGGTAGCGAGCGTAAAACGAAAGGTCACTGTCCGCTCCCCATGGGTCAACCGGCAGAACCCCTACGCCTCGCGACGGGAGGCGCGGCGACGTACCATTCGCGAATGGCGACCCCCTCCGCGACACCAGAGCCCACCACCCCCGGACTGCGACGACAGCTCGGCCTCTGGAGCGCCGTCGCCGTGCTCATTGGCTCGACGATCGGTTCCGGAATTTTTCGCACGCCGGCCGGCGTCACCGACAAGCTTCCCGGCCCCCTGCCGATGATGGGCGTCTGGGTGGCCGGCGGCCTCTTCGCCCTCTGCGGCGCACTGACACTCGCCGAACTCTCAGGCGCCTACCCGCACACCGGCGGCGCGTACGTCTTCATCCGCGAAGGCTGGGGCCGGCTCGCGGCATTCCTCTTCGGCTGGTCCGAGCTCGTGCTTATCCGCGCCGCCTCACTCGGGGCCATCAGCACGACGTTCGCCGAATATCTGCTGCGTGTGCTGGGACACGATCCGTCAGTCAAGCCCTACAGCGATTACGCGCACTACGTCGCCGCGGTGGCAATCGCGCTTACGGCGACGTTCAATTACGTCGGCCTGCGGTGGGGATCGCTGGTGCAGAACCTCACCACCGCGGCGAAGTACGGCGGGCTGCTGTTCATCATCATGCTCGCGTTCGCACTCGGCTTGCCACAGACCGGGGGACATTACACGCCAGCCGCGCCGGAGGGCTCCTTCCACATTGCGGCATTCGGCCTCGCGCTCGTATCCGTGCTCTGGGCCTTCGACGGATGGGCCGACCTCAGCTTCGTGTCCGGCGAGGTGAAGGATCCGCGCAAGACCCTGCCACGGGCAATCATCATCGGAACGCTGGCCGTCATCGTGATCTACCTGCTCGCGAACATGGCCTATCTCGCGGTCATGCCGGTCGACGAGATTCGTCACTCGAAGCTCGTTGCGGCCGACATCGCGCAACGGTTGATGGGCGCGCCCGGCGTGATCTTCGTCGCGACCACGGTGATGTTGTCGACCTTCGGCACGCTGAATGGAACGCTGCTGACGTCGCCGCGCGTGTTCTTCGCGATGGCGGACGACGGCCTGTTCTTCAAGAAGGTCGCGGCGGTGCACCCGAAGTTCAACACGCCGTACATCTCCATCATCCTCGTGACCGCGCTCGGCATCATCTTTGTGCTGCTCCGCACGTTCGAGCAACTCGCGGACACCTTCGTGACAGCGATCGTGCCCTTCTACGCCCTCGCCGTGGGCGCGATCTTCGTGGTGCGGAAGCGCCCCGACTACGATCCCCCGTTCAGGGTGCCGCTCTACCCGATCGTGCCGTGGCTGTTCATCCTCGCCACGCTCTTCCTGCTGGGCAACGCGATCGTCGATCCCACCTCGAGATGGCCGACGCTGGCGGTGCTGGGAATCATCCTCGTGGGGATACCGGTGTACTACGGTACTGTTGGCCGAAAAAGGATGATAGGAGGATAGGATGATAGGATGATAGAAACTGCGGGACGGGATCAGCAGACTCGCCGCCTTCTGTGCTCCCTATCCTCCTATCTTCCTATCTTCCTATCTTCCTATCTTCCTATCCTCCTATCCTCCCGCTTCTAGAAGATTCGCAGATTGATGTATTTCTTCGGATTCGCCTTCAGGTCGGCGAGCACCGAATCAGCCTGCGTCACCAGCCCGCGCAGATCGCGATAGAGCAAGGTGTCCTTCATGAACTTGCCCACCGTGCCCTCACCGCGCTCGATCCCGCCCACCAGGCCGTTGACCTTCTTCGTCGTCGAATCCAGGTTCGCGGCGATTCGCGTGAGGCTCGCACTCGACGTGCGGAAATTCTTCAGCGTCGAATCGATCTGCGCCGAGTCGACCGCGCTGGCCGCGCGACGAAACGACGCCATCGTGAGCGTCAGGTTGCGATTCTGCTCCGCCGCGATCGCATTCAACTGAACCGACAAACGACTTGCGTTCGCCGACAGCTCCGCTGCATTCGCCAGCGTCTTCCGCATGTCCTTGAATCCGCCCGCTGCCACGAGCTCCTGGTTGAGCGTCTTCGTCATCAGCTGCACCGTCGCGCCAATGGAGTCCACCCGATTCATGATCGCCTGGATGTCCGTGTCGCTCGGCCCCACCGGCACCGTGTCATTCGCGGCGTAGGAAACAGTGCTTGGTCCCTTCGGCGTCAGCGCGACGGCCGCATCGCCGAAGATGCCAATCGGCTTGACGCTCGCGAACGAGTTCTTCGGCACCTTGATGTCGTCGTTCACCCGGAGGATCACGTCGAGGTAGCCGTCGTCGCGGAGCTTCACGTCGCGCACGCCACCCACATTGACGCCAGCGAGGAGTACGGGCTGCCCCGGCTTCAGGTTCTGTCCCCAGGCGAACTTCACGTAGAGCGGATAGCCCGACGACAGTCCGCCGCGCACGAGCCAGAGTGTGCCAAGCAGACCGATCGCGAGCGCCGCAATGAGGAACACACCCACGAGGACTTCGTCGCGCCGTTTCATGTCTGTAGGTAAGGGGCGAGAAGCGCCGCCGTCAACGTATCGAGCACGAGTATCGAGACTGAGGTGATCACGACCGCTTTCGCCGTCGAACGGCCGACGCCTTCCGCCCCGGCTTCCGTGACGAACCCCTCGAACGAGCAGACGAACGCAATTGCCCCGCCGAAGAGCGTGGCCTTGAAGAGCGAATACACGACCTGAAAGGTACCAAAGCCGAGTCGGACGCCGGTGATGAAGTCCTGGGGCGTGACGTCCGTTCCGTACACCGACACGGCGTAGCCGCTCGCGAGGCCGGTGAAGTCCGCAAGGATGACCAGCGCCGGCAGCATCACGAGGCAGGCGAGCACTCTTGGAACGATCAGGAACGCGAGCGGATCGTACGACAACGTTTCAAGGGCGTCGATCTGCTCCGTCACGCGCATGGTCCCGATCTCCGCCGTCATCCGGGCGCCAACGCGTCCCGTCAGCACAAGGCCTGTGAGGAGGGGACCCAGCTCGAGGACCACCATCAGTCGCGTCGACAACCCGATGATGCTGAGTTGCACCCCCGGAAAGAGCTGGTAGCGCGTCTGGATCGCGATGACGCCGCCGATGAAGGCGGCGACGATGACCGTGAGAGGAATGGAATCGACGCCGATGCGGCGCATCTGCCGGATGGTCTCCGGCACGAACGTCGCCGGGTCGCCGAGTGCGCGCACGATGTCGCGGAGGAAGTATCCGCGGACGCCGATCTGCCGAAAGAAACCGATGAAGCCCCGGGTAACGCGCCGGAGGAACACGATCCCGCCACGCTGCACGATCGGAAACGTTTCCGTCGGCCGCTGGCTCAGGGTTTCGGTCGGGCGCTTGTTCTTCGGTTGATCGAGATCCGTCACGTACGCACGCGGGCGAGCAGCACCAGTCCGATGACGGCGAAAAGGGCGTTGGGCATCCACGCCGCCGCATCCGGCGACACGAATCCCCCCTTGCCGACCGCCTTCGTGAGTTGAATGAGCATGAGGAACGTAATCGTGATAGCCAGGCTGATGCCGATTCCGTACGCGGTCCCCCCCCGTTGCGTGCTCGTGGCCAGCGGGGCGCCGAAGAGCGCGATGACAAGGCAGGTGACGGGAATGGCGATCTTCAGGCCGCGCTCCACGCGGAGGAGGTTCGCGTCTCCGCCGGACCGCTCCAGCGACGTGATGAACCGCGACAACTCGCCATAGCGCATCTCGGAGGGGCTCCGAGGACGTGCCATCAGGTCCTTCGGTTTCTCTGTCATGAGACGGTCGGTCATCTTCTCGAAGCTGATGTCGAAGCTCGGCTGCGAATCCCGGATCACGTGCATCTCGCCCTTGGCCAGCGTCCACTTGGAGGTCGTGTCCGAGAAGCGCGCGCCGCTGGTCGACACCACGACCGTCGGGTAATCCGGCCCCGACCCCTTTCGTTCGATCTGCAGGTGGTCGAGCGTGCCATTCGTCACGTCGAGCTGCTGCGCCTCGTAGACGCGACCGAAATCCGCGGCGTAGGCGAAATTCGTTCGCACCGTCCCGGAAGAAACGGCGCCCTCCTTGAGCAGGTCCTGCCGGCGCGCGTCCGTGATGGGGACCAGCTCACCAACCACGAGGTCAATCCCCGCCGCGAGCAACGCCCCGAAGAGGATCGGCGCAATGAGGCGATAGAAGCTGATCCCGCTCCCCTTTGCCGCCGTGACCTCGGAATGCCGCGTGAACGCGCCGATCGAGAACACCGTCGCGAACAGCACCGCGGCGGGCAGCGCCTGAAACATCGACTGCGGCATCCAGTACACGTAGCTCAGCGCGATATCCGCGCGTGGCAGCTTGCGATTGAGGTACTTCTGCAGGTTGTCGGTGAGGTCGATGATCACGAGCAGGATCGGCAAGCCAATCGCCGTCGAGAGGAAGATCTTCATCCATTCGCCGAACACGTAGCGGTCGAGCGGTCCCCCAATGCGCTTCATGCCGACACCCGGGTGGCCGCCGCGCGCTTCTCCTCGCGCAGGAAGCGCCGCTCGTCGAGCCACTCGCGAATGCCGCCACCGCGCGAGGAGCCGGTGTCGCGTCCCATCCGAAGGAGCATGAACACGCCAACCAGGGTCATGATCGTGTTCGTGCCCCACATGGCCCAGAACGGATTCACGTAGCCATTATTCGCCGCCGCCTCGCCTCCGATCAGTCCCACATAGTAGAGCGCGAACACCAGCAGGCTCACGCCGATCACAAGCCCCACACCGCCGCGCGGAAAGCGAAGCGCAATGGGGGGCGCAAGAATGGCAAAGATGAGGCAGGCCGCCGCCAGCGAGAATTTCTTGTTGATCTCGATGACGTAGCGGTCGCGTGCGCGCTGCGAGATCTCCAGCCGGAGCTTCGCTTCGTTCACGCGTGAATTCATCGCGCTCGAGTCGATTTCGGACGGAATCGAGGCCTTCCGGTTTTCAGCGCGCATCTGTGCCGCAAGCCGCGCCGCCTGCTGCGCCTGCTCGACGCGGGCAAGACTCGTGTCGTGCGCCACGGGACGCCGCAACGCCTTCACGCGTGCCGCCTCGCGGCGCAACTGCTCGATCGACGGCGCACTGTCCTTGGGCGACACGCGACGCAGCACGCCGGTCGTCTCCGGCGGCGCCGGGGTCACGGCGGCCTGCTTCGGCACCGTGTCCTGCGCCGAACTCTCGAGCGTCACCGCCGCGTGCAGCGTGACGGCGTCCACCTCCGCCGCCTCGGCGCTCTGCACGCCGCCGATCGCCTTCAGCATGCCGCAGTAGATCCAGCCGAGTCCGTGAGGCTCCTTCGCGACAGTCCGCTTAGGCGGCGTGAGGCTCGGCACGGGGGCGGCGGGCGGGTGCTTCGCCTCTTCGAGCTCCTTCAAGTCGAGGTCGTACTGCATCTGCGCGCGCCAGAGGCGCTGCTGCATCTCGCACACGCTCATTTCGCGATCGCCCTTCATCGACGAATCGCTCTTGGTCGCCCTGAAGCCGCCACTCCCCACGTTGCGAATGGGGTAGCGGTCCTGCCCAAAGAACAGCCGGTTGATTTGTGTGGGCTTGTCCGAGGCGACTTCCTGCATCTGTCCGTGGAAAAGCACGAGATCCAGGTCCACCATATTGGCCCGGAAGGCAATGCGTCCGCTGTCCGCGTAGATCGTGCGGCGCTTCATCGGATCGGCAAGATCGTAGATCACCACCTTGTTCAGGCGACCGGTAGCCTGGTCGACCTTGTCAGCCTTGAGGTAGAACTTCCCTTCGGCAACGGGGTTGATGACCTGTTCCTTCAGGAAGAGCGTCGGCTTCGTCTGGGAGATGTCATCCTGCAGCGTCTTGAGCTGGTGGTTCGCCACCGGCAGCACCTGGTCGTTGAACGCCAGGAGGAGCACCGACATGAAGACACCACCCACCAATGCGGGCATCACGAGCCGCCACGGACTCACGCCGTTCGCCTTCATCGCCGTGACCTCGTTCTCGGAGGCAAGACGGCTGAACGCGTATAGCACGGCCACGAGCACCGACATGGGAACCGTCAATGCAAGCGTGAATGGAATGGAGAGAAGAAAGAACTGCCCGATCGCCGACCAGGGCAGGCCCTTTCCCACCAGCTCGCCGAACTGCCGCGATATGAAATTGAGCAGCATGAGCGACGTCAACGCGATCAGCGCAAACGCAAAAGGCCCAATGTGCTCTCGAACGACGTAGCGACTAATGATCTTCAATCGTGACCCATTATGCGTATGGCACGCGGAAGTGCTGGAGCGGCACCGGTTTGGAGCGTGCATCGCACGCTGTAAATTCCACACCGTCAACACGGAAATTCAAGTCTGGCGCTTCACGTGCCGGCGCGGCACTCCCGCCGGAGCCAACTCCACGTCAGACTTGCTGCTGGTGTTAGCGCACCAGCGGGTTACCCCTCTCGCTTCCAAAGGTCCTGCGCCTGTGCGGATGCTGACTCTCTGTAGTGCCCTGTTGCTCGCGTCGGCTTCCGCTTGCGACAGGCTTCCCATGCGTCCCCACACGGCCTTCAACGCCGATTCGGCCTTCTCGTACACGCGACAGCAGGTCGCGTTCGGCCCACGCGTTCCCGGAACGCCACAGGCACAAAAGGCCGGGGACTGGATCGTCGCCATGATGAAGACGCGCGCCGCCGTCGTCACCGAGCAACGCTGGAAGTACAAACCCCTCAAGGGCGATTCCATTCCCCTTCGCAACATCCTGGCTCGCTTCAACCCGGCCGCCACCCAGCGCGTCCTCTATGTCACGCACTGGGACACCCGGCCCATGGCGGACGCCGACCCGGTGCTCGGCAACCGCCACGACCCGATCCTCGGCGCCAACGACGGCGCGTCCGGCGTCGGACTCTTCATCGCCCTCGGCGACGCCCTGAAGAAGACGCCGGCCGCCATCGGCGTGGACCTCCTGTTCGTCGATGGCGAGGACTACGGCAGTGACTGGGACCCGCCGTACTCCGATGTCCTCCTGGGCTCCCAGTACTTTGTGGATCACCTGCCGAGCCCCGACTACAAGCCGATCTACGGCGTGCTCTGGGACATGATCGCCGACGTCAACCTCGACATCACCCAGGAGCCGAACTCGGTCCGTGCTGCACCCGAGGTGGTGACGCGCGTATGGCAGAAGGCCGCGGACTACGGCTACGCGAAGTACTTCCTGCCGCAGGTGTACTCGAGCCCCATCACCGATGATCACATCCCTTTCCTCAACAAGGGCTTTCACGTGATCGACGTGCTCGACCTCGAGTATGGACCCCCGGGTCCGGATGGACACGCGTCGCCGAACTATCACCACACGCTCCAGGACACCATGGAGCACATCTCGGTGAAGAGCTTCCAGATCGTGGGCGATGTCGCCCTCGGCTTGTTGATGGACGGCTAGGCAATTCTCGCGGACGGGAGCGCGTGAAAACGCTCCATGCGGCAAGGAATCGGTGATGGCGTGTGGAGCAATGCGCACAACTTCCGCGCATGCCAACTCCATCCGAACAGAAGGCCCTCGCCTTCGTCGCCATTGTGATCCTGCTGGGCGGCGCGGTCCGTGTCCTCAAGGCCGGACCCGCCACACCGCCAACCTTCGCCGAGCAGCAAGGACTTGCCGCCCAGGCTGCCGCCACCCAGGATGCCGCCCGATCGGAGAAGCAGGGCAAGGCCGGCCGCAAGCGAAAACCCGCCCGCGCATCGGCCGATAGCTTCCCCCACATGGTGGCTGGCGTGGCGAGCGTTCCGCCAACGTACGCTCGCCCAGACGCGCCCTTCGGACACATTCCGTACGGCGCGGGCAGTCGAACCCGCATGGTGACTCCGCCGAGCCCACGCATCGACAGCGACGTCCGCGGCGCCCGGGTGGTGGAGGCCGCCGTCGCGCCGCCGCCGACAGGTAAGAAGCCCCCCACCGGCATGATCGACATCGACCACGCCACTTCAACGGAAATAGAGGCGCTTCCACGCATCGGGCCCGCCACCGCCCGGCGCATCGTCGCGAATCGAGACTCCCTCGGCCCATTTGGCTCGCTCGCGAGCCTGAGGCGAGTAAAAGGAATGGGACCGGCCTCCCTTGCGCGTCTCGCGCCGTTCATCACGTTCGGAGGCAGGCCGGCAGGCAACCCGAACCCGCCCTGATTCCCCGCGCTCAGGTGCGCGGCCCTGTTCGTGCACCTCAGTCGGCTATCGTGACCCCAGTTTCCGCTTCCACATCCCTCCTCCTCACCCGACTCAACGACACACGCATCGGCTTCTCGGCCAAGGCGGTCCGGGAGATCCTGCGGTCGGTCGCCATCGCGCCCCTGTCGGGCGCGCCGGATGTCATCGAGGGGGCCATCAATCTCCGCGGGACCATCATTCCCGTCGTCGACGTGCGCCGCCGCCTTGGGCTGGCGGCGTCCGCCAACGCGCCGGATCAGTTCCTCGTGCTGCTGGAAATTTCCGACCGCGTCATCGCGGTGCGCGTCGACGACGTGGATGACGTCGTCGAGGTTGAGGGCACCGAAGTGGAGCGATCGGAGGCCCTGTCGCCCGCGCTTCAGGGTCTGGCGGGCGTGGCTGCCACCGCAGACGGTGCACTGGTGATCTACGATGCGGATGCTTTCCTGACCCAGGCAGAGCGCGAAGTGCTTGACGCCAAGGGATCGGTTCGCTCGTGATGGCGGCGCACCAGGGGAAGAGGTCTCCCGCTTCGCAACGATCGACCGGCTACAGCGACCCGTCCTTCGCCAGAGTGGCCGAGCTGGCACACCTGTTCGCGGGGTTGGTGTTTCCGCCGAACAGGCAGCCGTCCGCGGAAGCGGGAATGCGCCGGGCAATGAGTGGAATGCAAATCGGTAGCCCTGCGGAGCTGCTACGTACATTCGAGACACCGGGGGAGGGCCGCGAGGCCGTACTGGCCGAGCTGACCGTGGGTGAGAGTTACTTCTACCGCGACAGTGCGCAGCTCCAGCTCCTCGTCACCGACATACTTCCCCCCCGGCGGGAGACGTATGGCCCGTCGCGCCCGCTCTGCATCTGGAGCGCGGGGTGTGCGTCGGGTGAGGAGCCGTACACCATCGCGCTCTTGATGCGCGAACAAGGGTGGCCCCACCCGTCGCAGATCATCGCCACCGACATTGCCCAGCCCCGCCTCGCCGCCGCTCGGCGCGGGCGATACACGAGATGGGCACTGCGTGGCGTGTCGGACGAGCGCATCGGCCGCTGGTTCTCGCATAACGGCAACTACTACGACCTCATGCCCGCCGTGCGCGAGATGGTCGAGTTCCGGCGGCTGAACCTCGTGGTGGACGAATACCCTGTGGCGTCCACTGGCGGCTTCGACCTCGTGCTCTGCCGCAACGTCATGATCTATTTCGACATGCCGACGGTAGCACACATCGCGGCTGGGCTGCTCGCGTCGCTGGCGCCGGACGGTTGGCTGTTGCTTGGCGCATCCGATCCGCCGCTGGCGCACCTCGTTCCATGCCAATCCATCATGACGGCCGCCGGTGTCGCCTACCGACGCGTAGATGCCGCGACTGACGTAGTAGGCCGATCATCGCGGGACGTTCTCCGGTTTGATCGTGTCGACGCCTTCGATTCGACAGGCGAGCTGCTCCATCCAAACTCACGGCTCGTTCCCGCTGCGTGGCCCACTCCAGCGACTATCACCCCTGCCGAGCCAACGCGCGACAACGGCGCGGTGGACTCGGTCGCGTTCGCGGCACGACCGGAAGCGGCGCCTGCGCGTCCGGCCAAGTCCGAGCCCGTCGCGCCGTCAGCCGAGCATGAACGGGCCACACCGCTCGAGGCGTTGGAGCGCGCCTACCAGCGCGCCGATTATGGCGACGCGGAGCGCATCGCGATGACGCTGCTCGCGTCAACGGCGCAGAGCGTCCCGCGCGCGTGGATTGCCTACGTGCGATCCGTTGCCAATCAGGGGCGCCTTCACGAAGCCGGTGAGCTCTGCGCGCGCGCGCTGGATTTGCATCCGCTCGCGGCGGAGCTGCATGTGCTGCATGCCACGCTTCTGCTGGAAGCGGGCTGGTTGGGGGACGCCGCCTCCGCCGCACGACGCTCGATCTACCTCGATCGCACGCTGGTCATGGGCCACATGCTGCTGGGCGACGCGCTGACGCGTAGCGGCGATGCCGCTGGCGCCCGTATCGCATTCACGAATGTGCTTGGACTCCTGGCCAAGGTGGATCCCTCGGCGCCCGTCACGGCCGCCGACGGCGTGTCGGCGACGCGGCTGCGGCAGATCGCTGCTTCGCGAGTCAGGGCGAGTGGGCAGGGCGTCGGCACATGAAGGACGACACGAGCACCGTGCGTGAGAGCGCATCGGATGCGCTGGCGCGTATCCTCGCGCGCGCCGACTCGACGCCGGCCGATGAGAGCGCGATGCGCAAGTCCGTGCTCGAAGCGCGGGCGCGGCGACTCGCCAAGCAGTTGGAGCACGTGGAGGCAGGCGCCGCGGACGACGAAATCGATGTCCTGCAGTTCCTCGTGGCCGACGAACAACTGGCCATACCGCTAACCGCGATCGTGGCCATCGTGCGCGTCGGCACGATTACGCCATTACCCCGTGCGGTGGCACCAGTCTTCGGCGTCACCGCGTGGCGCGGGCGACCCCTTACCGTGCTTTCCGTCGGAGCGCACGGACAGCGCGGTGATGTCGAGGACCGCCTGATCGTGCTCGGTGACGGCCGCCGCGCGCTCGTCGGGCTCCGCGCGGATACCGCGGATGAGACGCAGGTGGTACGGAAATCGGCGCTCTCGCCTGCCTTGGGTGGTGCGCGAAGCGTGTACGCCATGGGCGTCACGGTTGATGGCGTGCTCGTGCTCGATCCGGATATTCTGATCCATTCCGCTCGCCCGGAGCTGTGATGGTCTTCTCACTGATGAGGTTCCGATGACGTTCACAGTTGGCCGGCGCATAGCGTTCGCACTCGCGATCGAGCTCGTGCTCCTGGTCGTGGTCGCGGGGATTGGCGGGTTTGCACTCGGGAAGACGAGGGACGCGTATGAAACCGCCCTCGCATCGCGCCGCGCGACCGTCGTACCGGCACTGCGCGTGGAGTCCCAGCTGAAGCAGGCCGAAATCAATCACCTCCGCACGCTCCTCTCCTACGACGCGAGTTACGAGCGCGCACGGGACAGCCTGGTGGCCAACGCGCGGGTGATCATCGCCCAAGTGCACGATTCCGTGAAGACCGAGGAACAGCGACAGCAGTGGAATGCCACCTCGGCGCTGGTTGCCCGCTGGAACGACGCACTGCTTGCCGCCGCCGCCGCGAGCAAGGCGAACGACGCCGCCGGCGTACTGCGTATCCGCTCCACACGCACGCGGCCGATCGGTGACTCGCTCTTCGCGTCCATGAACGCCAGTGTGCTCGAGGCCTCGCGCGGATCCGATGAAGAGGCGCGCGTCGGCCAGGCGGCGGCGCAAAACGCCAGGACCACGGTGATCTTTTCCGCGGGGATCGCCATCGTCCTCGGCATTTTTGCTGCATATTTCCTCAGTCGCTCGATCACCCGGCCATTGCAGGAAACCGCGAACGTCATCGCGAGCAGCAGTGCCGAGATCCTCGCCGCCACCACGGAACAGGCGGCCGGCACGAACGAGTCGATGGCGGCCGTTACGGAAACTGTCGCGACGGTCGACGAGGTCGCGCAGACGGCCACGCAATCTGCCCAGCGGGCCCGAACCGTGGCCGACGCCGCGCAGCGCGCGGCCGAGGCTGGTCGTGCGGGTCGCAAGGTGGTCGATGAGGCCGTGATGGCGATGAAGCTCATGCAGTCGCAGGTGGAGACGATGTCGGGCAGCATCGTCGCACTGGCCGAGCAGGCGCAGGCAATCGGCGAGATCACAACGGCGGTGAGCGACATCGCGGAGCAGACCAAGCTGCTTGCGCTCAATGCGGCCGTCGAGAGCACACGCGCCGGCGAGCACGGACGCGGCTTCGCGCTGGTCGCCGCGGAGATCAAGACGCTCGCGGGCGAGGCCAAGGAATCGACGGTGCAGGTGCGACGGCTGTTGAGCGAGATCCAGCGGTCGACGAGTGCGGCCGTGATGGCGACGGAGCAGGGCGCGAAGCAGTCGGCGGCCGCGGTGAAGCAGGTGAATCAGGCCGGCGAAGTGATCGCGCAACTCGCGAATGTCGTGGAGGAGTCGGCACAGGCCGCCGCACAGATCGTCGCGTCGGCGGGGCAGCAGGCGCTCGGCATGGACCAGATTCGGCAGGCGATCTCCAATATCCACGACGCCACGCAGCAGAACCTCACGGCCACGCGCCAATCCGAGACGGCCGCCCAGAACCTCACGCAGCTTGGGTCACATCTCGTCGGCATGGTCGGCGGGGGCAGGCACGCGTGAGGCGTAATGGCTGACGACGTCCTGGCGGCACGGCTGCTGAGCATCTTCATCGAGGAGCTCGATGAAGAGGTGCGGCAGTTGAATGACGACCTGCTCGCGCTGGAGCGCACGCCGAACGACAGCGAGCGCCTGCGAGCCGTGTTCCGGGTGATGCACACACTCAAGGGCGCTTCCCGCGCGGCGGGGCTCCTTCGCGTCGAGGAGGTGTGTCACGCGCTCGAGAACGAGCTCAGTCGAGTGCGGGATGGCGGCGAGCCGCTCACGCCCGTACAGATCGCGCTGCTCTTCGAGGCGGCCGACGCACTCGGCGAAACGCGTGACGAGCTCCGGTTGGGACGGCCGGCGCCAGAGGCTACGCTGTCAATCGTGTTGCACCATGCGCGCGGACGAGGTGCCGCGGAACGTCATGCTGCGCCGCCAGATTCGGCGCCCGCCACTCGGCACGTCGTGGCGTCGACCGCACCGATTGTCGCCGCTGCGCAGGTCGAATCCGCAGTGCCCTCAACGCCAGTCGCTCCGCCTCTCCCCCCAGCCCCAGCGCCGACCGCGCGGCCGGAGGACGCTGCTTCGCGAGCCGAGAATTACGTCCGCGTCAGTCTGCACCAGGTGGAGGCGATCGCGGGAGCCGCCGGCGAGATCGCCGGTCTCGTGGGCGTGCTCTCCGACCGCGCCGACGAGCTGTCGGCGCTCCGCGCACGGCATCGGGCTGAGCTTCGTACCAGCGCGTCCACCGGAGGCGCCGGGCTCGATGGCGAGCTGACGCGCTTGCTCCGCCGTACCGGCGACGATGCGCGCACCCTCGCCTCCGTGTCCGAGCGCCTCGGCAATTCCGCGCGCAGTCTTCGGCAACGGCCCTTCGCGGAGCTTACGGAAACGTTGCCGCGCATCGCGCGCGATGTCGCCCGCGACGTGGCCAAGCAAGTGCACGTGACGATCGTCGGCAGCGAAATCGAGGCCGATCGCGTGGTGCTCGAAGCGTTGCGCGAACCACTGCTCCACCTCGTCCGCAATGCCATCGACCACGGGATCGAGTCGCCCGCCGTACGCACGGCGGCGGGGAAGCCCGCCGAAGGTGAGTTGCGCGTGGAGGGCGCGCTGCGCGGCGACCGACTGGTCGTCACCGTGTCCGACGACGGCGCGGGGCTCGACATGGGCTCCATCGCGAAGGGACTCGCGCGGCGCGGGCACGCCGTGGCGACAGACCCACGTGTGCTCGCGCGCGCCATTTTCGATGAGGGATTCACCACGCGCGACACCGCCACGACGCTGTCGGGGCGAGGCGTGGGACTCGGCATCGTGCGCGCCGCGGCAGAGCGCATGGGTGGAACCGCGGACGTACGATCGGTCGCCGGAAAGGGCACGCAGATAACGATCGACGTTCCCCTCAGCATTGCTACCATGCGCGTCGTGCTCGTGCAGGTTGGCGAGATCGTGTTGGGCGTGCCGAGCGCGTTCGTGGTGCGCGTCACACGCGTGGACCCCAAGCGCATCGTACGGGTCGACGGTCGTCCCACCTTCGTCACGGACGACGCACCGATGCCCGTCACGACGCTCGCCGCGCTGCTCGGACCACCCTTTTCCGATTCGCCGACGCCCGCCATGCTGCAGGTCGTCGTGCTGGAAAACTCGTCGCACCGAGTCGCCATCGTGGTCGATGACCTGCACGACGAACGCGAGCTCGTGCTGCGGCCGCTGGAGCACGCGGGTCCGGCAGCGACCAACGTCGTCGTGGGAACCGCACTGCTGAGCTCTGGCGAGGTCGCGCTGGTGCTCAACGTGCCTGCGCTTCTCGCGCACGACGGCGGCGGCGGGCACCACTCGGGCCCACTGGCGGTGAGCGAAAGCGTCACGAGGCCGCCGGCACGCGTGCTGGTGGTAGACGATTCGATTACCTCGCGCACGTTGGAGCAGAGCGTCCTCACGGCGGCCGGCTACGATGTCGTCACCGCCGTCGACGGCGCGGAGGCATGGCGTACCATCGAGCGCCAGGACTTCGCACTCGTGGTCAGTGACGTCGAGATGCCGCACCTCGATGGCATCGGACTGTGCCAGCGCATCCGCGCCACTGCGCGAACGTCGGCGCTTCCATTGATCCTCGTGACATCACTCGACGAGCCCGCCCAGCGCGAGCGCGGCATGGAGGCGGGCGCCGACGCCTACATCACCAAGTCCAGCTTCGACCAGGACACACTGCTCGACACCGTTCGCATGCTGATCGGCCGCGCCACAGGTACCACATGATTCGCGTACTCATCGCGGAAGACTCCGCAACGGCGCGCGCGCTGCTCGTCGCGATGCTATCAGCCCAGGACGACATCCACATCGTCGGGGAGGCGACGACGGGGACGCAGGCCGTTGACATGGCGCAGCGACTGCTGCCCGACCTCATCACGATGGACGTCCACATGCCGGAGATGGACGGTCTGGAAGCGACCAAGCAGATCATGGCCCGCTCCCCACGCCCCATCATCATCGTCTCGACCGCCGCGCGCAGCGACGAAGTGGCGCTGTCCCTCGAGGCGACGCGCGCCGGCGCGCTCATGGTCCTGCCCAAACCCGAAGGCCCCAGCACGTTGGGCTTCGAGTCCGACAGCCGCCAACTCGTCAGCATGGTGCGCGCGATGTCGCAGGTGAAGGTGGTGCGCCGACACGGCGCTTCACCGCCCTTCACGGCGCAGCCAACGCCCCCGTCACACCCAGCATTCTCGTTGTCCACACCGAGGGCGGCCAACACTCCCATCCGCCTGGTGGCCATCGGTGCATCCACGGGTGGCCCCGCCGCACTGCGAACGGTCCTTGCCGACCTGCCGGCCCGATTCCCCGTGCCGATTCTCATCGTGCAGCACATCGCCAACGGGTTTACCCAGGGCCTCGCGCAGTGGCTGGGTGGCGATACGGCGCTCCGCGTAAAGGTGGCCGAGCTGAGCGAGCGCCTCGCGCCGGCCACGGTGTACATCGCCCCCGACGACCGGCATCTCGGCTGCCAGCTCGACGCGTACGGCGACATCCGCATCCTCCTGACAGCCGCGCCGCCCGTAGGGGCATTCAGGCCATCCGCCTCGTATCTCTTTCAATCGGTTGCCGACACGCTCGGCGCCGCGGCACTCGGGGTCATCCTTACCGGCATGGGCGACGACGGCGTTGCGGGTCTCCGAATCCTGAAGGCACGCGGCGGCCGGATCATCGCGCAGGATGAAGCGTCGTCAGTCATCTATGGCATGCCGCGCGAGGCCGCGCGCGCCGGGGTCGTTGACATCACCGTGGGCATCAATGGCGTGGCACACAAGCTCGTGGAGCTCACGCAATGACGAGCCCTGCCACGCGCGTACTCATCGTCGAGGACAGCGCGACCCAGGCCGCAGCGCTCGCGGTCCTCCTCGAGCGTCAAGGGTTTGACACGCTCGTTGCGCGCCGCGCCGAAAAAGCCCTGGAGTTGCTGGGTACGGAGCGCGTGGACGTCGTGTTGAGCGACGTGCTCATGCCCGGCATGGACGGCTACGAGCTCTGTCGCCGCATCAAGGCGGTGCCGGAGTGGACGGACATTCCGGTCGTCCTCCTCACGAGCCTCACCGATCCCCTGGCGATCGTGCGCGGACTCGAGTCCGGCGCCGATCACTACGTCACGAAGCCGTACGACCCCGAGGGGTTGCTGTCACGCGTGCGCCTCGTGCTCGAGCGCGCGAAGGAACCGAAGGTGCTGCATCCACAGCCATTCACCGTGGAGCTGCTTGGCACCCCGTTCACCATCACGGCGACGAAGGAGCAGATCCTCGAACTGCTGGTGTCGAGCTATTCGGACCTCGTGCGCACGAGCGAGGCCGTGCGGGACGCCGAGCGCCGCGCCCGATTCCTCGCCGAGGCGATGGAGCTGCTGTCGTCGTCCCTCGACGTGCACCGCGTGCTCCGTGATCTGGCGCGGCTCATCGTGCCCCGCTTCGCGGACATCTGCGCGGTTGACCTCCTCGGGCCGGGTGGCCTGCCGCAGCGTGTCGACACCGTGCACGGCTTCGCGGGCATGCCGCCCATCGAAGAAGGCGCGGTGCGCGCGGAGGAGCCAGTCATGTCGAGCATCGCACAGCGCGCCATCGAGGAGGGCGCTGTGCACCTCTCCGCGCACGCTGACGATGACGCCCTGCATGACGTCGCCCGGGATCCCGCGCTCCTCGAGGAGCTTCGAAAAACGGGGCCGTACGCCCTCCTGGTGATTCCACTCATCGCACGACAGCGCGTGCTGGGCTTTCTCCAGTTTCTCAGCGCGGACGTCGCGCGCGCGACATCGCCGGAGGCGCTGCTGCTCGCCGAGGACCTGGCGCGACGCGCATCAGTCGCCGTCGACAATGCGCTGCTGTACGGCGAGGCACAGCGGGCCACGCGTGCGCGCGATGACGTGCTCGCGATCGTGTCGCACGACCTGCGCAACCCGCTGAACACCATTCACATGAGCACGTCGTTCCTGCTCGACGTGCTCGCGGAGGGTGGGGCCATGACGCCTCTCGTCCCGCAACTCGAGCTGATTCGGCGGGCCACCGCGCGAGGGAATGCGCTCATCCAGGACCTGCTCGACGTCTCGCGGATCGAGTCGGGCACGCTCGCGGTGGAAACGTCGCTCACGAGCGCGGCGGTGCTGCTCAACGATGCGGTCATCGAGCTGGAGCCGCTCGTCGGGGCGAAAAAGATTCGCTTCGAGCACGAGTGGATTGGTGACGATGCCGAAGTGCCGGCCGACCGCGGCCGCATTGCGCAGGTGTTCTCCAACCTCGTCGGCAACGCCGTCAAGTTCACGCCCGCGGAAGGTCTCGTGCGCGTGACGGGTCACCGCGTGGGCTCGCGCGTCGAGTTTACGGTGAAAAATTCTGGCGCCGGCATTGCACCCGACCACATCCCCCATCTGTTCAACCGGTTCTGGAAGGCGACGAAGGCCTCGCGCACCGGCGCGGGGCTGGGATTGTTCATCGTGAAGGGGATCGTCGAGAGTCATGGCGGCACCGTCGACGTACAGAGCTCGCCGGAAGAAGGCACGCGCTTCTGCTTCAGCCTTAACGGCGCAACCAACCCCGCGTGGCGCCCGCCGACGTGAACGCCAAAGTTGCGAAATCCGTGCGCTAACGCACCCAGTAACGATTGCCGGCGCGCGCGCGC
>JALYVY010000005.1:0-7811 GCA_030852985.1 Gemmatimonadota bacterium | reverse complement strand
GTCGGACCCTTGCGGCAGGCCGATCATCGAACGGCGCGCGCCCTTCTCCGCGTGAATGCAGCAACGCAAGATGGAAGTGTGTTGCTCCGGAGATCGCAGCGGAACCAGGACATGGCAGCATTGTCCACGTGCGCGACTCCGCCCTCCTCGCATCCCCGCCGTAGTGACCGATATTCCGCGCTTATCGCCAATGGACAATGGCGCGCGCCGTTCGATGATCGGCCTGCCGCAAGGGTCCGACGTTGCCCGCAATCGACTCCTCGCAGCTCTTGCTCCGGCCGACTTCGCGGTCCTGAAGCGGCATCTGGAACCAGTGACGCTCGAGATCAACGACGTCCTCGCCGAGCCCGGAGAGCACTTTACGCATATCTACTTTCCGGAATCGGCCGCCGTTTCCGTCGTCACCTACATGACCGACGGCAGCGGTGTCGAAGTCGGCACGATGGGCAACGAGGGCATGGCGGGGTTGCCCGCATACCTCGAGGCCGATGCCAGTGAGAGCAGGACCTTCTGTCAGGTGCGAGGCGCGGCGCTGCGCGTGCCCGTCGACGTGCTCCTCGACGCCGCCAACACGCGCCCCGAGATCCGCCGACTGCTCAATCGCTATACGCAGGCATACCTCTCGCTCGTCGCACAGGGGGCCGCGTGCAATCGGCTGCACACCATCGAGCAGCGATGCGCCCGCTGGCTCCTGATGACGCATGACCGCACGGTCGGCAGCGACATGCTCGAACTCAAGCAGGAGTTCCTTGCCCTGATGCTCGGCGTACGGCGCATCGGCGTGACGATCGCTGCCGGAGCCCTGCAGGATGCGGGGCTGATTCGCTATCGCCGCGGCCACATTCGTGTCACAGACAGGGCAGGACTGGAAGCCGCAGCGTGCGAATGCTACGGCGTCGTGCGCGCGCGGTTCGATCAGTTGTTGCCCTACGTTCCTGAAGGGACGCAGTAACATTTTCTTGGTGCGCTAGCGTACGAATCGTTCTTGCAGTATGCCTTCTGGGTTGCATTCAACACCCGAGGCGAGTGTGGTCGCACCAGATGAACGCGCGCCCCGCTGGACGGGGCACCGCGAACCACGCAATCACCTGCTCGGAGCCCTCACGGCGGACGACTGGGGAAGCATCGAGCCGTTGCTCGAGCGTGTGAACCTGCGCCTGGCCCAGGTCGTGGAGTCGGCGGGAAAGTCCTCCCAATGGCTCCATTTTCCGGAGTCGGCGATCATTGCGGTCGTCACCACGCTCGCCGACGGAAGCCGCATCGAGGTGGGCACGGTCGGGAATGAAGGCATGTGCGGTTTGCCCGCATGGCTGGAGGCGGACTCTGATGACGGAGAGTCCCTCTGCAATGTCGCGGGCGCCGCGTTGCGTGGGCGCGCGTCGGACATCATCGCGATCGCGGCACATCGTCCCACGATTCGAAAGCTCCTCAGCCGGTATGCCGGCGCGTACCTTGGCGTCGTGTCGCAAGGCACCGCGTGCAACCGCATTCATCCGCTCGAGCAGCGCTGCGCGCGCTGGCTGCTCATGACGCACGACCGGCTCGCGAACGACGAGCTGCTGCTCACCCGTGAACTCCTTGCCGTCATGCTGGGCGAATCGCTTGAAGGCGCGACCATCGCCATTCAGTCGCTGCGCGGCGATGGCCTCATTCACGCGTCACGCGATCGTATCCACATCATGGATCGAGCGGGGCTGGAGCGAGTGTCGTGCGAGTGCTATCAGCTCGTCCGCCACCAGTTCGACCATATCGCGTGAGCTGCGCGAAATCGTCACCGCGCGCTCCACCGCTCGCGCATAGCTTCGTGGTGATCCCTACGCGTACCGGGTTTGAATCGTACGCGCCGTCAGTCTCGCGAGGGATGATGACGAATGCGGAGCAGATCGCGGGCCTTGACGGCCAGCATGTCGTCGATCATCTGCCCAAACTCTTCCTCCCCGAGGTGCGTGCAGAGGCGGCGAAAACGCGCCTCGAGCACGTCTCTCTCGGAGGGAGTATCCCGTTCTTTCCGAATCTCCCGACCCACGGCACATCCTTGCCAATTCGCCCGAATTCGCTGAGTGCAGCCGGGGCAAGGGCGAGTTGCGGCGACGTGAGATTATTAGCACGATCGATGCCCGAGTACAGTACCGTACATAACCGGAGCAGCCAGACAGCCTATAGTCCGCGCGTGCTCCGGACAATGCTTGATGTGTGGCGAACGACAAAGGGCGCTGTCGTTAAGGGCAAAGGTGCGCCTGCGGTGCCTGTGCCGACGACCCGACTGTTGCCTCTCGTCGAGTAAGCGAGTAAACTACCTAAAGCTTGCGTACGGTAGCGCACGTTGGAACGCGCATCTCTCGCGCGCCCCCCCCCCGAGGCAGCAGATGTCGACCGAGGCGCAGAGTGCACGGACACTGGCTCGCCGCCTGATCCGGCGCGCTGCCGCCGAGCACATGGACGCGGACGCAGGAGCGCTCGCCGCACAGGACGCCTGCGAGCTGGCCTCTTCCGAGTTGTCGCTCAGCCTCGGACCGCCAGGATTCCATGCACTGCTCCGGCGGGCGCTCGTGCAATGCGCAGCCGAATATCCGTTCCTTGCCGAGCTTCGCGTGAATCGCCACGCGTCGCCCATTTTTGACAACGTCAGCGCCCTTGTGCAGGCGCATGGTACGGCGCCAGTGGCCGCCGCCCTCGAAGCCGTGCTCGAACACATGTTCACATCACTCGGCCGCCTCATTGGCGAGGACCTCGTCGCGCGTCTCGTTGAGCGGGAAGTCACTCTTGCAACGCACGACGGCGGGGAGCCGGAATGAAAAAGCCTGAAGCCACGAAGAAGCGCGGAACGCGGTCCGCCGCCGGTGTCGGCAGGATCGAAGGGCTGATCACCGGCGTGCCCGGCCTCGATACGGTCCTCGGCGGCAACCTGCCTCGACTGTCATTCAATCTGATCGCGGGCAGTCCAGGATCCGGCAAGACGACGCTGGCGCAACAGATCCTCTTCGCCAACGCGACCGCCGCGCGTCCCGCACTCTACTTCACCGTCCTGGGCGAGCCGACGCTCAAGATGCTTCGCTACCAGCGCGAATTCGCATTCTTCGACGCATCGCTCGTCGGCTCGGCCATCCAGTACGTCAATCTCAGCGAAGAGGCGCTCGAGCTCGACCTGAATGTCGTCCTCGCTCGCATGGTCGCCGAGGTCGAGCGCGTGAAGCCTGCGATCGTCGTCGTCGATTCCTTCCGGACGTTTCTTGGAAGCGCCGCGGTGTCGGCGCCGGCCGGCGTCATGGAAATTGAACAGTTCATCCAGCGGTTGGCGCTGCACCTCACCACGTGGGAGGTGACGTCCTTCCTCATCGGGGAATATTCGGAAGGGGAGCAGCGGAGTCCCGTTTTCACGGTGGCGGATGGCGTGTTCTGGATGTCTCAGGTGACCGACCGGAATTCGGTCGTGCGCAAGCTGCAGGTCGTGAAAGTCCGGGGACGTGCGCCGATGCCCGGCCTGCACACCTATCGCATCACCGACAACGGCGTGCAGATCTTCCCGCGCATTCCCGAAAACCAGATGGAGCGACATCCGCAAGGTGCCGTCCGTCTCGCGACTGGCGTGCCCGGTCTCGATGAGCTCATGGGTGGCGGCATACCCGCGGGCGATGCGGTGATGCTCGCCGGTCCCGCCGGCAGCGGCAAGACGACTTTCGCCACCCAGTTCGCGGCGGAGGGGCTTCGCCGCGGCGAAGGCGTCATCATCGTCGTCTTCGAGGAGTATCCGGAGGAATACCTCGCGCGCGCGAAGGCGAGGAACCAGGACATGGAGAAGGCGATCGCCGAGGGCAACCTGCGCTTGATCTATCTGCGCCCGCTGGACCTTTCCGTCGACGAAACGCTGGCCGAGATTCTCGAGGCGGTGGAAGAATTGAGTGCCGTCCGCGTCGTGATCGATTCGCTGTCCGGGTTCGAAGTCGCCCTCGCACCGACGTTCCGCGAGGACTTTCGCGAGTCCCTCTATCGCCTCGTGGGCGCGCTGACGGCAACGGGCGTCACGATCTTCATGACGACCGAAATCATCGGCGACTATCCCCACGTTCGTTTCACGTCCGAAAAAGTCTCATTCATCACGGACGACATCATCGTGCAGCGGTTCGTCGAGATCGACGGCGTGCTCCGCAGCGTGATGGCCATCAACAAGATGCGAGGCAGCGCGCACAGCCACGATTTCCTTACCTACGACATCACCGCGAGCGGTGCGGTCATTGGCGGGCCATTGCGCAACTACCGTGGCATCATGACTGGAGTGCCCGAGATCGAGTCTCAGGCTCCGCGGCAAGCGTACCCTGGGCTGACCGACAGCGAGGCTGCTGTTCTCGATACGCTGGTGCGTCTCGGGAGTGCTTCCAGGGCGCAGCTCACCGAGCGTTCGGGGCAGCCTCCAAGGGACCTGCTCGTGATCCTCCAGCGCCTGGCGGCCCTCGGATATGTGACGAAGGGATCTGACGCAGCCGACGGCGAATATCGCGCGGTCGCGCAAACGGGTGGATGATATCACCGGAACGCCACCACTCGATGCCCGGCATTATCACGTCGATCCCATGACTGGCAGCCCTCCCGCGCCGGCGGCTGCGTTCGGCGAGGTCATGGAGCGCATGGCGTCCGCGTTCGCGCTCACGCGAGGGCGGGATCACATCCTCACGTACGCCAATGCGGCATTCCGCACGCTGCTGGGTGCGAACGCCACCAACGCCATCGGACATCCCATCGTAACCGTGTTGGCGCCGCGCGTGAGCGTCACCCTCCCCTCCCTGCTCGACAGGGCGTTCCGCACAGGGATCGCCGTGCAGGGGCAGCGCATAGATGAAGTAGCGGCGATCGCGTATCCCCTTGCGTGCAGCATCTGGCCTTCGCTGACGCCCATGGGAGACACGCAGCACCTGCTGATCGAGCTTCGCCAGTCGACGCGGGCGGAAAATACCCTCGCGCTGCAACGCGAAGTCGCGGAGCGCCTGCTCGTGAGTGCACTCCGCGAGCAACAGGCCGCCGCGGACGCGGAAGTGACGCGCGTGTCCGCGACCTTCCTCGCCGTCGAGAGCAAACGCCTTGGTGAATCGCTCGATGAGGGAGAGACGAACGGGGCGATCGCGCGCACAAGGCTGGCCCACGTTGGCGGGTGGTGCATCGTCGACATCCTGGCGCCGGATCACACGATGCACCGGCTCGCAGTGATTCATCCCGATCCCGAGAAGCAGGCAATTCTTTCCAGCCTCGAAGGACGATGGATTCCCGAGATCGACGACACCTTCGGCCTGCCCGCGATACTGCGCGACCCAGTAGCGTCGGAGATCGCCGTCGACCTCGAGAGCGCCTTCGCCGGAGCGGGACAGCCGCCCGAGGTAGTCGCCGCGCTGAAGGCGCTGGGCGCCGGTTCATCGCTCACGGTGCCCATGACCGTCGACACGCGTCTCATCGGCACGGTCACGTTCGTCGACATTCCGCTTCGGCGCTACACGGCGAATGACATCGAGCTTGCGCACGAGCTGGCCGCGCGCAGCGCGACGGCGCTCGACCGCGCGCGCCGCTACGGAGAGTCGATCGCGATGCGGATTCGCGCCGAGTCCGCGAGCGTGGCCAAGAGCACGTTTCTCGGCATGATGAGCCACGAGCTGCGCACGCCGCTGAACGCGATCGCTGGCTACGTCGACATTCTCGACATGGGGTTGCGCGGTCCGATCACGGAGGAACAACGCACGGACCTTGGCCGCATCCGCGAAAACCAGCGGTACCTCACCGGCCTCATAAACGACCTGCTGAGCCTCACGAAGGTGGAAGGCGGACAGGTCGTCTACGTCACCGGCGACCTCTCGGCGCAGGAGGTGATGGATGCAACCCGGTCGCTCGTGGCGCCGCTCATGGCGCAGCGGCACCTGTCCTACGACGATACGACGTGCGAGGAGGGCAGCGTGGCGCGCGGCGACCGCGGTAAGGTGGTGCAGATCCTGGTGAACCTCGTCTCGAACGCCATCAAGTTCACGGCGCCCGGCGGTAGCATCACGGTTGCATGCACGACTACCGAGCAGACGGTCACCATCAGCGTCTCTGACACGGGCATCGGCATTCCGGCGGGCAAGCTCGAGCTGATATTCGACCCGTTCGTGCAGATCGATGCCGGCCACCTGAGTGCTGAGGCGGGCGTCGGGTTGGGCCTTGCGATCAGCCGCAGCCTCGCCCGCGCCATGCACGGCGACGTGACTGCCGAAAGCACCCCCGGCGAAGGTGCCCGCTTCATGCTGACGCTTCCACGTGCCAACTCGATAGCCGCGCGTTTTCCGCAAAGGGAGACGCCGATCGCGTAAGCGTCTGAGCTCGCCTCGCCAGACTAGTGGTGATCTTCATCACTTGTCCCCGAAGGCATGCGCATTGGTCGCATTGCAGCTGTTCTTCGCGGTAGATTTCTTGACAGGGCACTAGACGGGCGCGACCTTGAGACACGCCCCTCCTCGCGGCGTCGCGCACGAATTTCTCGCCTCCACGCCTCCCCGCCCCCCGTTCATGGCAGCTCCGGTCGCCGCAGCCGAACGCCTTGGTGACCTCCTCGTCCGCGAGGGGCTCATTACACGTGAGCAACTGGAAAAGGCGCTGCAGGAACAGCGGCAGAGCGGCACGCGCGTTGGCTACAATCTCGTCAAGCTCGGCTTCATACAGGAAACCGAGCTCACGAAGATGCTCGCCCGCCAGTACAAGATGCCGGCTGTGGACCTCTCCAAGTTCGAGGTCGACCCCCGCATCGCGAAGCTGATCCCCGGCGACCTCGCGATCAAGCACCTCGTGTTGCCCCTCAAGCGCGACGGCCGCACGCTCACCGTCGCCATGGCCGACCCCACGAACCTCGGCGTCCTCGACGACCTGAAGTTCATCACGCGCTACGACATCTTCCCCGTGATCGGGGGAGAGTTCACGCTCAAGACGGCGATCGAGAAGCTGTACGAGACGACGGCCGACACGCAGGTGAATGACCTCCTCTCCGTCATCGACGACATGGAGAGCGATGTCGAGGTCGTCGAGGAAAAGGAAGAGGACCAGGCATCCGCGCAGCTCACGGCGCAGATGGAAGACGCGCCGGTCGTCAAGCTGCTCAACGCGATCCTCACGGACGCGGTGAAGAAGGGCGCCTCGGATATCCACTTCGAGTGTTTCGAGCACGACATCCGCGTGCGCTACCGCATCGACGGTGCGCTCATGGAAGTCATGAAGCCGCCCATGAAGCTCAAGGCCGCGCTCATCTCGCGCTTCAAGATCATGGCTCAGCTCAACATCGCCGAGCGCCGCGTGCCGCAGGACGGACGCATCAAGCTGAAGATGGGCAAGAAGGTGATCGACTACCGCGTGTCGACCCTGCCCACGCTTTTCGGTGAGAAGATCGTGCTCCGTATTCTCGACAAGGGCAACCTGACCCTCGACCTCGAGAAATTCGGCATCGAGCCCAAGGCCGAGAAGGACCTCATGGAGGCGGTGTCGAACCCGTATGGCATGGTGCTCGTCACCGGCCCAACCGGCTCGGGCAAGACCACCACGCTCTACTCGGCGCTGTCGAAGGTCAACAACATCGACGTCAACATCATGACCGCCGAGGATCCCGTCGAGTACAATCTCTACGGCGTGAACCAGGTACTGGTGCGGACGGAAATCGGCATGACGTTCGCGGCAGCGCTGAAGGCGTTCCTCCGGCAGGATCCGAACATCATCATGGTGGGCGAGATCCGCGATCTCGAGACGGGCGGTATCGCCATCAAGGCGGCACTCACCGGCCACATGGTGCTCTCCACGCTGCACACCAACTC
>JALYVY010000069.1 GCA_030852985.1 Gemmatimonadota bacterium | reverse complement strand
GGCACCCGCTCGGCGCCACGGGCACGAAGCTCACGACGCAGCTCGTGCACGAGCTCGGCCGTCGCGGCGGTGGTCACGGCCTGGTGACGATGTGCATCGGCGGCGGCATGGGGGCAGCCGGTGTGTTCGAGGTCTACCCGTCGGCCGCGTAGAACCGCAGGCGAAGGCCACTGCCCGGGTTGCTGTCGTCCGTCAGCAGATAACTGAAAGTTGAAAAAGTTCAGGCCGCTCGCTCTGCGACCACCACCGCCTGGATCCAGAGATCCTTCGCCCCAAAGTCGTACGACGTCACCGTGAACCCGCCGCGGCGCAGCAGTTCCTCCGCCATCGACCGCGATGACAGCAGCGACACCTCCGCCGGATGCAGCTCCGTCGTGCTGCCGCTCCGCGCGAGCAGGCGGTGCGCGAGGCCGAGCACGCGAACGCTCGTTGCGCGCGCGTGCGGCCAGAACAACACGATGCGCCCATTGGGGCGGAGCACCCGACGCGCCTCGGCGAGTATCCGCGAGATCTCGGCGTCCGTAAAGTGCTCGATCACGCCGAGGCTGTAGTAGCCGTCGAAGGTGGCGTCGCCATACGGCAACGCAAGGATGTCCCCATGCTGGATCTGCTGTGCTGTCGGGTTGTTCTGCTGGTACAGCAACAGCGCGTCTGGTGAGATGTCGAGCGCCGTGATGCGCACACGCTCGTGCAAGCCCTGGTCGACCTGACCACCGCCGCACCCCGCATGAATCAAGCGAGAGCCGCGAGTGAATTGCCGGCCGAGCACGCGATGAAGCCGCGGACGGATGAACGTGCGACGATAGAGTGACGCGATGACGGAGTAGACGCGCTTCGTCGTCGCCGCCGACTGCTTCCAGTAGTTGTCCCAGTGCTGTGGATCTTCCAGGTGCGGGACGATTGCGAGCGGTGCGGCGCGCATGCGGAACTCGGACGGCGACCGACGGAAGCGCGCCGCGATCGTGAGCATGATGCGCACGCTGTTGAGGGCGGCCTTCATCGTCATCTTCGAGTGCCCGTACGTGCGCGCCGGGAGCACGATCGGAATTTCCGCGATGCGGAGGCCGTTCTGGTGCAGGATGAACAGGCTCTCGAAGAAGAACGAGTAGCTCCGCGACTGCACGAGGGAGAACACCGCTTCCGGTATGCGATCCAGTCGGTACGCGCGAAACGCGCCCGTCGCATCATACGGCATGCCGAGCACGGCACGTGTGAGCATGTGGCCGGCACCGGTCATCATGCGGCGAAAGAGGTTCCAGCCGGGCAGGCTATCGAGTTCGGTCCAGCGTGAGCCGACAACGACGTCCGACGAATCCGACGCCTCGAGAAATGCCGGAATGTCCTCGGGACTGTGGCTGAAGTCGCAGTCGAGCGTGACGAGTTGCTGGTACCCTCCGGCATACGCAGCCGCGATGCCCTCCAGGTGCGCACCGCCGATGCCCCGCTTGCCGATGCGATGGATCACCCGCAGCCGGCTGTAGTCCGCGCACAGTGCGTCGAGCAGGGGCCCGGTGCCGTCCGGAGAATCGTCGTCGACGAAGAGCACGTCGACGTCGATGCCGAGCGCCTTGATGGCGTTCACCATCAACGGCGCGTTCTCACGCTCGTTGTAGGTGGGCACCATCACGAGCGTCTTGAGCGGCGTGCGACCGTCGCTCACGTTGCTGCGTTGTGCAGGACGTCCTTCACGCGACGCTCACGCCGACGCTACCGATATCTCGGGGAGCGGAAAAATCATCTTGCCCCCCGATGCGAGATACGCGGTCTCGCGCCCGATGAGGTTGTCCCGGAAATGCCAGGGCATCACCAGGAAGTAATCCGGTGCGAGCGCATGCGCCTCGGCTTCGGAGATGATCGGAATGTGCGTTCCCGGCGTAAACGCGCCGTACTTGTCAGGGTTCACCTCGGCGATGGCCGGAATGTCGTCGCTCGTGAGTCCGCAGAACTGCAGGATGACATTGCCCTTCGTCGATGCACCGTAGCCAATGACGCGCTTTCCTTGGGACCGGATGTCAGCGATGAGGGCAACAAGGGCATCGCGATGCGCGACCACGCGCTCCGCAAAGGCGTGGTACGGATCGAGCTCGTCCAGGCGGGCAGCACGCTCGCCCGATCGCACGGCATCGATGGCAGCGGTGTCGGGACGATGGTCAGCGTCCTCGTGGCAGACCGCGACGGAAAAACTTCCGCCGTTCACGTCGTTCAGCTTGACGTCGATGACGCGCAGTCCGCAGCGCGCCATCATCCACTCGATCTGGCGCAGCGCGTAGTACTCGAGATGCTCATGGCAGATGGTGTCGTACGCATTCTGCGTGAGCATCGTGAGGAGGTAGCTCTGCTCGAAATACCACACACCTTCGGGAGCCAGCACCGCCGCGATGTCGCGCACGAACGCGAGAGGGTCGTCCAGGTCGTAGAACATCGCGATCGACGTGATGATCGCGGCCTTCTCGTTGCCGAAGTTCGCGCGAAAGGTCTTCGCCGAGAAGAAATCGGGAATCTTCTGGATGCCGGGTTGATAGAACTTCCCGTACTTGACGATGGTTGGATCCATTCCGACGCGCCGCACTCCTTCCGGCATGAACGACAGCGTCGTGCCATCGTTGCTGCCGATGTCGAGCACGATCGCATCTGGAGCCGGAGGATACTTCGCGACGATCGCCGCGGCGGTCTGGCCGAGGTGCCGCACCATGGATTGATTGAGGCCCGAGCGGTAGCCGTAGTTCGCGCCATACATCTCGGACGAGTCGTACGTGTGCCGAAGTTGCACGAGGCCGCAGCCGCCGCCGCTCACGCACTTCACCAGCTCCAGCGGTCCCGACGTCACCCGCTCGGCAGGCGATTTCGGGAATACGCCAGTGAGGTGCTGCACACCGAGCGACAAGATCGATTCGAGTGCGGTGGACCCGCAGCAGCGGCAGGCACTGATCTCCTGCGCACTCATGGACGGCGCTCCGTTGGCGCGGGGAAGGTCGGCGCGGTCACTGGCGGCGCTGGTCGCCGAAACACGGATGCAATGGATGCATTGCCCACTCGGACACTGTAGACCTCGTTCGTATAGCCATAAGCCTGCGGGTGGAACCGGTAGTTCGTCATGACATACTCAGCTTCGGCATCTGTTGCAACGAGTTCCACCCTTGCCCGATCGGCGCGCGGCAACATCGCCACGTTCAGCCGCCCGGGATACGTCGTGGTGAAGATGCGAATGTGCGAGGAGGTGTCCGTTCGGACGATGTACTCCAGCGCCTTGCGATAGGACAGGCCCCAATAATCCAGCTCGTATCGTTGCTTCACCTGCTGCATGTCCGATCCGGCGAGCCGGTTGAAGTAGACATGCTCGAACGGGTGGTTCTGCACCATGAAGGTCACCACGGGAGCAACCGCCATGAGGAGGACGCCGCCGGCCACGGCCCGGACCGTGTGCCTGCGTGCCTCTCCAGCCAGGGCAACCGCCTTTGAGACGATTGCCTGCAGCCCGAGCAACGCGATATAGACCAGGGCGGGATAGACAAAGAACAGGTGACGCCATGCGTCATACATGATCGGCTTCAACACCACGCAGCCAACCACGGGAAGAAAGAACCAGGCGAGCACGACGAGATCGTCCTGACGTTCGCCCCGGATATACTCGAGGGGACGCCGCGCGAACGACACGATTGCCGCGACCGTGCCTGACAGAAAGAGGACGAGCACCGCAACCGGTGTGGTGATCATGATCCATGTCGGCACATAGTCCCATGGCAGGTGCGATGCGCTGATCATCTGGCCGCGAAACAGGTCGGTCTTGAAGTAGGGATTCGTGGTGGTGCCGAGCACCGCGTCCCACACGATGTTGGCGTAGTCGATCCAGAGCACAGGCCACACCAGCGGCAGCAACAGCGCGACGACGAGCCCGTATCCCATGAGGTACAACAGGGTCCGCATGTTCGGCCGGCGCGCGATTGCCGCGGCGCCCGTCAGCAGCATCGCGAATACACCGAGGACGCGCGCGCCCAACAGCACGACGGTGTTCGCGACGTGGTACATCATCGTTCGCCGTTCGGGACGATCGACGGCGCCACGCAATGTCACCATCGTCCCCACGAACATCGCGAGGAAGGAGATGTCCTTGACGTTGTAGAAGCTGTGCGAAAAGAGCTGCGGGCTCAGGACGAGCCCGAGACATCCGACCAACGCCAGCCACCCGCCAAAGCGCTCGCGACACAGCCGGTGAAAAAAGACCACGCCCAGGAAGAAGATCAGGAATGTCGCGAGGTGGCGCATGTAGAACACCGTGCGGACGTCGGCGTGAAACATCAGCGTTTCCGCCCGCACGAGGATGATCTCGAATAACGGTCCGAACCGTTCGTACGCCGGCCCCTTCGCGGCGCGCAGGGCATTCAGCGCTTGCAGGTCCGGCACCTGGTGCGTGACGTACATGATGCCGAACTCGCGGGTGGGAATTTCGTCCCACGAAATGCCATAGTCGCGGAAGACGGCGAGGCCGAGCAGCAGGAAGGCCGCAAAGAAGGCCAGGGTGACCACCCTGAGCCTGCGCGACGCACGCTCGACCGTCACCGTGACACCGTGGTGTCGTTCACGACCGCCCGGTAGGGCCGAAGCGTCGGAATGGAATCGCCGGCCGCAAACCGTTGGCCGAAGCGATACCACGTGCGGTCGCCGAATCGCGATCGCAGCACTTCGTCGTGCTCACCGAGGTCGAGTGCGTAAACGACGTTTCCGCCAAGGTGGCCCGCAGAGTCGAACGTGTTCGCCGGAAAAAATGGGGCATAGGAGGCCGAGCCTTCCGCGTCGCGGCGCGCATCGTCGATGCATGCCTGCGGCGTGGGAGGGGGTGGATTCTGCGCATCGAAAGCGAGGGCGCCCTTCACCAGGCGATCGAGTCGGCCCCGTGTCGTGGCCGGTCGCAACGCTTGCTCCGCATCGATCGACAACCGAATGGCACACGCCGAGGCGGATACCATCAGGCG
The DNA here is from genome assembly GCA_030852985.1 of Gemmatimonadota bacterium. GTDB lineage: Bacteria > Gemmatimonadota > Gemmatimonadetes > Gemmatimonadales > Gemmatimonadaceae > AG11. The sequence continues at coordinate 15,006 of JALYVY010000069.1, read as the reverse complement.
CGCCGCATTGCCTCGACTCAAGCCCAGCCCCCAGAGGTAGTGAAGATTGCGCGCCTCACCTCCCTCGTTGATGAAGACGAGCGCGTTTTGCAACTGCGCGGTCCGAACGAGCTTGTCTGGATCAACCCGCATGAGGGGAGCAATCTTGCGGTAGCCACGCACGCGCGCCCAAACCCCCATGTTGATGCCAAAGGCAAACCACGAGAACAGCATGCAGGCCGGTACCAACAGCATCGCGGTGCGTCGCACCGTGCCGCGCGTGACCTCCCCGATCCAGACCGGCGTGCGTGCCGTGATGACGAGAATGGCCGGGAGTGCCGTAAAGAGGAATCGCGGCCCGCGAAAATTGCCGTCGTGCCAGTAGGCCGCATAGGCGAAAAGCTGCGCCATGAACATGCCGATCATGAGCAGGTCCCAGCGCGTCGGCCGGCGGAGCGCCGCGAGTCCCGCCGCAATCACCAGCACGGACGGAAGGGGCCACTCGAACAGCAGCACGTTCAGTTGAAGGAGGTACTTCGAGGCAAAGGTGACCGCCCGCGCCGGGGTATGCGCGGTGCCATAAGGATCCATGTGGAAGCCGAGTTGGTGCGCGCTGCCGTAAAGCACCTCGTAGCCCAGTCGCAACGGCGCGCCGTTGGTGCGTGCGTTCACGACGAACAGGAGTGCCACAGGTATCAAGCCCGCGACGACCTGCACCCCGATCGAGCGGAGGTGCACCCCCACCCGGCGCTCCTGAATCGTCTCGAGCTGGGCGAGGCCCACTACCAGCGCGACGACGAGCGCATCGAGCGGACGGATCGCGAACGCGACGCCGAGCGCGAAGCCCATGAGCGCCGCCGCGCGAGCCGTTGCTCGGCCGGATGTCGCGCTCACCCACACCGCGAGCTGCATCAACGTCACGGTGGCGAGCCAGAGCACCGGTACGTGGTTCATGAAGCTCGCCGACATGAAGAGCGCGAACGGACAGAGCGCGAACAGCAGGGACGTGGCGCGCGCCGTGCCTTCGCCGTACGTCCGCCGCACGAAGCCGTACAGGCACATCACGCTCAGCGCGAGCAGCACGGGGTTCAGCAGCCACGCCGCCCCGAATGCCATGCCGAGCGCGAGAAACGCCGGACCGCCAATGGGAAACTGGGAGTACCAGCGCCCCTGCTCGATCATGTTGTCCATCCCGAAGAACTCGGGATTCGGGTCCGGCGGCAGCGTCAGCCGCCCATGCAGCAGCATCTTCGCATGGAAGAGTTGCGCGACCTCATCGGAGTTGTGCGGCTGCCGGCCGAAGCAGTACACGGCGAACACGATGGTCGCCACGAACGCGAACAGCGCGACGACGCCAATGAAGACCGTCGGCCGGATTGCCATGATGCGCGCCGTCACCGCAGTCCATCCGGCATCGACCTGCCTGCCGGCTACGCGCGACACGATGGCCAGTAGCACGATGATCGCCGTGCCCACGACGACCCAGAAATGGAGCGTCGCGGTATACCACGGGACGGCGCTGCCCTCGGTCAGTCGGTTCGCCAGCGGATACACGCCCAACACACACAGCAGAAGCGCGGTGACCATCGGGATGGCCGCCGCGCTGCGCCGTTCAGGAGGAGGTTGTGTCGTCACTCAGGGAATGAGCCGGTACTTCTCGACACGGAACTCGTCGCGCGCGGCCACACCGGGCGAGCCCTTTCGCATCAGCTCCTCGATCTCGTTGATCTCGCGAGGAAACTGGGACACCCACTCCACCCCCTTCGTCGTCACGAGATAGTTGTCCTCGATGCGAACGCCGATGTTCTTGTACTGTGTCACGGCATTGCGAACACGCGCCGCGAACTCCTTGTTGCGCGGCGTGTCGGGAATCTCCTCCAGCAGGTGTTCGCGAACATAGATCCCCGGTTCGATCGTGAACGCACTTCCTGCCTGGATCTTCCCGGTGAAGTAGTACTGATCGGGATCATGCACCTCCAGCCCGATGCCATGCCCAATGCCATGCATGTAGTAGAGCTGGAGCTGCGCGCATTGCCGCGGTTGTGTGGCGCTGCCGCAATCATACGTCGCATTTGGCGACTCGATCAACCCCACCCGGGTCAGGCCGTTGGCGATGGTCGCACTGGCTGAATCACTCATGAGGCGCGCTGCCGAGCCCAGTGTCGCGTGTCGCTCGGCCGAACGCTGCGCGTCACGCACGATCTGGTAGATGGTGCGCTGCTCCGGCGTAAAGATGCCATTTGCCGGAACTGTGCGGGTGACGTCTGCCGCGTAGCCCTTGAACGACGCGCCGATGTCCATCACGATCAGGTCGTTCGCGCCGATGAAGCGATCGTCCTGGTTGTAATGCAGCGTGGTGGAGTTCGGCCCCGATCCGACGACGGTGGAGAACGACGGCCGATCCGCACCGTTGCGGCGGAACGTGTACTCGATGAGTGCCTGCAGCTCGAACTCGTTCATGCCCGGCTTCACCGCAGGGATCACTTCGCGCAGCGCCCGCAGCGTGAGGTCGACCGCATTGCGAATCAACGTCAGCTCGGCGGCGCTCTTCGTCCCGCGCAACTGCTCCACTGCATCATTCACGATGGTCAACCGCAGCGACGGAAATTTTCGCTTGAGGCGATCGAAGATCTGCTCGTCGGGCGTGCGATAGCTCAGCGCCCCTTCCTCGTCAGGCGGTCGGCTCACCTCGCCGATCACGTTGAAGGGAATGCCGGTGGCGGCGAGCGAGTCGAGGACGTGCGGCAGGTCGACCGACGACCGACCGCGCAGCCCCGTACGGTCCGCCACGCCTTCCACGCCAATGCGAGTTCCCGTCCACACCTCACGGCTGGGCTGCCGCGGATTCACGAAGAGCGTCGCGGATTGCAGCGTTCCTCCCTTCACGAACATCATCAATGCGGCATCGGGCTCCTTGAAGCCCGTGAGGTAATAGAACGACGGGCCCTGCTCGAACGACAAGTAGTCCTGCACCGGGTCATGACCTCCCAGTGCGATCACGACACCATCGGGCAGCTTCGCGGCGAGGTCAGCGCGCCGCCCGGTGTATTCGAGCGCGGGTTGCGACCAGAGCAGCGTGGGAACCAGAAGTCCAGCAACGGCAAAACGGCGGATCACGAGACGTCCTCCAGGAGATACCGCGTGCTCACTTGAAGAACACGCTGATGACATACAGGACGAGGCCGACCAATCCGCCGACCAGCGTTCCATTGATTCGAATGAATTGGAGATCGCGACCAATCTGCACCTCGATCTTCCGCGACGCATCCGTCGCGTCCCACCCCTCGACGGTCTTGGCGATCAACTCGGCCACTTCGGGGCGATACTGCTCCACCACGCCGAGCACCAGCCGCTCGATCGCCTGGTCGACGTCCTCCAGGAAAGCGGGGCTTGCGAGTGCACGCTCGGCGATGCCCCCAATCGCGCGCTGGAGCGGCTCCGGGGAAGGAGCATCGTCGCCCGAATACTTCGCCAGTGACTTCTGCGCCGCCCGCAGCAATGCGTCGGAGAGCTCCTCCACCGCGGGATGCGTCAGCAGTTTCTCCTTCATCGTTTCCGCACGGGCTATCGTTTCCGGCGAGTTGTGCAGCTTCTCGACGAAGCCACGCAGCGCCAGGTCGAACTGCTCGCGCAGCGGATGCTGCTCGTCGGTCGACACCTGGGTGAGTGTCCGCTCGATGCCGGCGACGATCTTCTGGTACAACTTGTCGTCGATGGCACCCGGCACCCACCAGGGGCTCTCCTCGCCAATGCGCGTGCGAATGAGCTCCTTGTTGTCATGGACGATGCGCGCGACCAACGCCACGAGCTTGTCCAGCATCTCCTGATGGCGATCATCGGTGGTCGCGAGCGCGAGCAGGTCGCCGAGGAGCGGAGCGACGTGCGCCTTGCGGAGTTGCGCGACGAGCGTCTCGTGCACCGTCGCTTGCAGCTCCTCGTTCGGGATCGACTCGGCGGCCCGTGCTACACCACCCGCGATGGCACGGGCGACCCGTGCCTGATGCTGCGGCTCGGCAAGCCAGCGCGCGGCGCGCTCGCCGACGTGCATCCCGGTGAGTTGCCGGGCAATGACATCGCGGGAGAGAAAGTTGTTGCCGACGAAGTTGCCGAGACTTCTGCCGATGCGGTCCTTCCGACTCGCAACGATCGCCGTGTGCGGAATGGGCAGGCCAAGGGGATGGCGAAACAGGGCGGTCACGGCGAACCAGTCCGCGATGCCACCGACCATCGCTGCCTCGGCCGTGGCGCGAACCATCCCGATCCAGAACGGCGCGATCTCGGGATGGAAATGCGACAGGATCGCCGTCGCTGCGAAAATGACGGCAAATGCCGCGAGCAGCGCCGTTGCACGACGGCGCATGATCGCATAGAGGCGTACTTTTTCGGAATCGTCCTTGACCACGAGCATGGAACGGAAAATACGCTGCTGCGAGCGCGAAGGCCGTGGATCCAGAGGCGTGGCTTCGATGTGACCATCGTCCCCATATGGAAGCGGGGCGGCGCAATGTCTGTCAGGTGCGCTTCAGTCAAGCGGCACGACACCAGCCGTGCGCCAGCGCACCGAAGGTGGCGAGTAGGTGCGGTGCTCTCGCAGTTCACCCTACGATCGGGCAGTTTGCAGCTCGGCACAGTGTGTTCAAGCCCACAAATGACGGTGTGACAAAGGGTTATGGTGCGCTACGGCCCACCCAGGGAGTGTGATTGTGGGTACAGACGATGATGCTCGCCAGCGTTACTTTCGCGTACGATCGCAACGCCACGATCCTTCATTCACACGGAGCAAGACCATGCAACGCACGTTTCTCCTCACCGTCGCAACCGTTGGAATCGCCGCGATAGCCGCGTGTTCCAGCGATGGCACACTGTCGCCGAACGGCGCTGATGCGACGCAGGGAACGCTCGTCGTCAAGCTGACCGACGACCCGTTCACGTTTGATTCCGTCTCGCGCGTCGACCTTTACATCGCTCGCGTTGATGGACGTCGCGCGGCAGTCGACTCCGCGCAGAAAGCCGACTCGACGCATCCAGGCACTAACCAGAATCCGGATGCCGGTTGGGTCGTGCTGGCCGAGCCAAAGGCGCGCTTCAATCTCGTGGATCTGCAGCAGGGGAAAACGGTCGACCTCGGGCAGCTCTCACTTCCCGTGGGCGAATACAAGGGCTTTCGCATCATCGTCATCGCCGACTCATCGAGCATGACACTCAAGTCCGGTCTCGTCCTCACGAAGAGCAGCAAGCCCGGCATCAACTGGCCGAAGGCCGGACAGGTCGTGATCAACGTCCCCGTGACGAATGCGGTGAAGGTTGCGCCGGGTACGAACAGCTTCGTCGTCGACTTCGACCTCGCCAAGAGCTTCGAGATTCCGCAAGGCAAGATCTCCACGCTCGGCGCATCGTGGCGTGGGTGGGCCGCCGGCATCATCGACAACTCCACGTTGCCGACGACAGGATCGCTGAGTGGATCGGTGCACCGGGACAGCGTCGCAGGGATCGTGAGCCCGGCAGTCACGGTTGAGCTCATGAAGAACGGCAGCACCGTCGCGGATACCGCGAAGGCAGACGTGCTCGCGACGCAGCGTGCAACGAACGAAGGCGTGTGGAAGTTCGCCTACGTGCCGGCCGGCACGTACGTCGTCCGTGCGACACCGGGCAAGGACTCCGGCTACCGTCCTTCCGTGCTCGGCAGCCTCGTGGTCGCCGGTGGCAAGGAAGCCAACGGCAACGTCGTTGTACTGCCGAAGCTCGTGCCCTGATTCACCGGTCTGAATGAAGAACGCGGCGTCCGCATTCGGGCGCCGCGTTTTTCATGTCCATCCATCACATCTGTCCGTCGCCGTTTTCCAGCGAGCGCCAGAGATACCAGCTCGCGACGGAGGCATATGGCCGCCAGGGTTCACCAATGCGCAGCACGTCCTTCGGTGTGGGACGCTTCTTCAGTCCATAGGCGCGCTGGATTGCATTCTGGACACCGAGGTCGAGCTCGGGAAGCACGTCGGCGCGGCCAAGACGAAACATCAGGAACATCTGCACGGTCCATCGTCCAATACCCTTCACCTGCACGAGGTGTTCGATGATGGCGTCGTCCGAGAGCCGGCCCAAATGCGCGAGCGGCAGCGACCGATCGGTCACGCGCGTCGAGAGGTCGCGGAGATAGCCCATCTTCTGTCGCGACAGACCCGCGCCGCGCATCAGCGCCTCTTCTGTAGCCATGACAAGCTCGGCGCGCGGTCGCTTGCCCGGATACAGTTCGGTGAAGCGACGAAGGATCGTTCCCGCCGCCTTGCCGGACAGTTGCTGATAGACGATCGACCGAACTAGCGCGTCGTAGTGCGTTCCGGTGCGCCGTACCTCGAGGCGGCACGGTCCCACGCGTGCGATCAGCTCCGCCATGACCGGGTCCGCTCGCTTCAGGTGCGCGATAGCCGCGCGGTGTGTGGAGCTCATGAAACCAACTTATCGCGCCGTGCAATCGTGTGCCCGAAACCATAGCTTGCACAGGCAGGAGCATGGCACCGGCGTGAACCTCAACACCAGCAGCAGTTGACCCGTCTCATCAACTATTTCCTCAAGGGGCTCGTCTTCCTGGCCCCGCTCGCGTTCACGATCTACGTGTGCGTCCGCATCTTCACCACGATCGACGGATGGCTCGGCTTCGCCATTCCGGGCGCGGGCTTCGCGATCACGGTCGTGCTCATCACCCTTGTCGGGTTTCTCGCGCAGAGCTTCCTCACGCGCGGCGTGCTGAGCGTCGTGGAGGCATTACTGAACCGGCTTCCTTTCGTGCGCCTGCTGTATTCCTCCACGAAGGACCTGCTCAATGCATTCGTGGGCGAGAAGCGTCGCTTCGACAAGCCCGTGATGGTGACGCCATTCCAGGGCGGGTTGGGCCGCGTGTTCGGGTTCGTGACACAGGATTCACTCGCCTCGCTTGGTCTCGTGGACCACGTGACGGTCTACCTGCCGCACTCGTACGCCGTGTCGGGGATGCTCTGGATCTTTCCAGCGAGCGCCGTTACTCCCGTCGCGGCGGACAGCGCCGAGGTGATGGCGTTCATCGTGTCGGGTGGGGTCACCGCTCCACCTGCAAACGGCGCGGGCCTGAAGCCCATACGCCAGGACTAGGTACTTGTACCCGGTATGCTTGTACGGAGTGCGCCTGCGTCACCACTTGGGGGCGAGCGGAGCGGGCTCAGTCACGGTTGCGGTGGACCCGCAGTGATGACGTCCGAAACGCGCTCCCGCTGGTGCTCGTTCTTGCTGAACAACAGCAACAGCACGTTGTCGTTTTCGATCAACGTCGTCTCGTTCTTCATGCTGACCGGTCGCGTTTGCGCGATGAACCGGGCTGTGTCCAATGCGGCCGCGGCGGAGTGCCGGGACACAGCGTCGGGATAGAGGTAGTACGCGATGCCGGCATTGCCGATCGTGAGCGTGATGGGTTTCACTGCCAGCGTTGGAAGGTCGCCAACTTTATCCGCGCCCGCCTGCGGCGCGAGTCCCGCCTGATCCAGCTTGATCCGAACGGTGCACTCGCTCCAGTGGCCGGTACGCTGGCAGGTTGGTGCACCGCCGGGTGCCGCCGCGGCCGTCGTGTTCGCGGTCGCAGCGACGGAATCCCTCGCGTCCGTCTTGCCTCGCCCGCATGCCGCGCCGATGGCCAACACGCACAGAGCGAGAGCGCCGCGCCCATTCACGACCAACCCATCCGCTCCCGAAGCGCAGTGACGTGCGCCGTGTGATGCCGCCCATGCCACGCATAGGTATTGAGCAGCGCGTCGAGTGTGGTGGGGCCGTTTTCAGGATGCGACACCGTTCGGCTGAACTTCTCTGCCGGCGTTGCCCTGAGGAGCACGTCCAATCGTTCGTGCATGCGATCGAGCAGGTCGAGTGACACGCCGATGGGCAGCGTCCTCGCGTCCTCGAGCTCCGCCCACCGCGCCTCGTCATACGGCTTGATGGTTGGATTGTCCTCAGTGAGCGCGAGGCGGAACCGCGTGTATGCGTTCATGTGGCTGTCGGCAACATGGTGCACGAGTTGTCGGACCGTCCACCCGCCCGGCCTGTACGGTGTGTCCAGCTGCTCGTCCGACAGGTGCTCCACCGCCCTGCGGAGTTGATGCGGTGCAAGCGCGATCGTATCGACGGCACTCGCGCGCTCCGCGCTCGTGAGCTCGGACTTGCGCGCGAGCTTGCCGATGGGATAACGGAGGTCCGGACCAGTCTCTGGCGAGGTTGTCATTGTGCTCGACGGGTGATGAGGTGATGCCTGCTGCTGAAAATTACTCCGCGGACGGTTCAGTGCGTTGGCAGCGAATCAGCTATTCAGCTATTCAGCTATTCAGCGGTTCCGCAGTCCCGTCCACCGTCAGACTGTCGGACTGTCGGACTCCGAAAAAAGCCCCTTCCCGCCGCCCCGACGTCGGGAATACGTTACAAGGCGTCGCTCGGTCCACACGAGCCGGCGTTGTTCCCATATGCGTATAACCAGATGATCGCGACATGACGGAAAAGAAGCGACGTCCCGCGAAGAAGCGTGGCGGACCGGTCCAGAAGTCGCCCTACTTCCTTCAACCGGGCAAGCAGGGCGCGGTGACCGTGCTGCGCCGCCCCGCGGGGAACCGGATCGACGCGAAGCTCTGCGGCACCATGGCCAGCCGAGCCATGGCCCTCGCACTCGTGAAGCAGCTGGAAAAAGCCGAGTCGGTCGTGAAGGACCTTTTCCTCGAGGCCACTGACGACGGCATCGAGGCCCTCGATGCGGTCCTCGACGCATGCCGCCAATCCGTAATGCGCCGCGGTGAGCCCACGCACGGCGAGGCCCGACCGGCCGGCGGCTCGGCGAATGCAAAGAAGCGCGGACGCAATCGCCGCCGCGGTGCAGGAGCCAAGCCTCGCGGTACCGCGGCCGCACCCGGCGAAAGCACCGAAGACACGAGCGCCGCCTGACGCATCGATCCCTTTCCCGCGCGTTCGTCGCCCGGGATGGAGCGCCCATGGTGCACACCGTGGACGCAGACATCTTCGCGCGCCGCTATTTCGGGCTCTGCATGCGCTGCGGCTTCTGCGCCGACGCCTGCTGCCAGCACGGCGTCGACGTCTCCCTCGTGGAGCGCGACCGCATTCTCGCACGTGCCGATGAGATCGAGACACGAACCTCCCGTGCGCGCGACACGTGGTTCGAGCCCATTGTCACGGATGACGTCGACTTCCCGGGCGGCGCCGCAACCCGGACGACCGTCGTCGACGGTCGCTGCGTCTTCCTGAGCCGCGACGCGCGCGGATGCACGCTGCACGCGCTCTCGCTGGAGGAGAATGCGGACTACCACCTCCTCAAGCCGATGGTGAGCACCCTCTTTCCGGTGACCTTCGGTGACGGCGTATTGCTCTGCTCGGACGAGCTCACCGATGGCTCGCTCGTGTGTGTCGGCGACGGCCCGACTGCCTACGAAATGGCGCGCACCGAGCTGGCGTGGTACTTCGGGGAAGAGCTGGTTGCCGAACTTGATGCGTTGAGCACCACGCAGCCCGTAGCGACCTGATTACGCGCGCGCTACGCCGTCAGGGCCGGTGTTCGCGCGAATAATCTGTTGCTCCTCGCGCACGGCGGTGAGAAACGCCTCTGGGCCCGCGCCGTCAGGAAGCACGCGAAGGATCTGTACCGCGAGCGCCTGCTCCACCGCGACGCCGGCAGGAAAGCGGTGGGGATCGATCCCCACTCGCGTCATCTCGGTGAACAGCTCGCCGAACCGCCGCTCGTCCGTCATGCGCGCACGCTCCTGAATTGCAGAGGTGCGCGCCACTCGCTCGGCACTCGCCAGCGAGCACTGGGCCGAATCAGGGTTTTGGTCCGCCCGCTGCCTGTCCCCACGTGTTGTTCGTGCGGTCGACATCCGGCAATCGCTTGTCCGGATCGAGCTCGATGCGCGCAAGCGTCTTGCCCGACGTGGTATAGCGCCGCATGTAGTGCGTAGTGTTCGTGCTCCATACCTCGGCCGGATAATCGTAGTTGTCGACGGACCCGTCGCTGAACGTCAGCCGGGCATGGATGGGCAGGACGCCGCGGGCGCGGTTGCCGTACACCACCGTCGCCACATTCGACCCGTTCGCCGCCTTGCTCGTCACCACGGTGTCGATCGCCTGGTCGAAATGCGGATTCTCCTCGAACCATTCGCGCCAGAACCAGTCGAGCCGCTTGCCGCCGACGTCTTCCATCGTGCGGTAGAAGTCGGTTGGGGTCGGATGCTTGAACGCCCAGCGCTGGATGTACGTGCGGAAGGCGTCGTCGAACGCCGCCGGTCCCATGATCTCCTGACGCAGCAACTGAAGCCCGACACTCGGCTTCACATACGCGGCGAGACCAAGAATCCGCGGCTCGATGCGATCGGGCATCACGTTGATCGGCACGTCGAGGTTGCGCGTCATTGCGCCTTCCACATATGTGCGCTCGCCGAGCGCGCGTGCCATCTGGTCGCCCTTCTCGGGATAACGGCGTGCTTCGCTGAAGGTGTTGATGAAGGTGTTGAACCCTTCGTCCTGCCACATGTAGACGCGCTCGTTCGAACCGACGAGCATCGGGAACCAGTTGTGCCCGATCTCGTGCGTAACAACGTTGTAGAGGTCGTACTTGTCGGCACTCTTTGCCTCCATCACCAGCATCGGGTACTCCATGCCGCTGATCGGGCCTTCCACCGCGCTCATCTGCGGCCAGGGGTACTTGTACCAGCGCGTGGAGTACTCGTCGATCGACATGCGCGTCTGATCGGCCGCGTCCTTCCAGGGCTCGACCGCACTGGGGCGGTAGTAGGCCTGCGCGAGAATACCATTCCAGCCGCTCGCGTCCCAGATGTACTCCGGCGAGGCGGCCCATGCGACGTCGCGCACCTTCTTTGCCGTGAACTTCCACGTCAGCGTGCCACTCGTGCCCTTCGGCCGTGCGGCGCCCGACTCGATCTCGGCGAGCGTGACGATGTTCACCGGCGTCGCCGACTTGATCGCTTGCGCGAGACGGGAGATCTGCGTTCCGGTGAGAACGTCGCGCGGATTCGTCAACGTGCCGGTGCTCGCCACGATGTATCCGGCGGGCACGGTGATCTCGACGTTGAAGTCGCCGTACTCGAGATAGAACTCGCCCTGGCCTAGATAGGGTTCAGTATTCCACCCACGAATGTCGTCGTACACGTTCACGCGCGGGTACCACTGCGCGAGCTCGTACAGCGAGCCCTCGCGGCCCATGCGGTCGGCGCCATGCTCGGGGATGAGGAAGTGCCATGCGACGTCGAACGATGCCGACCGGCCCGGTGCAAGCGGCTCGGCGAGGTCGACCTTCATGACCGTCCCGTTCGGGCGGCGCTTCACCACGACGCGCCGCGAGCCAATGATCTGGTCGAAACGATCGACGACATCGCCACCCTCGAAACCGCGCGCGCCGAAGCGCGAGTCCTCGGGGAAGATGTACGAGTTGAGCGACTTGTCCTGAAACGCGTTCTGCTCCATCTGCAACCAGATGAAGCGGAGCGTATCGGGCGAGTTGTTCGTGTACTTGAGCGTCAGCGAGCCGGTCAGCGTCTTCGACGTCGTGTCGAGCGACGCCTTGATGTTGTAGTCGGCGTGATTCTGCCAGTACTTCGGACCGGGGGCACCCGATGCCGAGCGGTAGATGTTCGCGGAGGGCATCATCAGCGGCGCGAACATCGACGTGTCACCGACGCCGGTGTTGTCGAAGTGCGGCATTCCGGATGGCGCGGGAGCGGCGGGCGTAGCGACCTGTGCGGCCGACGGCGCCGCGAATGCGATGGCGCCAATGAGCGCCAGGGAGTTTGTCTTCATTCGGGATGGTGCTCGGGAGAAAGTTGATGGAAGATATACCGCCCGGGGGCAAGGTATGGTCCATCGCCATGGCGCTGGAGCGCAGGCTCGGCCGTGCTTTCTGGACTCGGCTAAGGCGCGATCGTGCATCCCTGCGAGTGAGGCGACGGGCTCGGCGCCAGCGTTCCAACGTTCAGCGACCGAGGACGATATCCACTCCGCTCAGAATCTGGGCGAGGCGCTGCGGCGCAAGCCTGCCAACCCGGGACGCGAGCGCATCGCGATCGATGGTGACGATTTGCGAGGCGTTCGCGACGGAAGCTTTCGGCAATCCGGAGGCACGCGCCGTGAGCAGCACATTCCCGGGGGCATCGGCCCAACGGAGGTTGCTGGTGAGTGGAACACAGATCGTTGTAGCGATGCGACTGCGATTGAGCGCGTTTCCCTGGATGACGACGACCGGTCGCCGGAAACCGGGCGCGGAGCCGGACGGCGTCGGAAGCTCTGCCCACCAGACTTCTCCCTGGACGACATCTACCACTCGCTGCGCTCCAACGTCGTGGCTGCGGCAACGGTGACGAACGTATCGATGGGAGTCGCGAGGTCATCGACCACGAGATTCATCGCGTCAGTCACCTCGTCCGGTGCGTGCCGGTCGAGATACTCCGCGATGGCCTCGGCATAAAGCTGGCTCCGGGACTTGCGGGTACGCCGGGCATGTCGCTCCGCCGCACGAAAGACCGTTTCGGGAAGGGAGATCGCTGTTTTCATACCGATAGTATAACAAGTTGGCAGCGGAAGTTCTCCCGTCGCGTTCGGGTTAGGAGTGGTGCTACGGAAAAACCAGTTGACAAAGCGTCTATGTTGAGATATGCTACGGAAGAACCAGTAGAGGAGACCAATGGACGACGTTTACTTCCCACCACGCGAGCTCGAAGTCATGAGCATTCTCTGGCGACTTGGCGCCGCTACCGTCGCTGAAGTCCGCGCCGCGCTCGACGAAGACCTGGCCTACACCTCGGTGCTCTCGGCCCTTCAGACGCTCGAGGAAAAAGGCTTCGTGCGCCACGAGCCTCACGGCCGCGCGTACAAGTACCTGCCGCTCGTGGGCGCGGAGCGCGCGGGCGGAAGCGCGATTGCCCGGATACGCGACGCGATCTTTCACGGCTCCGCCGAACGCATGTTCGCGCAGTTCGTCTCGGACAGGAACCTGAGCCGCGAAGAGCTGGAGCGCATGCGCAGCCTGCTCAGCGAGCGCATGGAGGAGGACACCCCATGACGATCGCGTGGATGCTCTATGTGCTCCTCGTCGGAACGTTGCTGGCCGTCGGCGCATGGGGAGTGGAAGACGCGCTCCGGTACGCCAAGCTGCCCACACGTTGGGTCTGGACAGCAGCCATGCTCGCCACCGTGGCATTCGCGGGCTATGCGCTCCGCGGCGACTCGGCAACCGCGAGCGTGATGCCTCCATTCGTCGCGAAGGCGGCGGCATCGTCGAATATCTCCGCACCGTCGGCGCACGGCATTGGCGCGGCGATCGAGGCCGCGCGCGCATTCGTTACCGCCTCCATCGTGGCCGCGACGGCGCGCATTCCCGCCGCCGTTGTCCGTTGGGCGCTCTTCGCATGGGCGGCGGCGAGTATGGTGCTCTTGCTCCTGCATCTCGCGGTGAATCGTCGAGTGATCCAGCAGCGCCGCACGTGGCCGTTGGCGACGCTGCCCGGTGGCATCGTTCGGGTCGCGCCGACACTTGGGCCGGCCGTCGTCGGGCTCGCGTGGCCGGAGATCGTGGTGCCGCGGTGGCTGCTCGAGAAGAGCAGTGAGGAGCAGCACCTCGTGATGGTGCACGAGCAGGAGCACATCTCGGCACGCGACCAATACCTGCCCGTGGTTGCGACGCTCATCGCGACGCTACTGCCCTGGCATCCTGCGGTCTGGTGGTCGCTTGCCCGCCTGCGACTCGCCGTGGAGCTCGACTGCGATGCGCGGGTGCTGCGCCGCGGCATTCACGCTCGACCATACGGAAGCCTGTTGATCGACATCGCCGGCCAGTGCGCCGGCCATCGGACGGGCGCGCTCGCCCTCGCCGACCGCCCTTCTCACCTCGAACGGAGACTACGCGCCATGACATATCGCACTTCCCGCTTCACCCTCGCCCGCACTATCGGGTTCGCTGCCGTCGCCGGCCTCGCGGTCCTCGCGGCGTGCGAGGCGAAACTTCCGACGTCCGCGGAGGTGCAGTCCATGGATGTGGCCAGCGCCGAGAAGGCGATGGTGCAGTTCAAGGTGGTCGACGACCGCTCAGCCAACATCGACTACATCGTTGACGGCGTGACGGTGACGGCAGAGAAGGCGCACGCTATCCCCGCGAAGCAGATCGCCAGCGTGAACGTCATGAAGGCGACACCCGCGACGCCAGCGGATTCGAGCCGGATGAGGACGGTGGTGCGCATCAACACGATCGGTGCGGCCACTGCCGCGGCGGATTCCGGCTTCGTGATGACGATGTCGGGTCTTCGCAGCCTGGACAGCAGCGGCGCGATGAGCGGCCAGCACATGAAGTTCACCAATAGCCGCGGTACGATTTTCAGCGACAGTGTCAAGGTGTCGAGCACCGAAAATGGCGCGAAGTCGAAGACCTTCGACGGCGTGCTGTTGGTGGACGGCGTCCAGGTGCCCGCAAGTCAGCTCGCCGCGCTCGAGCCTGGCGCGATCGAGAGCGTCGAGATCATCAAGGGCGCCGCGGCGGCGAAGCTCTCATCCGATGCCGCGGCGGCGAACGGTATCATCCGCGTCACGATGAAAAAGAAGTAGCATTCGCCCGCCTTCTCGCGGTTAGTGGTGGTCGACTTCGAGCGTGGCGAAGTGCCGCAGGTTGTCCATGAGCCCAACCAGATGCCGGTGGCTGTGCTGAATGGCGTGAAGCTCCTCGATCTGCTGCTCGGTACCTGCACCGAGCAGCAGCGCCTCCAGGCGCACTGACCCTTCACCGAGCTCGAAGAGCGGTATTCCGAGTTCACTCGACATCCCGGCGAGCAGCTCCGACTTCGCCCGGTTCGCCACTTCGGCGGCCAGTCGCGCCGCTTGCGACGACTCCTCCAGGCTGCGCCGCTCCGTGACATCCACGAAGCTGAGGACGGTGCCGACGACCTCACCGCGTTCGAAGACGGGCGTCATCGTCGAATCCACGTCGTCCACCTGGAACGTGGACTGCTTCCACAC
>JALYVY010000068.1 GCA_030852985.1 Gemmatimonadota bacterium | reverse complement strand
GATCTCGAGGGGTCGCACCTGGTTGACCAGGGCGAGTACGGAGTCACGCGAGATTCCTGCGGCGCGGGCGATCCCCGCCACGAGGCGGCCGCCGCTCTGCCCCTTGAGGTGGGCCCGCAGCTCGATCTTGTGCTCCACGGTGTGCCGCGAGTTGCGCATGTCGTCGCGAAGCGAGGCGCGGCTCGCTGCGTCGCCGAGTCCCAACGCGATGACCCGCGTGAGCGCGTCGAGCGCCGCATGCTCGCCGGCCTCCGTCGCGCGTTGGCTGACAGACGACGTTGGCGCTATCCTCGGCGACAGTGGGTTGTCGGTGCATGCGGCGAGCGCCGACAGCGTCGTGCACGCGACCAGCAGTTGCCTTGCACGGGTGAGTCGATGTGTGGCAAACATGTCGTTCGTTCCGCGTGATGAGGTCGTTCCGCACGATCGCACGAGGGGCGACGGCGCTCTCTCGATGGACGTACGGTGACTCTACTCTACAGCGTCCTCCGCTGCGTCAGCAGACCGATTTGCGACGAGATGTCGACATTTCGCGACAAGCCTCTCGTCGACGGCTACGCTTCGCGCAAGCGTTTCGCCACGCGCTGGTGCAGCTCATCGCTCGGCAATGTCCGGAGCGTCGCGGGGCCCGCCTCGAGCAGCGTGCGCGCGTTCAGGACGAGCGAGCGGTTGGATGAGAAGCCGGCGCGCATGGCCGCTATGGCGAGGTTTTGCTCCCCCGCCAACAGGATACGGTGTGTGCGGAGCAGGCGGGCCGCGCCGAGGAATCGCTTCGGTGGTGCGAGTTGGGCGCGCTGGAGACATCGAATGACACTGCGTCGCGTCATGTTGGATGACGATGCGAGCTGATCGAGGTCGAGCGCGGCGCCGTCGTCGTCGTCGAAGATGCCCCGCAGGGTGCGCGCCAGCGCCACCGGCAGCTGCATGAAGCATTCGTCGAGAACGGCGGCGATCCGACCGTGCAGCAGGGCACCGAAAACGGCGCGCATCCGCGCCGCATCGTCGTCCACCGCGGCGAGAAAGAGGTGGCCGGCGCCGGCGCGCGCCCACTTGAAGCACAGCGCGGAAGTGGCCGGTGAATCGTGCGTATAGAGCACGATTGGCAGGCGATGGCGTCTGGCGTTGGACAGGGCGTGAGCCTGGAGTGCGGCGTCGGCGTACAGAGCCGGATCCAGTAAAATCGCGCCGACGGCGGTTTCCCTGGCACCGGCCACCAATTCATCGACGCTGGCGCAAATGCGCATGTCAGCGCTCGCGCACAACGCTCCCTGGAGACGGCGGGTCAGGCAGGGAGGAAGATGAACGAGGAGGATCGCTCCCCGGTTCGCCGAGCGGGGCTCAGCGCTGGGGTGCTCCGCACACCTCGAAAGATCGTGTGATGGCATCGTGGCCCTTGGTCATTCATCTCACCAAACAATGGCCAGGCGACATCGCCGAACCCGAATCCTGATCTCGCGAAGCGCGTGCGGGGAATCGTCATCCGGTGACGCGCGGCGGGGCTTCAGTGCTGGGCGGGACCGCCCGCCAGCGCCGAGTTGTACCACCACACCGCTCGGCTGAGCGTGCGCTGCTCGTTGATCTGGAACGGAATACTGACGACAAGCATGGTCGCGCCAATGACCGTGTAGGCGTTCAGGCGCTCGTGCTGCGCGAGGCCGACGGCGGCGAGCACGCTCCCCGCGACCGTGAGCGTGTAGTTCCCCCGCGCGGCGCTGAGGTATTGCTTGCCGTACATCGAAGCCGAGTCGTTGCCGGCGAACACCGTGAGAACGTCTGGGGGGCGAAGGCCGCCCAGATCGGCGACCGGGCGGCCCGCGACGCCACGCACGAGACTCGGTCCCGACCAGTAACCACGCTCGACGCGCAAGGCGCAGTCTGCATAGCTACAAGGTGCAGCGCTTCGACTGACAGCTGCCGGAGCCATGACCGTCATCGGGGAGCGATCTCCGTCGGATGGCGCTTGGGCGCGCAGCTGAGACGGCGCGGTGGCGAATGGGAGCAAAATGCCGGCAATCAACAGTGTGGGTCGCATGATCGTGGGGTGAGGGAGGTGAACGATGTCCTGTGGATCTTCCAATGTTCAACCGCAACCAAAAGGTCGACGACGGGTCCCAACTCAACCGGCCGCGAGTTCGACTCGCTTGTCCTAGATTTCTCCAAGCTCGCACCGTAGCGCGCGAGGCCGAGTGCGCCTACTGACAGACCAGGTCGATTGATCCGTGGGGGGCGCGCACGATTGTCCTTCGGTGGGCATCGACGGTTGAAACGGGAGCGCACGAGCAGGGCAGCCTTGGATAGCTGCACAGCATACTGTTCGCCAGCGAGAGTGATGAACCGGTCCCGAGCGGCGGCGCTCCGAGCGCTTCGGCGACTCCATGCGGTGCGATGCCTGGGAAGGCATCGGCGCATTAACATCGTCGAGAAGTAATCGTTAGTGTAAACCGCGCGTTATGTCAACACCCCTCACTCTCGGCTTCGGACGCCCCGGTCCGCAGATACTCGGCGAAGTCATCCGGTAACGTACGTCGATAATGCCGCGCGCCGCGGCGCGGACGTCATACTCCACCCGAACGAACTCCACAGTGACGCCCTGCTCCGCGACATCGAGCAGGACTTACCCCTGCCCTGGGTCGCCATCCTTCGGACGAACGACACTGCCGGTGTTAGGTAGGTAGTGCACGCCCTCGACGATACGATGAGAGGGCTTGTGGGTATGCCCGAATTACACGACGTCCCGTTCGCGCGAACCGAGCCGCTTCTCCATGCTCGCGAGGAACTCGTCACTGCGATCCGCGGTGACGCACACGGTGTTCAGCGCCTTATTGCCGTGCTCCAACCGTATCGTCGGACCGCATGCACGTCCGCCGAGCGGACGGAAGTCGATCGGGAAGGGCAGGCCTCCAAGGGATGCCTTGGCATCGTTCGAGGTGTTCGCGAGGGTCCGGGCATAACCCTCGTGCGACAGCGCCTCCTGTCGCGGATCTTCGTAGCGACAATCGCGGTGCTTGTAGGTAGTGGCCACGGCCGAGTCATAAGTTGCCAGCAACGCCCGGGAGTGTCCCGCTCCTAGTTGACATTCAGGCGATGCCGCGTGTGGTGCGGCTTACGCCGCGACGAACTTCGTGGTCGTGAGTGTGCCTTGTAAGGCGCGCTTGAGCAAGGGAAGCGCGCGATACTGCTTGACGCGGCGGAATTGGCGCTCCGTCGCCCAGAGCGCGGCCGCGCACCAGCGCAGCTTCTGATCGCTCGTGCGCCAGCGCGTCACCCGGTGCGTCTTGGCCTCGAGCCGGGCCATCACGCTCTCGATCAGGTTGGTGGAGCGGAAGCTCACGCCGAGCTCCACTAACACGTTGAGCCGGTGGAGCGTCAAGGCTTCCTCCAGCCCTTCCGCGAGACTCGCCGCTGCCGATTCGTTCACGAGGCGCAACTCGGCATGCAGGCGGTCGAGCGCGCGCTTCGCGTCCGCGTACAGCGGATAGGCGTACGCCGTTTCCAGTTTCCGGCGCCATTTCGGCTGGTCCTGTTTGGCGAGATAGCTCACCACGTTCTCGCGCTTGTGCCACTGGCAGCGTTGCACCGGCACGTCCCCGAACACGTCGCGCACGGCCGCCCGGAGGCCCTTCGCGCCGTCCAGCACGACGAGGAGCTGCTCGTCGAGCGGAAAGCCCCGCGCCCCGAGCTCGCGGAGAAACGCGGCGATCACCCGTTTGTTCTCGCTCGCGGTTTGCACGAGTCCCAAAATGCGCTTCTCCCCCGTGGGGGTGACGCCGAGCGCGATCACCAGCTGATCGCCGGCGAAGGTCTTCCCGTCGAGCACCAGGACCAGCCATTCGACATCGTCGAGCCGGCGGTCCTGGAGCCGCTGCAACTCCCGCGCACTCGCGCGGATGAAGCGACGCGAGACGCTCGACTTCGCGAGGCCGAAGGCCTCCGGCACCGCTTCGGCGGCGGCTTCGTACTCACGACACGAGAGCCCGCCCAGCACTTTGCGAAAGAGCCCGGCGTCCTGCGCTCGCGGTGTCTGGAACGCGGCATACGTCGCGAGGGGAATTTCGCACTGCGCCGCGCGATCGCGCACCCGCGGCACCACGATCGGCAGTTGCTGATCGGCGAGAAAGATCGACCCCGGCTGCGCGCCCCACCGCACGATCGCGGGCTGGTCGTCGTGCCGCGCATACCGGGGTCCGGCAAGCGTCGTCACTTCGGCCAGCAGAGCCTCTTCCACCGCGCGCAACCCGAGCGGAATCAACGCGCGAATCATCGCGAGCGCCGCGGGGGTCGTGACGGTGCCATCGTCCAGTGGAATCGCGTGCTGTACTGCCGTGGCGGCCTGACGCTGGTTCTTCGACTGCTTCCGTCGTACTCTTGGCATGGGTGGTGTCCTCTGTATTGGGTGCGCGAATCCTTGCCGGGATCAACGCTCCAGTATGGAGGCACCACCTGAATTTCAACTAGACCTGGGACTCACCCCAACGCCCGAGATCCCCGGAACCCACAATCCCGAATCATCGCTACGATCTCATTCGACCACGGCGCATAGCCGACGAGATCTCCAAGATGGTAGCTGCCCGTCAACACGCCCTTCGACCGGCCGTCACGCAGAACCGCATCCAGCGCGGGGCGATTGGCATGAGTTGCTCACTGAGGCCGTCCGGAATGTGCTGCCGAAACTCCACTTCCAACCGGCCCGCTCGGCCGATGCGAAACCGCGCGCGCAGTGGGAGCAGTACAGCATTCAGTTCAGCGCAAAGAAGTAGCGAGTAGCGACGGTTCCACTGTGAGTGGACAGAAATCCATCGAGTGGGCTCTTTCCGACATCCGGGTGCGATGTCCCATCTTCCGTTTTGTCCGCCAACTGTGTCGCGGTTCGGCTGTTCCCCGCATCATCGTGAACCGCGACGACAGTTGGCGGAAAACGGAAAAATACAGATTTCGGACTTGGACCTCGGAAACGGCTATAGCGGTTCCTCGATCGCCGCAGCCATCACCGACTCGGGAGTCCACTCGCCAATCGGCATGGCGGGCGACAGCGTCCCTCGGCACATCACGGCCAAGCGATCGCAGATCCCGAACAGCTCGGGGAGATAGGAGCTCACCACGAGCACCGCGCACCCCGCCGCCGCGCGCTGGGCGATGATGTCGTACACCTCGCTCTTGCTCCCGATGTCGATGCCGCGCGTCGGCTCGTCGAGCAGCAGGATCTCCGCGTCCTGATTCAGGAGGCGCCCGATTGCCACCTTCTGCTGGTTGCCACCCGACAGCGCGCGCACCTGCAGCGACGGATCGCGCGCACGAATACGCAGCTCGTTGATCCACCGACGCGCATGCGACTTCTCCTCGGCCAGGTCGAGCATGCCGAGCGATGGAACGCTGAGCGCCGGCCTGGTCGCACAAAGATTGTCCGTGATCGACAGCGGGAGCGCGAGCCCCTCGCCCTTGCGATCCTCACTGACGTAACCGAATCCGTCGCGTACGCGCTGGCGGGTGCTGCCTGCCGATGCCGACGCCGTCCGCCCGGCGCGCTCGATGGTTCCGGACGTCGGACGCTCGAGTCCGAAGAGCGCGCGAACGAGCTCCGTCCGACCGGAGCCAAGCAGTCCCGCGATGCCGAATATCTCGCCTTGACGCAACTCGAAGCTCGCCGACTTGAGCTTGGGTGGAGCGGAGATGTCGCGCACAGTCAGCACGACGGTGCCATTCCGTTGCCGCTCACGCACCGGAAAGAGACCGCTCGCCGAACGACCGACCATGCTCGCGATCAGTTCCTCATTCGTGGTGTCACGGATGAGGCCCGCACTGACGCTGACTCCATCGCGCAGCACCGTGTACTTGTCGGCGATCTGCCGCACCTCTTCGAGAAAGTGGCTGATGTAGATGACCGCGATGCCGCGCGCGGTCAGCCGTCGCACGAGTGCGAACAGCCGCTCGACGTCGGCACCCTGCAGGCTGCTCGTGGGCTCGTCCATCAGCACGACCTGCGCGTCCGACGCCAACGCACGACAGATCTCCACGATCTGACGCGCGGGCAAGCTCAACTCTGCGAGCTTGCGATCGGGACGAATCTCCGGATGCGGCATCTCGTCCAGCAGTGTGCGCGCACGTTGGCGCATCGCCGAGCGGTCGATCCACCCGCGCTTGGAGACCTCGACGCCGAGCAACACATTCTCGGCTACGCTCAAGTGCGGACAGAGCGAGAGCTCCTGATGGATGAGCGCGACGCCGTGCTTGCGCGCGTCGAGCGGCGTTCCGGGCACGTAGCGCGCGCCGCGCAGGAGCATCGCCCCCGCGTCCGGCCGCACAGCGCCCGCGAGCACGCCCATGAGCGTACTCTTGCCCGCACCGTTCTCGCCGATGAGCGCGTGGACTTCACCCGGCTCGACGACAAGGTCGACGCCGTCCAGCGCGATCGTCGCGCCGTATCGCTTCGCGATGCCCGCGACGCGAAGCGCTTCGGTCATCCGCCGGTGAGGTACTTCGCGATCGGTGGCGACACGACTTCCTGCGTCGCGGGAAGGTCGAGGTTTTCCGGAGTCACCATCATCACGCCGGTGTCGATCTTCTTCTCGATCGGCTGCTTGCGCAGGTACGCCACCATCGTCTTCACGCCGAGGTAGCCCATCTTCATCGGGTTCTGCACGGCGACGCCGTCGAGCTGGTGCGCGCGCATGGCATCGATGAGTGTCTGGCTCGCGTCGAAGCCGACGAACTTCACCTTGCCCGCCTTGCCCATGTCCTGCAGCGCGAGCAGCATGCCGACGGTAGCCGACTCGTTCGACGTGAAGATCCCCTGCAGGTCAGCGCCGTAACGGTTGAGCAAGTTCTCGGATGCCGCCTTCGCGGTCTCGCGCGTGGAGCCGGCGTACTGGTCGGACGACACGACGATGACGTTCGGGAACTTCGACTTCAGTTGCTCCAGGAATCCGCGCTCGCGCTCTTCCGTGCTCTGCGATCCTTCCTGGAGGCGCAGCACGAGCACCTTGCCCTTGCCGCCGAGAATGGTGCCGAGCCGATCGGCGGCGAGTGTGCCGCCCTTGTAGTTATCGGTGGAGATGTAGCTGATCATCGCTTCGCTCTCGAGCCCGGAGTCGATGATGACCGTGGGTACGCCCGCGGCCTTCGCTTCCTCGACGGGTCGCACGAGTGCGCGCCGGTCGAGCGGCGCGAGCACCATGCCCTGCACGCCCTGCGTGGTGAATCCCTCGACGACCTGGATCTGGAGCTCGCGGTCGTCTTCGCGGAGTGGCCCCTTCCAGATGATCTTCACCGAATCGCCCGCCGCGGTGAGCTCCTGACTCGCCTGCACCGCGCCGGCATGGATGCTCTTCCAGAATTCGTGCGACGTACCCTTGGGGATGACGGCGATCGTCAAAGTCTTGCCAGCACCGGCGCCGCCGGCAGCGGACTTGTCTCCGCCCTTCGAGCAGGCGGCGGCGAGGATCGAGAGGAGCACTAGTGAGCGGAGAATGTTTCGCATGGAACGGGAGGATAGGAGGATAGGATGATAGGATGATAGGGGAGCCGGAGCATCGGACGACCGGACGATAGAGAGCACGCTCTTTCTATCATCCTATCCTCCTATCATCCTATCCTCCTAACAAAAGCACGCCCTTCACGTAATCCGGCCGACGATGCTCACCGCCCAACGCCCTCGGCAGGTCGTCGAGCGAGCGATAGCGGTGCGTGATCATCGGGGCCACGTCGATGGTGCCGTCTTCCAGCAGTTGCAGTGCGTGAAGATATGTGAGGGGACGTCCGTCGCTATCGTGGCCCCCCGATGCACCCGCCGGACTCACGAATGTCGGCTCCCGAAACTGCACCTGATTCAGCACGCCGAGGTCCACACCGGTGTGGCCATGGCCGTAGAGCAGCACCGTCGCCTGCTTGCGTATGAGGCCCGGCATGTCGCGAAAGAGCGGCCCCGATCCCGCCGCCTCCACCATCAACTCCACGCCGCGACCATGCGTCCGGTCCATGACGACATCCACCAGCCCCACCGCCGGATCCACCGCCACCGCCCCCCACCGCTCAGCCAGCGCTCGCTTCAATGGATTCGGCTCGCTCAGCAAGACGAGTCCATCGAACTTTCCCTCGGACCGGAGATATTGCAGAAAAAGCAAACCCGCCGGACCGCCGCCCGCGATGAGCACCGCTCGCGTGCGGTGCGTGGCGTCGGTGGTGCGCAGCGAGTAGCGAGCGCCCGAGCGGCGCACGAGGTCCATCGAATGGAGAATGCAGCCAAGCGGCTCCGCCATCGCGGCCTGTTCGGCTGAAAGCGTGGACTGGAGACGCACGGAATTCGTGGCGGGAATGGTGACGTACTCCGCAAAGCCGCCAGGCAACCCCGTAATGCCATGCTCGCGATAGTGCTCGCACTGGTGGGAATCACCGCTGATACAGTATTCGCAGGGCGGAACATAGCGATCGCTGATGCAGGTCCGCCCCTGGTCGAGAATCACACGATCGCCGCGCCTGAGATCGCGAACCTCGGCGCCAGCTTCCTCGATCACACCGGCGATCTCGTGGCCGAGTATCTGCGGATGCGTCGTGAGTGGAATCTGGCGGCCGTGGTCGTCGAAGTTGTAATTCCCGTGCCCCTGCACAATGTGCACGTCCGTGCCGCACAGTCCCACGGCCTGCACGCGCACGAGCACTTCCGTGGGACCGGGCTCCGCGCGCTGCACGTCGCGAACGACGATGCGGCCCACATCCTCGAGCACCGCCGCGCGCATGGTCGTCATGCGACGCTTCCCATCGACGCGCCCTTCAATCGCACACTCCACACCGGCCCATCCGGATACGCAAACTCGGCGAGACTCTCCGGGCGCATCGTGATGCTGTAGCCGGGCGCGGACGGCGGGATGTAGCGGCCGTCGCGAATGGTGACGGGATCCAGGAAGTGTTCGTGCAGGTGGTCCACGTATTCCACGATGCGATCCTCGAGCGAGCCGCTCACGCAGATGTAATCGAAGATGGACAGATGCTGCACGTACTCGCAGAGCCCAACGCCTCCCGCGTGCGGACAGACGGGTATACCGAACTTTGCCGCCATGAGTAACACCGCGATTACTTCATTCACGCCGCCCAGCCGGCAGCTATCGATCTGGCAGAACTTGATGGCGCCAGCCTGCATCAGTTGCTTGAACACCACCCTGTTCTGGCAGTGCTCACCCGTCGCCACGCCGATCGGCGCCACCGCCCTCGCGATTGTGGCGTGACCGAGCACGTCGTCGGGACTCGTGGGCTCCTCGATCCACCAGGGATCGAACTTCGCCAGCTCGCGCATGCTCGCGATGGCCTCGTGCACCGACCACACCTGGTTGGCGTCCATCATCAGCTTGCGATCCGGACCAATCTCATCGCGGATGATCGACGCTCGGCGCACATCATCCGCGATGTCGAGGCCGACCTTGATCTTGAAGTGTGACCAGCCCTCCGCAATTCCCTCGCGACACAGTCGACGAATCTTGTCGTCGGAATAGCCGAGCCATCCGGCGGAGGTCGTGTATGCGGGGTAGCCCTCGCGTAGCAATTCGACCTCACGCGCAGCGTGACCGCTTGTGCGTGAGCGCAGGAGCTGCGTTGCTTCAGCCGGCGTGATCGCGTCGGTGATGTAGCGGAAGTCGACGCAGCGCACGATCTCCTCCGGCGACATGTCGGCCAGCAGCTTCCACAGTGGTTTCCCCTCACACTTGGCCCAGAGGTCCCACACCGCATTCACGACCGCGGCGGTGGCGAGATGAATCACACCTTTCTCAGGGCCGACCCAGCGCAGCTGCGAGTCGCCCACCATGCATCGCCAGAACGCACCCATGTCGGCGGTGATCTCGTCGAGCGTAAGACCGACGACCAGCGGCGCGAGCAGCTCGGCAGCGGCGACGCACAGTTCATTGCCGCGACCGATGGTGAAGGTGAGCCCGTGTCCCTCGATGCCGTCCGCCGCATCGGTGCGCAGCACGACATACGCCGCCGAGTAGTCGGGGTCGGCGTTCATGGCGTCCGAGCCGTCGTGGTCCACGGACGTGGGAAACCGGATGTCGAACGCCTCGAGCGAGACGATCGTGCGGTTCATGCTCGCAGTCCGCGATGTCATCGCATCACATCGCCGTAAAGCCACCGTCGACCGGCAGCGCCACACCGGTGATGAACGACGCTTCGTCAGACACCAGCCACAGCGCCGCCTCCGCGCACTCTTCGGCGGTGCCGAGCCGTCCCATGGGCTGCGCTGTTTCGTAAGAGTGCCACGCGGCAATCGGATCGGGGCGAGTGGCCGCGAACTCCTGGAGCATCGGCGTGTCGATGATGCCGGGGCACAAGGCGTTGACTCTGATGCCCTGTGTGGCGTAGTCGAGCGCAAGCGACTTCGCGAGCATCACCACCGCACCCTTCGACGCGCAGTACACCGGCGAATCGGTCTGGGCCACGAGTCCGGTCTTGCTCGCCGTGAACAGGATGCTCCCGCCCTTCGCCTGCGCGAGCATGAGCGGGATCGCGTGTCGTGCCGCATGCATGAGCGCGAGCAGGTTCACCGCGAGTACGCGCTCGATGTCTCCGTCGGTTGTGTCGGTGAGCAACTTCGGCATGGTGATGCCGGCGTTGCAGAACAGGATATCGATGCGACCGTAGCGTTCGACGCACGTGTCGATCGCGCGTTCGGTATCAGCACGACGCGAGACATCGGTCTGCTGGAATGATGCCGTTCCGCCAGCGCGCTCGATCTCGCGCACCACCTCCATGGACGGCGCCTCCAGGTGCGACGCCAGCAGCACTCGCGCTCCCTCGCGCGCAAAGCGCAACGCCGACGCCCGCCCGATGCCGGAGCTCGCCCCCGTGATCACGACCGACCGTCCGGCGAGCCGCATCAGCGGTACGCCCGCGCCTGCTGTCGCTGTTCGCCCAGGCCGGTGACGCCGAGTGTGATGACGTCGCCATCCTTGAGGTAACGGGGGGGCTTCTCGCCCATCCCAACTCCGGCCGGCGTGCCGGTGGAGATGATGTCGCCAGGCAGGAGCGACATGAACTGGCTGATGTAGCTCACCACCGTCGCCACGCCGAACACGAAGTCGTTCGTGTTACCGCGCTGCTTCTTCTCGCCATTCAGGTCGAGCCAAAGCTCGGCGTTGCCCGCATCCACCTCGTCGGGCGTGGCGATGAAGGGACCGAGCGGCGCGAACGTGTCGCAGCTCTTCCCTTTCGACCACTGCGTGCCCCGCTCGAGCTGGAACGCGCGCTCCGAGTAGTCGTTGTGCAGCACATAGCCCGCCACGTGATCGAGTGCGCTGCCCTCGTCGACGTAGCTGGCCTTCCTGCCGATCACGACGCCCAACTCGACCTCCCAGTCGGTCTTCTCGCTGCCGCGCGGAATCACGACGTCGTCGTTCGGGCCGACGATGGCGGACGTCGCCTTCATGAAGAGGATGGGCTCCTTCGGCACCGCGGCTCCGGTTTCCGCCGCATGGCCGCGATAGTTCAGCCCGATGCAGATCAACTTGCTCGGACGGCAGCACGGAGGGCCAAGTCGTTCGTCTGCGCTGACAGTCGGCGCCTTAGCCGAATTGGCGGCAGACCACTGCGCCAGACGCGCGAGACCGTCGCCCCTGAAGAACGCTTCATCGTAGTCGCTGCCGAAACCGGCCGCATCGATGCGCCGTCCATCGGCCAACTGGAGTCCCGGCCGTTCCGCGCCCGCCGATCCGAATCGTATGAGCTTCATGCAATCAAACCTTGAGTGAGATGAATCCGCCGTCGATGGCGTAGTTGCTTCCCGTAATGAACGCCGACGCATCCGAGCACAGAAACAACGCCAGCTCGGCGATTTCCGACGGTTGTCCCATGCGGCCGATCGGTTGGGTGCGCGACAGCTTCTCGAACATCTCCGCCTCGCGCCCCGGATAGTTCTTCGCGAGAAACCCGTCGACGAACGGTGTATGTACGCGACCCGGCGACACCGCGTTGCACCGAATCCGCCCCACGTAATCGGCGGCCACGGACAGCGTCATCGTCAGCACCGCACCCTTGCTCATCGAGTAGGCGAAGCGATCGGGGATGCCGACGGTCGACGCGACGGAGGCGATGTTGAGGATCACGCCACCGCTCTCCTTCATCGCTTCGACAGCGCAGCGCATCGCGTTGTACACGCCCTTCACGTTCACCGCGTAGACGCGATCGAGGTCCTGCTCGGACGTCGTCTCGATCGTGCCGACGTGCGCGACGCCGGCGCTACACACGAGGATGTCCGCGGAGCCGTGCGCATTGCGAGCTGCGTCGAACGCGCTCCGCACGGCGTCCCCGCTGGTGACGTCGCACTCGACGTGCAGCGCCGTTCCGCCCGCTTCCGTGATGAGGCGAATGGTTTCATCGGCCGCCAGGTCGAGGACGGCCACCCGTGCGCCCCGCCGCGCAAACAGGAGGCTGATCGCCTGGCCAATCCCCGAGCCACCTCCAGTCACGATGGCGTTCCGTCCAAGGAGGGCCATCTCCGCGTTCGTCGTTGGAACTGTCATCTGCCTCCAAGGCCGTACGTGCGAATCGCGTTGCCCGCGTAGAATGCGTCCCGGTCCTCGCCGGACCACGACTCCGTGAATGCGTCCACGACGCCACGCCACGAGTCCATGCTGCCCGCGAGCGTTACGACGGGCCAGTCACTCCCGAACAGCAAGCGCTCAACACCAAAGCTGATGTGCGCCTCCTCCAGGTACGGCCTGAGCGCTTCGAGACTCTGCTGATCCGCGCGCGCCTCGGTCAGCAACCCCGACACCTTGCATACGACGTTAGGGCATTGCGCCAACTGGAAGAGTCCCAATGCCCATGCTTCCAGGCTGTCGTCGCGGATCGCGGGCTTGCCGCAGTGATCGAGGATGAACTGCACCTCAGGGCACAGAAGCGCGAGCTGCGTGGCGTCCGGCAACTGCTCAGCGGTGATGCACAGGTCGAACGTGAATCCTCGCAGTCCCGCTTCCTTCACACCGCGAACGAAGGCGGGTTCGAGACAATAGCCCTGCTCGTGCCCCTGGATATTGTGCCGCACGCCCGCCACGCTACCGTGCCTCGAAAGTGCGTCCAGCGCATGCGTGCGACCGTCTTCGTCGAGCATGTCGACATGGGCCACCATGCCCAGGATCCGCGACTCCGCCCCCGCGAGACCTTCGACGAACTCGACTTCGGCGAGACTTTCGGTGCCGAGACAGTTGGCTTCCACAAAGATGAATGCGTCGATGGAGTCTGCGTCGGTCGATTCGAGATCGCCTGGCACGAACGCTCGGCGAAGCGCCGGCACCGCCTCGATCCAGGGATAGTGCAGCACGGCAGGATCCCAGAAATGCACATGCGAATCGACAACTCGCTTCGGTTTACGCATCGGCGGCCTGACTCAGCGCCGCACTACGCTCCGACCACTGCGCGCGCACGCGATCGAGCGCAACGGCGAGCACGATGATCGTGCCGATGATGATCTCCTGGATGTAGTTCGGCCACCCCATCTGCTGGCAGCCGTTGCGCAGGAACGCCATGATCAGCGCGCCGATCAGCGCGCCGACGATGCTGCCTTCTCCGCCTGAGAGGCTGCCACCGCCGATCACCACCGCGGCAATGATGTCCAGCTCGGCGCCGTTCGCCACGGTGGGGTCGCCCAGTCGCAGTCGCGACATCTGCATAACGCCAGCAAGACCGAACAGCAATCCGGCCGACCCATAGATGGCGATCCGCAGTCGCGAAGTGTCGATGCCGCAGGCGCGCGCCGCGGCCTCATTGGAGCCGAGTGCGAAGATGTGTCGTCCGAACACGGTGCGGGCAAGTATGAAGGCGGCGATGAGCGCCAGCGCGAGCGTGATCCACACCCCCGGGGCGAACACGAGCCACGCCTGCTTCGGGAAGCTCACGAGCAGGTCGTTGATCCAGGTGGAGGGTATGATCACCGTCTGCTCGTGCGCGACCCACTTCGCCACCCCGCGTGCGACGCCGAGCATGCCGAGCGTCACGATGAACGGCACGACGCGTAACGCGGTGATCAACGCGCCATTGAGGAGTCCCACGATGCCGCCCACGATCACGGCCGCGAGGATCGCAAGCCAGGGCGACCACCCGTCACGAAGTCCGATCGCGGTGATTACACCGGTGAGTGCGATCACCGCGCCGACGGACAGGTCGATCCCGCCACTCACGATGATCATCGTCATCCCGATGGCGCCGATGGCGACGATCACCGTCTGCGAGAGCACGATGCGCAGGTTGTAGGCGGACAGATAGCGCGCTGGCGAATCGGTGATGAGCGCGAACACGAGGATGACGAGCACGAGCCCAAGAGCGGGCGCGATCCGCCCGATGCCGGCGCGGACCAGCGACCCCATGGCCGTTGATTGCTGCCGCGGAACGGCCGCTGCCGTCAACGTGCCACTCGCCACGGCGCTACGGAGGGTACGGCGCCAAGCGTGTCCTTCACGGCTTCACGCTGGCTGGCGCACTCGGCACCGCAGCGGGTGCGCGTCCCACGCTCGCACTGTCGGGGGGCATATCGTGTGGATCGAAGCGCACCACGAGATACGACGCGGGAACGGCACCGACATTCCGAAATCCGTGCCATTCATTGGACGCCATGAACGCGACGCTGCCCGGACCCGCCATCCGCGTGACAGTGCCCTGCAACACCTCGATCAGCCCGGTCTTGATGATGATGAACTCCTCATGCGCATGCCGGTGCGCCGCGTGCGGCGACGCGCCCGGCGCGAGCGTGGTCTCATGCATCTCGAGCTTCGCGAGTGTCTTCGTCAGCGTGTCGACGAGCGACCGCACGGAGCTGGTCTCACTGCTCTTGCGCGACCGGGCGCTGTCCGCCGGAAAGACCCAGGAATGCAGTGGCGCCTGCGCACCCGAACCCTGCGGCGCGCTGAGCGCGAGCATCAGTCCGAGCGTGCTTACGAGCCGTCCGCCGTGGAGACAGCGCGCGCGCGCGAGCCATCCGCTGATGATTCCAGAAACTGTGAGCGACGTCATACACCAGCCACGAGTGGAGTGGGACCGCGCGAAGAGAGAGCGACGAAAGTACGCCGCGTGCGCTCCCCGCGCGACCCGCGTACCGGGCGCTACAAACCGTAGATCGCGCCGCCTGGAAACTCCGCCGCGCCGCCCAGCTGCTGCTCGATGCGCAGGAGCTGGTTGTACTTTGCGACCCGGTCCGTCCGTGACGCCGAGCCCGTCTTGATCTGGCCGGCGCTGGTGCCCACCGCGAGGTCCGCGATGAACGTGTCTTCCGTCTCGCCGGAGCGGTGCGAAATCACCGACAGGTAGCCCGCCGACTTCGCCATCTCGATGGTCTCGAGCGTCTCCGTGAGCGTACCGATCTGGTTCAGCTTGATGAGGATGGAATTCGCCGTGCCGCTCTCGATGCCCCGGGCCAGGCGTTCCGTGTTCGTGACGAACAGGTCGTCGCCGACGAGCTGGCAGCGGTCGCCAATCGCATCCGTCAACAGCTTCCAGCCGTCCCAGTCATCCTCGGCAAGTCCGTCCTCGATGGACACGATCGGATAGGTGTCGATCCACTTCGTATAGAGCTCCACCATGGCGCTGGAGTCGAGGACACCGGCACCGCTCTTCTTGAAGGTGTACTTGCCGTTCTTGAAGAGCTCACTCGCCGCCGGATCGAGGGCGATCGCGATGTCCTTGCCCGGAGCGAAGCCCGCCGCCTCGATGGCTTCCATCACGACCTTGAGCGCCTCTTCGTCGCTCTTGAGGTCCGGCGCAAAGCCGCCCTCGTCGCCGACGCCGGTGCTCAGCTTCCGCTTCACCAGCACCTTCTTGAGCGCGTGGAACACCTCGGCGCCCATCCGCAGCGCTTCGCTGAACGACTCGGCGCCCACGGGCACGATCATGTACTCCTGGAAGTCCACCGTGTTGGTGGAGTGCGCGCCGCCGTTGAGGATGTTCATCATCGGCACGGGCATCACGCGGGTGAGCGGTCCACCCAGGTAGCGCCAGAGCGGGACGCCCATTTCATCGGCGGCGGCGCGCGCAACGGCCATGGAGACGGCAAGGATCGCATTGGCGCCGAGGTTCGACTTGTTCGGCGTGCCGTCCATCTCGATGAGCGCGGCGTCGATGCCCATCTGGTCGGTGACGTCGGCGCCAGCGAGCGCCGGAGCGATGGTTTCCTCGATATTCTGGACCGCCCGCAAGACGCCTTTTCCGCCGTATCGGGCGCTATCGTTGTCGCGAAGCTCCACCGCCTCGTGCTCACCCGTGCTCGCGCCGCTCGGGACCGCTGCCCGGCCAACCACCCCACTCTCGAGGATGACGTCTGCTTCGACGGTGGGATTTCCGCGGCTGTCGAGGATTTCGCGCGCTTGAATATCGGCAATAATGGCAGGCATTGGGCTTATGAACGGGGAAGGTTGGGTCGAAACTGGCGAAATGTAGCCATTTCCATTAAACGTACGCTCGCGTCTGGAGCCCGCTTAGAATATCTTAAGCCTTCCGCAGCGGCCCCGTTAGCCAGAATTTCCCCTGGTCGCGCGCTGACCCTCACTTCACTCCGATCATGCCTCCGACTCCTGTCGATCTGCGTCGCCTCGATTGCACCAACCCCGGCCGAGGGCCGTGGCGGGTGGTTCCAGACCTCGGCAATCGCTCGATCAACCTGAAGCATCGCACCAGCGGGTACATCCACCGCATCTACTACGGCACCCGCACCGAGCGGACGCAGGAAGACGCGGAGACCCAGGCGACGGCGATGGCCGCGCTACTCAACGCGCTGAAGGCGAAGCGGCCGTAGCATCGGGAACGGCGCGGCGCCTTCCCCACTCCGCGTCGTCTCGAGCTGTATCACGCAGCGCCCTCGACCTGCTGTTCTGTGACCGCGCGCCCGCCCTGGGTGACGCTGTAGGTCGTGGTCAACGTATCCGCCGACTTCTGCCACACGACCTTCATCAGCGCATGCCGATGATCGTAGTCGTAGCCGGTGGTTTCGACCGCTGGCAGGAAGTGCACGTGCACTGTCCCTGACCGAACGCGCCACGTGCCCTTCGGCATGATTTCGCGCGTGCCGTAGACGACGACCGGCACCACCGGGGCCGCCGCCGCAATGGCGAGCACGAACGGGCCCTTCTTGAATGGGCGGAGCGCGTAGGAATCACCGCGTGTCCCTTCCGGGCAGACGACGACACTCAGCCCCGCAGAAACCTTTTCGGCGACCGCGCGATACACATCGAACGCCGACGAGCGATTCTCGCGCTCGAGGAACACCACGCCACACGCTTCCGCGCCCCAGCCGAAGATCGGAATCCGTCGCAGCTCGGCCTTCGCGACAAAGGTGTAGCGCGGGAGGATCGATGCGATGGCGAAGATATCGAACCAGCTCACGTGATTGCTGGCGTACACCGCGCCGCGATCGCGCTGGATGTTCTCGCCTCCGTGAATGACGATCCGGACGCCGGCCGCCCAGCAGATGGAGCGCGCCCAGGTCTTCATGCACCAGAGTGGCAGTTGCCGCCTGCTGTCATCCGTTCCGAAAACGCTCCCCATTGCGGCCGTGGGAGCAAGGAGGATCGTCATCACCGCAACGGTGAGGCCGGTAATGAGGGTGCGCATCGAATGAATAGTGAGTGGGGCGGCGGGACTGGTCAACGCTTCAGCGGAGTCGTCCATGGTGGCGGCGGTGGCGGACGGTCGTGCGTTTGGTTGTCGCAATACGAAAGCGCACGAGGGCGGTGATCCGATTGCGTGGTATTTCCCGCGTTTGAAAATACGGGCGCGGGACATTCCGTTCCGTCTCGTCATCACGAGGAGTATCACGTGTGCAACTTCAGACGAGTAGCACCGCTGGTGACCCTGGCCTGCGTTGCCCACGCATCGATCGCGCACGCCCAGTTTTTGAACCGCGCTCGACTGGGAGCGACAACAACCGGGAACAGCGTCATCGCTGTGTCGGAGGTGGCGGACGATGGTCTTCAGCCCGACACGAATCGGTACGCTCCGGCAGCGTCGACCCGGTCATGGTCGTTACCGAGCACGCCGATGGCAGGTCGTCCGGACACCGTGATCAATACGGTGTTCAAGCAAACCAGCATTGCGAAATACACTGCGGCCGGGGCAGTTGTGGGTGCACTCGCGAGCGTTGCGCTCGTCGCGCACGACTTGGCCCAGTGTGGGACCAACACCCACAACAGCAACGGGATGGCCTGCCTGGGCTTCAATGTCGTCGCCCCGATGCTGGTCATTGGCGGCACTTTCGTCGGCGGTGCGGCTGGGCTCATCGTCGGCGTCGTTCGCCGGAGTTACGAGTAGCGCGCTCCCGATCCCTCACAATCGCCCTCATTGGCCCCGGTTCATGGTCGGTTGTCAGCTCACCTTCATCAAACCGCATCGGCACAAACAAAATGCGAGCAAAGCCAGGTATCCCAGCACCTTCGTCAGGTGCAGCGGTACGTTCAGGCGCGACGTCGCCAGGATCGCGGATGCCGTCGCTGGTGAACGCACGCGCGGATTTCGATTGTGCTGACGGAGGGAAGTAGGCGATGGTAGACGGAATAGGGAAATCGGCGCAGCAGGACTCGCCGCAGGCCCTGATAGATCTTCGTTGCGAGCGCGTTCAACGAGAAAGGTGATCGTGCCCGGAGGGGAGAGTACCAGTGACGTGCGTCCGGACTGGATGCGGAGTTCGCGCGATGCTTACGCCCACCGCCGTGAGCGGAATGCCGAACGTGCGCTCGAACATCTCGGTGTCGATCGAAACGTGCGGCGGAATTGCGACGAGCAGCTCGTATTCCTCGCCGCTCCTCATTGCGGTTTCCTGCGAAACACCCCCGAGTCGCGGAACCGCATCGGCGTCGAGCGACAGCGAAATGCCCGATGCGCGCGCGAGGTGCGCAGCATCAGCGAGCAGCCCATCCGAGATGTCGATGGCCGCACTCGCGCCACACGCCGCCACCCACCGCCCTGCCGCAATGCGTGCCACCGGCGCAACAAAACGCTCGCGATGCGCTGCGTCCGGGATCTTGTCGCCGAGGAGCGCGGCGAGCGCCGCGCCGGGCCCGCCGAGTTGGCCCGTGACGAAGATGACGTCACCTTCTCGCGCGCCCGAGCGCGTCAGCGGCGCCACAGCACTCCCGAGCACCGTGATCGTGAGCGCGAGCTCGCTGCTCCGCGTGACGTTGCCGCCAACGATCGGGCAGCCGACCGCCGATGCCGCGCCGCCGACCCCATCCGCAAGCGCTTCTGCATCCGGCAGCCAGGTGTCGGGGAGCGCGATCGCGAGCAGGAGACCAAGTGGTCGCGCCCCCATCGCGGCAAGGTCGCTCAGTGCCGCCGTCGCCGCGCGTGCGCCGACTTCGCGCGCTGTCATCCACTCCCGCCGAAAGTGCACGTGCTCGACGGATGCATCCGTGCTCGCCACCAGCTTCTCGCCGGGAGGAACGGCAATGACCGCGGCATCATCCCCAATGCCGGACGCGCGATCGCCCCACGTGGCGAGCAGCCGCCGTATGAGGTCGAACTCCGCACCGCCGCCCATCGCGAGATGTCGGTCGTCCGTCACGCGCGATCGACCTCACCAACGGCGGGCAGCTCGCTAAGCACCGGTGGACGCCGCGGCTCGCCCTCGATCGCCCATACGTGCGGCAGCTCCGCGATGACGTCGTCCAGCGTAAAGCCTCGCACCTGCCGCGCGCTCACGCGTGACGCGGCGCGCCCGTGCGCAAAGGCGGCAAGGGCGCCAGCGATGAGCGCGTCGCCTGTCTGCGCGAGCAGCGTGACGGCGATGCCGCCGAGCATGTCGCCCGCGCCCGCCGTCGCCAGCACCGGCGTTCCCTCCGCAACCACGATCGTCTCGCCCGCGGGCGATGTCACGATCGTTGGCACACCCTTGAGGAGCACAGTCGCTCCACTGCGCGACGCGGCTGTCGCCGGCATCTCGAACCGGTTGAACAGCACGTCGTCGACGTCTGCCCCGACGAGGCGCGCGAATTCCAGCGGATGCGGTGTCAGCAGCGCCGCGCGCGTTCCAAGC
>JALYVY010000214.1 GCA_030852985.1 Gemmatimonadota bacterium | reverse complement strand
TCATCGAGCAGCACCACCGAATACGGTCGACGACGAACCGCCTCGGTCAGCACGCCGCCTTCGCCATAGCCCACATACCCCGGTGGCGAACCCTTGAGCGTCGACACGGTGTGCGCTTCCTGGAACTCCGACATGTTGATCGTGATGATGTTCTGCTCGCCGCCGTAGAGCAGGTCCGATAACGCAAGCGCGGTTTCCGTTTTACCGACACCCGATGGACCGACGAGCATGAACACACCCTTCGGCTTTTGGGGATCCTCGATTCCCGCCTTGGACGTTCGTACGCGACGACTGATCGCCTCGAGCGCGGCGGATTGTCCAATGACGCGTGCGCCAAGCTGCGCCTCGAGCTGGAGGATCGTTGCCATCTCGTCACGCAGCATCTTGCCGACAGGGATGCCTGTCCATCCGGACAGCACTTCTCCGACGATGGACGCGTCGACACACACCCGCATGAGCGGGCTTTCCCCCTGGAGCAGCTCCAGTTGCGCGTCGAGCAGCACCAGCCGTTCGCGCAACGAGGGCGCATCGTCTGCGGGCTTGTCGCCGGAGTGATGCTCTTCAAGTTTTTGCCGGATGTCACGGATCTCGGTGACGAGTCCCTTCTCCTTCTCGAACCGCTCGGTCAGCGTGGCGAGGCTCGCCTCGGTCTTCACGCGATCGGCTTCGATCTCCGCGAGTCGTTCCTCGTGATCCGCGCCCACCGCGACTTCGCGCTCGAGCACGCGCTTCTGCACCGCGAGGTCGTCGATGCGTCGCGTGGCCGACTCCAGTGCCGACGGCGTGGCACTCTGGCCGAGCGCGAGCCTGGCACACGCGGTGTCGAGAATGCTGACGGCCTTGTCGGGGAGTTGGCGATCGGCCAGGTAGCGATGCGATAGACGCACGGCCGCGTCGAGGCCACTGTCGAGGATGCGGACGTTGTGGTGCTTCTCGAGTGACGGCAGGATGCCGCGCATCATCTGGAGACACACTTCCTCCGTCGGCTCCTCGACCTTCACCAGCTGGAAGCGCCGCGCCAGCGCGGGATCCTTCTCGAAATACTTCTTGTATTCGCTCCAGGTCGTGGCGGCAATGGTCCGCAGCTCGCCGCGCGCGAGCGCGGGCTTGAGCAGGTTGGCCGCGTCGTTCTGGCCCGCGGCGCCGCCTGCCCCGATCATTGTGTGTGCCTCGTCGATGAAGAGGATGATCGGCGTCGGTGAATTCTTCGCCTCCTCGATCAGGCCCTTGAGCCGGTTCTCGAACTCTCCCTTCACGCCTGCGCCGGCCTGGAGCAGCGCGAGGTCGAGGGTCCGCAGCGTCACGTTGCGCAGCGGTGGCGGCACGTCGCCATTGGCGATCCGCAGCGCGAATCCCTCGACGACCGCCGTCTTGCCCACGCCCGCCTCACCGACGAGGATCGGATTGTTCTGCCGGCGCCGCAGCAGGATGTCCACCACCTGGCGGATCTCGAAGTCACGACCAAGCACGGCGTCGATCTTTCCCTTCTTCGCATTCTCGGTGAGGTTCACCGTGTACGCGTCGAGGTTCGGCTGCTTGCCGCCGCCCGCGGGCCGCGCTGCATCACCTCCGCCAGCTGCATTGCTCGGCGCGGACGCATAGCTCGCCTGCGTCTCTTCCGTGGAATCCGCGGTGATCGCCGCCAGGTCGCGCTTCAGGGTCTCGACGGGAATCTTCGTGAGTTCGCGGCTGATGTCCTTCACCAGGCGAGACAATTCCTCGTTCTCCAGCAGCGCGATGATCGTGTGCCCCGTGCGCACCTGCGTCGCGCCATAGTCGAGCGAACCAATCGTCCACGCTTCGCCGAGCATGTGCGCGACATGCGGGCTCACGGCGGGGGTACGCGCGTTGCCGGTCTTGAGGTGGTCGAGGCTCTTCGAGAGCTCGGTCGACAATCGCGAGCGATCGATGCCGTACTGCTTCATGATCGCTGCGAAGTCCGTGTCCGTCCCGTCGAGCAGCTTCATGAGGTAATGCTCGATCTCGACGTCGTAATGCGTGCGTGACAGACAAAGACCCGCGGCCGATTCGACGGCACCGCGCGTCGTATGGTTCAACTTTCCGATGAGCGCGCGAAGATTGACAGCCATGAAACGCCTCGTGTGCAACGGTGAAGGTGCGGCCTACAGTGTGAAGAGTGCGTCGTCCGGATCGTGGTCGAGCGGTGCAGTGCGAAGCCACGTGCACCAGCCCAGCGGCAACGGCGTCTCGTCGCCGCCGAGCTGGAATGCGGGTGCCTCCTCGCGCGCGAGAACGAGTTGAATCTCGAAAGCGAACTGGTCGTTGCCAAAAAAGCGGGTCAGCGCACGGAGGGCCTGGTACGACTCGCCACCGGGCAGGAACTCATCGTAGCGGCGCCGCGTGAGTGGCCCAATGCGAACACGCACGCGACCCTGCTGATCCCACACCTCATCCCCCGCGACTGCGCCACCCCCGAGCGTACCCATCTCATCGCCGAGCGCGGTCTGCGAGGCGCGGGTTAGCGGATACCACGCGCCGACGAACTGCTCCACAGCGCAGGGCACGTCGAAGTAGTCCGCAATGAGCTGCTCGAGTGCCGAGGCGGGCCGCGAGGGAAGCGACAACAGGCCCGCGTAGTACAGGAGCGATTCATCAGGGAGCGGAAGCCTGTCCTGCAATCCCGGAGTGCCCATTCCCACGATGCTGAGCAATTGCGACATGAGCCATTCACGGCGCGGCTCCGCCCCCGATGCAGTTTCGGCGGGCAATCGACCAGCACCCGCTGCCGGATGCGATTTCGCCCATGCGCGGTAGAACAGCGAAATGAACCGATGCTCGAACAGGCCGAGAAAACTCTTCAACGTGTGGTCGCCAGCCCGCTCGCGCGCCACGCCGTACAGGCTGTAGTCGAGCGGAAGCACGCCCTGCGGGCCGGTAAGGCCGAAGAAGTTCACGGCCATCTGCGCTGGATCGTCGCCGGTGGGCGGCTCGAGCGATCGTATCTCGCTCGACGGGAAGCCGACCCCATTCGGCGTCGAGAAACGAACGACCTCGTCCCCCGGGTCGGCAAATTCCCCAACGGGCGCCCGCTCTGGATACAACTGCTCCAGCAGGCGGACGGCCTGGAAGAACTCGTACGCCTGCGGCTCGTCGAGCAACGGCCCGAGCAGCTTCGGATCGAGGGCTGTCATAACAACGGCTTCCAGCCGGCGCGCGGTGGCCACTCGTGCACCGGGCGCTTCCGCTGGCGCGTAGTGGCCGACAGCACGGAGAAGCTGTTCATCGAGGCGTAGAGTCCGAGGAAGCGCTCGAGCACCGTGCCGAAGAGAAACACGCCACTGCCCGTGAACTGTTCCTCGTCGAGCTCGATCTCCACTCGGCGCCCGCGCGCGAACGTCAGTCCGTGGTCTGTGACGATGCGCGCAAAGGTCGCCGCGCTTTCCACGCCAATGATCCCGTCGATCTGCTTGCGTGCAATCGCGGACTCCGCGAAGTCATAGAGGCGCAGGGTCTCGCGCAACGCCTCCGCGCCCGACTCCACGAGCGACAGGTAGTTGAGCGAGAGCTGTGACACGAGCCGCCACGTCTGGCCGTTGCCGAGCGACGGCTGGATGACGCGTGTGGGCTTGATGAGCGCGGTGATTTCCCGCACCGGCCCCGCGCCATCCATCTCGAAGTCGCCCGCGGGATTGCCGAACGCGAGTCGACTGGGCAACTCGCCGTTATAACAGGTGAGACGCGCGGTAACGGTGTCCTGGTCCGGATGCGCCGAGCGTCCCGAGCGATCGACAAAGGAGAGCATGACGTCGGCGCCGTCGTCGGTGCGCCACCCGCTGGCGCGTCGCTTGGACAACCAGTGCAATCCCGCAAGTTCGGGCGTGACAGTGCCAGTGCCCGTTGCCCCGCTGTGTGCCGCGCGCGCCGCGCCGTAAAACGGACGGAAGTGCAGCGTGCGCTCGGAATCGGGCGTGACGGCGACGACGTCGTCAACCGAGAAGATCTCCGTCGTCAAGCGCCGCCGCGCGTCTGCGACGATGGGATACTCCGAAACGCGCTGCGTGAGCAGGATCGGCTCGGACACATGCGGAAACAGGTTCACGATGGGCGTGCAGCCCAGGCGCAACGTCGTCTGTGTCACTCCGGCTTCGAGCATCTGGCGCCATTCCGTGCGCTCGTATGCCGGCATCGGAATGAGGATCTCGATTGCAGCACCGAAGCCCGCACCGGCGACCTGCTCGAATCCACCGAGGTCCAGGAACAGGTACTTCTCCGGAAACACGAAGTACTCCTGGATGAGCCGGTATGCCTCGAACGACCGTCCGGGGTACGGCAGCATGCCCTCGTTCGGGCCGAGTCCCGCCGGAGTGAGTGCGGAGGCCGGCAACGTGATCATCTTCGGCGGTGCGGAGGCGCCCGGCGCACGCGGCGCGCCCGCGACTTCCCGCACGATGATGTCTCGGCCACTCGTGTTGAGCAGTTCGTATAGCGACGCCGTGAGGTTGCCCGCGCCGTCCAGGTAGAAGCGCAGCGACTTGAGGTCGAGCTTCGCGAACGTGATGTCAGGGGCGCAGCGAAGCTCGATGCGCAGTACGGCGGTGGCGTCGCCGAGGCGCGCGGCGGGGCGCAGTCGATCGGGGGTTGTCCACTGCACTGCGGTGACGTTCAGCGGCCACAGCGTCGTGTCGTAGCAACTCTGGAAGCGGCACGGCACGCCATCCACCGGCCGCGAGTAGAGCTTTGTGCCGCGCGGCAGGCGATAGCCCGTCGTCAGCTTCCCCTGCTCCGGGTCGAGCTTGAACTCCGCGATCGACATCGACGGAATCGGGCGAACATAGTGCGGATAGACGACGTTGAGCAGCGCTTCGCTGATCTCGGGAAAACCATCGTCGATCTTGAGGTGCACACGCGCCGCGAGAAACGCGAAGCCTTCGAGCATGCGTTCGACGTGCGGATCCTCACACTTGTTCGGCTCGAGCATGAGCCGCCCCGCCACCTTTGGATAGCGCTCGGCGAATTCCGCGCCCATGCGGCGCAGGAAGGTGAGCTCGCGCTCGTAGTAGTTCAGCAGCTCTTCACGCATTCTCCGCTCCCGCCACGTCGATCTGTCCACTGGCGAAATGGAGCACCGTGTCGAACATCACCTGCTCGGGCGTGGGGTCGAGCCGCAGCGTCGCCTCTACGATGAAGCGCAGCTCGCGCCGGTGCAGCTCGCCCTCCATCTCCGCCATCGAAATGCGCACCTGTCCCAGCCTCGGCTCGAACAGGGCGAGTGTTTCCTCGACCTGCTGCAGGAGTTGCGTGCGTGCGGGGAGTGAATCGCGGCTCATCGACGTGATGTCGGGCATGCCGAAGTTGTAGAGCGACTTCCGGACTTCCTCGAACTTCTCGACGTCGACGTCAGTGGTGCGGCGCGTGTTGAGCAGCCATTCGAGGTCGCGCTGCACGCCGGCCTTGAATGCGCGGAGCGATTCGCCGTACGTCACCCGCGGATCCACCGTGCTGCGTGGATCCTCGTCGGTCAGCCGGTCGAGGACCGAGGCTTGAACCGTTCGTTCCAGTTCACGCTTGGCCATGGATCAGGGCTGCGCGAAGCTGATCGCCTGAATCGGATCGAGCCGGCAGATGCGGAGGTAGAGGCTCTGGCGCTGCTCCGCGTCGCCCTCGGTTTTCTCGAGCACGCGGTACAGTAATGCCATCGGCGCCGCGACCACCTCGCCCTCTTCCCAGTCCTCGAGCTTGTGCTCCTCGACGTCGGCGATGAGCTGATCGAGAATGGGCATCGCCACCGCCTCGTGACCCGCGTCGACCATGATGCGGGCCAACTCGGCCTGCAGGAGAAAGCGACTCCGACTCGTCTTGGCGCGGCCGGCCTCCCGCATCAGCAGCGCGATGGCGCGGTCGACGCGTCCGCCGCGCACTTCCGCCGTCGCGAGCGACAGAGGATCGCGCCCGCGCGCCTCGCCGTTGTCCTCTGGCTCGCCACTGCCTCGCTCGAGCGATTCTGCGGTGCCCCCTTCCGCGAGGACTGACGCGCGCAACCAGGCACGCGTCTCGGCGTTCGCGGTGGCGGTGTCGTCCATCAGCGTCATGTCGAGCAGCGCGGGCAGGTCGGTGAGCAAGCCGCGCAGTGCGGCGCGGACAGCCGCTGCGACCGGGTAATAATCGCTTCCCAGTTCGTCGCACGCTGTGAGGGCGTAGCGCTGCAGATCGATCCAGCCGCGACCCTGTGGTGTGCCCATCACGTTTTCGGAGGCGGCAAGCAACTCCGGCCACTTCGCGTCGAGCAACAAGCCCTTGAGGTTCGTGCGGACGTGTGTCGCCGGGGCCTCCAGGAGCTTGGGATCGACGGTCGCTCCACTCGCGCGCAGCTCGCCCCATCGAAATCCGCGCAGCAGCAGGTACGACGACGGATTGTAGGGATCGTTCTGGCGCAGGTAGCGCGCGGCGCCCACGATGCGCGCGGTGGCGTCGTCGCGGGAGACCGGCTCGGGCGACAGGCTGCCTGACGTGGATGTCGCGCCGGACGCCGACGTCGTCGCACCGCCCGTCATGCCGAGGTCGCTCGCGCTCTCAACCACGTCGACGGGATCGGG
This sequence comes from Gemmatimonadota bacterium, assembly GCA_030852985.1. GTDB lineage: Bacteria > Gemmatimonadota > Gemmatimonadetes > Gemmatimonadales > Gemmatimonadaceae > AG11. The sequence goes on along the minus strand of JALYVY010000214.1, from coordinate 1,396 downwards.
CTCGATCTCGAGCTTGTGCTTGTACTGCGCATTGGCTGCACGCAGGCAGTCCTCGATCGTATCGACCAACCGGCCGAAGCTGGGCGCGACGTCGCCGAACTTTTCGGCGGCCACGCCGTCGAGCGCCTTTACCGCATCGATGGTTGCCTCAATGTCCGCGACCAGCGTCTTGAGCCAGACCTTCGGTGTCGCGTTGAAGCCGGAGTCGAGGTCTTCGGGTGTGGAGCGCCCGTTCGCGATCGCCTCGTCGCGGGCGGCACGCTTCTCCGTGTTCTCGTTGGCCGCGTCCTCGCTCGGTACAGTGCGCGACTCCTTGTACTGCAGAAAATCGTGGCCGGACTTGTCGATGGGAATACGGCGTACCGCGACATCGAGCTTGGTCCCGACCCACTCGAGCGGCGCGGCGCGCATTTCGGCGTCGCCGTCATCGATCTCGGGATAGAGGTGCTCCCAATGCACCTCCACGAGGCCGGCGAGCACCTCGATGCCGGAGCGCAGGCCGGGAAACCCCTCGCGTCGCGCGAGCGCCTCCGTCAACCACGCCGCGATCTGGAGGTCTTTCGACTTGGTGGCAATGGCGTCCTTCGCCAGCTTGATGACGAGTGGCCAGTCCGCCGTCTTGAGCGTGGTCGCCCACTCGCCCTGGGGCGCGTCGAGATCTTCGCGCCGTGCTTCCTTGATCTTGTCGAAGACCGGATCGTACCGCAGCTCGGCGCCGCCCGGATTCGCCCCGGGAATCGGCGACAGCAAATCGTCGCGCAACGACATGGTCAGCTCAGGCCGAGTCCGACGGGGCCCGCACGATCTCCAGCTCGCGCAGCTCCAGCATCGGGAATTCCTCGCCGTCGACAAGCAGCAGCTTCTGGCCGAGGGGTACCTGGGTACCGCCGTCGAGTTGCGTCCATTCGGTCACGCGGCCGAGCCGGATGTCGGCATCGTCGTACTGCGCGCTCTGGGCGGCAATGACGGGCAGTAGCACCTCGCCCATCTCGAGCCCGGTAAACGTCTCTCCTGGACGAACGACGGCAGGCATCCACAGCAGGTCGCGCAGCCGCCTCGGTGGCTCAGCGCGAATGGTCGCGATGTGCTCGAACGGTATCCATGAGTACTGTCCCGCGGCGAACAGCTCGAGGCGCGCGCCGATCCGCGGATCGGCATCCTCGATGGTGGTGAACGGCGATCCATTGAACGTGCCGCCGACGACATGTGCCGTCGATGTGGGAAACGCCTGCTTCTCGAACATGTCCTGTCGCAGGCGCTCCGCGTGCAGCGCCGCGTGATAGAGGAGGGCGCCCATCTCCGCGTCCTTCCCACCACGTCCGATGACAGTGAGTTGCTTCTCCGCGCGGTCGTAGTTGCCGGCAAAGCAGAGCAACTCGAACAGGAACGCGCGGCG
>JALYVY010000067.1 GCA_030852985.1 Gemmatimonadota bacterium | reverse complement strand
TGAAGAGCGAGCGAAGCGAAGCGCGCTGAAGAGCGAGCGAAGCGAAGCGCGCTGAAGAGCGAGCGAAGCGAGCGGGCTATTTTAAGTGAATGGATCCCCGCACTGCCGCCCAAGTTCTCAAGCTGATCGCCGCTTTCCTCGAGCTCCGCGGCGCCAGCAAGTTCAAGAGCCGCGCGTATGAACAGGCCGGCCGCGCCGTCGCCGCACTCGACACCGACGACCTCGCGGAGCTCGACCGCAACGGCACCCTCGCCCACACGGCGGGGCTCGGACCGGCGACACTCTCGGTCGTCCGCGACCTGATCGCGACGAGCGAATCCCGCTACCTCGAGGAACTCCGCGCCGAGCTGCCCGCCGGCCTCGTCGACCTGCTCGGCATCCCCGGACTGCCCACCCCCAAGATCCGCCTGCTCCACGAATCGCTCGGCATCGATTCCGTCGACGCACTCGAAGCGGCCATTCGCGATGGACGTCTTGCCGCGCTGAAGGGATTCGGGCCGAAAACCTCCGCGAAGCTGGCCCGCGGCATCGAGATCTTTCGGACGTCGGGGTCGATGCTGCTCTACCATCGCGGTGCGCTGCAGGCGCACACGCTGCTCGGCGCGGTTCGCGCACATCCCGACGTCACGCGCGCCGAGATTGCCGGTTCGGTGCGGCGACACAATGAAGTGATCGGGGACACGGACATCGTCGCCGCGTGTGGCACAGATCCGATCGCCGTTGCCAATTCGTCCGCGAACGCAAGCGGCGTTCGCAGCGTCACCCGACAGGGCACGGCATCGCCCAGCATCACGTTTGTCGACGGCGTGCATCTCGACCTCTTCTGTACCACGGAATCCGGATTCACCGTCGCCCTCTGGCGCGCGACAGGATCCGAGGCGCACGTAACGACCGTCGTCGCGCTGCTGGCGCGAAAAGGCATTCGCCTTAGCGGCGACACACTCGTTGATTCACACGGCGCACCGATTCCCGTAAATAACGAAGCCGATATCTACGCACTCGTCGACCTGCCATTCATACCCGCGGAGATGCGCGAGGATGGCGAGGAATTGCTGCGCGCGGTGCGCGGACCGATTCCACCTCTCGTCGAGGACGCTGACATCCGCGGAGCGCTCCACTGCCACTCCGACTACTCCGACGGCAAGGCCACGATCGCCCAGATGGCGAACGCCGCGCGCGCACTCGGCTGGAGCTACATCGGCATCACCGACCACTCGCAGGCGGCGTTCTACGCCGGAGGAATGTCAGGCGAGAAAGTGCTCGAGCAACACGAGGAGATCGATCGCCTCAATGCCGAGTCTCCCGATTTTCGCATCCTCAAGGGCATTGAGGCCGATATCCTGGCCGATGGTGCGATCGACTACGACGCCGACTTGCTCGATCGCTTCGACTTCGTGGTAGGGTCAGTACATTCACGATTCTCCATGGACCGAGCCAGCATGACCGCACGGATGCTCCGCGCCCTCGACGATCCGCATCTCACGATCCTCGGGCACCCCACCGGACGGCTGCTCCTGTCGCGCGATCCGTATCCCGTCGACATCGATGCCGTGCTCGAGAAGGCCGTGGCTCTCGGCGTCGCCGTCGAGCTCAATGCCGATCCAAAGCGACTCGATCTCGACTGGCGTATCCTCCGGCGCGCCAGGGCGCTCGGCGCCACAATCGCCATTGGGCCCGATGCCCATTCCACCAAGGGACTCGAAGTGATGCGCATCGGGGTGGGCATCGCGCGAAAAGCGGGCATTCAGGCGGACGAGGTGCTCAACGGGCGGAGTGTCAATGACGTCCTCGCCTTTGCGCGTGCGCGGCGCGAGGTCATGCACTGATGGCGGCGCGAAAGACGCCGGTCGTCAAGAAAGCTCCCGCCAAGCGCGTCATGCGCCGGAAGGCGTTGCGGGGAGCGGCGCTGAAGAATTACGCGCATGTCGTCCTCGAGCGACTGCTGGAACGCTACCCCGACGCACACTGTGCCCTCGACTTCACCAATGCCTACGAGCTCCTCTCGGCCACCATCCTGAGCGCGCAGTGCACCGACAAGCGCGTCAACATGGTGACGCCGGCGCTGTTCAAGCGGTATCCGGATCCGCAGTCGCTCGCGGAGGCGGATCAGCCTGACGTCGAGGACATCATTCGCACTACAGGCTTCTTTCGCAACAAGGCCAGGAGCCTCATCGGCATGGCGAACGGGCTTGTGCAGACACACGGCGGGGAAGTCCCGGCGGCAATGGACGCACTTGTGGACCTGCCCGGGGTAGGACGGAAGACGGCGAATGTCATTCTCGGCAATGCCTTCGGGCGGAACGATGGTATCGTCGTCGACACGCACGTTACGCGCGTGAGCAACCGGCTCGGCCTTGCGTCAGGCACCGACGCGGTGAAGATCGAGCAAATGCTCATGCCGCTATTTCCGCAGGAACGCTGGACGATCATCTCGCACCTGTTCATTGAGCACGGCCGGCAGGTCTGCATTGCGCGCGCACCACGCTGCGGCGAGTGCATGCTGTGCGACATCTGCCCTTCTTCGCTCGTCTAGCTCACCCTACTCTCCGACGTATGCCAACACGCCCCCTTCGCGCCCTCGCCTTCATTTCCGCTATTTCGCTCGTCCTCACGGGGGCGTGTGCCCACAACCCTGAGCCGGATCCCGAGCCGGAGATGGTGCCGGAGACTGCGGTTCGCGTGGCGCCGCCGGCCGGCGCGGTGGCGTACGGTGACTGCAAGGAGGCGGTGCGTCGCGCGGTCGCGAAGCCCGACCTCGAGGTCGATCGGCTCGCGAAGCCACGCGCGAGCGTTCCGTCGGCGGTGACAGGCAAGGCGATGCCCACCGCGGTGCGTCGCGCGAAGTACAACGAAGTGCGGATCACGGTGGTCGTCGACACCCTCGGCAAGGCCGACATGAAGACCTTCACGGTGCTGAAGACCACGCACCCCTGGCTGGCCAGCAGCTTCAAGACGGCGGTGGCCAAGTGGAGCTTCGAGCCGGCGCAGCTTGCGGGCTGCAAGGTGCCGCGGATCTGGCTCGGCGCAATTATATCGGGGAAGAAACCGGCGGCCTGAACCGGCGAAGTGCGTATTACTTGATGCGAAGCACCGCGATCCCGATCTTCGACGTCGCGCCCAGTGCGCTACCGTCCAGGGCATGCAGGTCGAGCACCTGTGACGTGGTGGCGCCTGGAGTACCGTTGATCTTTATCAGCATTGCACCGCCTCCCTTGAGCGTGGTCGTCGCCTGGAAGGCGGAACCATAGGTCGCCTGTCGGATGGCGAGCGGCGAAGCCGGCGGTGGATTCTGGAGGTCCCTGTTGTACCCGCTGAATACTCCGGGAAGATTCCAACTCTGCTCCACGTTTGGCGGCGACACGTTGGGCAGGTCGTCGGCCGCGAGCATGAGCGTGAACTGCGACAGCAGTTCGGGCCAGCTTTTCCCTGAAGGCGTGGTGACGTTGACGACGCCCTTCGTCGTGACGCTCTTCACGATCGAGCGGAGAAAGTCGCCTTCCGTGGCGGTCGCGTACGTATCGGTGAGCCACCGGACAAACATCCACGCGCTGCCGTAGATGTCGTTGTCGTCTGACCCGCTGAGGATCGTTTTCTGCTCGATGCTCTGCAGGTAGTCGGCGAGGTAGAGGAAGTGATTGCCCATGACGAATTCGCCGATGCCGCACGCTGGCGTGCCGGGGCGCACCTCGCAATCGAGTGTTCCGGTATACGTGGCGTTGCCGCGCCATTTGTTGCCGTGGATGGCACGGCCGTAAAGCTCACTGGCCACCTGCGCGGTGGCCTCCTCGAGCCACACCTCTTCATCGACGGCCGGTCGCGGATCGGCGAATCGCTCCGCGTTCGAGGTGATGTGCTTCGCCTCGTGGATCAGCGTCGCCGGCATCTGGCGCCTCCACTGCGCACGCCCATTGAGCGTCGTGTTACTCGGCAACGTGTCGGTCACCGCGCGCGCATAGAAAATCTCCGCCTTGTTGCTGGCGTTCACGCCCGCGAAGTCGGCCGGATTGTAGAGATCACACAGCTGGACGAAGCCTAGAATCCCGGTTCCCGCGGTGTTCACCCGCGGCGTGAACAGTATGATGATGCGGCCGTTCTGGTCCGTGGAATCGTCCCACGCCAGCGGATTGCCGAAATTCAGCAACAGGGGGTAGGACACATTCTCGAACTCCTGCGCCAGGTCGATCATGTCCGCGTCGATCTTGCCGGCAAATACGGACGCGTTGTCTTCCAGCACGATCGCTTTGGGCCCGACGTACACGACGCGTGCCGTGATGACCGGTGACTTGTCCGTCGTGCAACTGCTGTAGTTGAAGTTGATCGGCGTGTTTGCGCCTACCGTGAGCGGAACGGGCGCGAAGCTGGACGTCCCCTCGCTCGCGGCCGAGGGGCTGCGTGAGGCGCGTGTTCCGCCGCGGGGCTTTCCGAGGCGATGGAATAATTCGATGTCGGCCTCGAGATGCTGCAGGTGCGCGCGGGTGGCGGCGGCAACAACCGGGTCGACCGGCGCGCGCCGCACTCCTGTCGGCGCCGCGAGTACGATTGAGCGCAGCACATCGGGCTGCGTGCTCAGCGACGCCAGCGGGCCTGGCGGCACGCCGCGGATCGCGAATCCTTCCGTCTGATCCTGCGCCGTACCGGCGTTGAACACGCTCACGATGTACGTGCCGGACTGGGTGAGCTCGTTGCATCCGGGATTACCGGAGGCGATCGCCATGAACGTGGCGCCGACGGCGATGGAACGCGTGGTCGCGACGGTGAGTGGCTGTTGCTTCGTCCCGGTGCCCGCGATCGTGGATACGTCGACATTCACGGGCTGGGTGGACGCGCATGGCAAGCCGCTGGGCGGAACCTGCACCGTCAGTTGCGTCGTCGTCGCCGCCGTCACCACGGCCACCACGCCGGCGATCTCCACGTAGTCCTGGGCCGCCGCGGGATCGAAGCTGGTCCCGGTGATCGTGGCCGTTATGCCGGGTGTGAGCGTCGCCGGCGAGACGCTCGTCACCGTGGGCACGGTCGTTCCGGGCGGTGGCGACACCACCACCGTGAGCTGCGTATCCACATCATCCACCGTCGCGGTGATCGTGACAGTGCCGCCAGCCAGCGCCTTGAATGCTCCGCTGCCATCTACCGTAGCCACGCGCGTCTTGCTCGACGTCCACGCAATCGCTCGCCCCGTGATCACGGCGCCGTTCCGGTCCTTGAGCGTCGCCACGAGGGCGACTGTCTGTCCGGGAAGGATGGGACCGATTGGCTGCGTCAGCACGATACTCGTCACCCGTGGCGCAACGACGAGGATGCTGGCCTGGCCGGACTTGCCGTCGACGGACGCCGTGACGTTCGCAACCCCGGGCGCGACCGCCGTGATCAGCCCAGTGGCACTCACCGTGGCAATCGCCGGCGCGGATGACGCCCACGTCACGGCCTTGTCGGTGACGACGGCATTCTTCGTATCCCGTACGTCGGCCGTCGCGGTCTGCGTGGCTGCCACCTCGAGCTGGCTGCTCGACACGTTCACGGTGACGGACTTCACCGACACCGCCGGCAGCGTAGGCTCGCTTCCGCCGCACCCCGCAACCAGCGCGACGACAGCAACCGTGGTGCGAAGGATCTGATGACGTAGGCGCATGACTCGGTGGGATGGGCGTCGTGGCAACTCCGGTAAGCTCCACGCCGGACCGGGGCCTGTACATGACCCGCAAGAGAATGCTACCCCTCCGTACCCTTCACCATGGCATGACGCGAAAGCGCGACTATCTTCCGAAATCCATCCAGTGCGGAGAACGCGTTGAAGACTGCAACTTTCGAAACCAATCGCGGCACCATTACCGCGGAGCTGTACGATACCGACGCCCCGAAGACGGTCGAGAACTTCGAGAAGCTGGCGAACGAGGGCTTCTACGACGGCGTGAAGTTCCATCGCGTCATCGCGGATTTCGTCGTCCAGGGCGGTGACCCCAACTCCCGTGACCTGCCCGAAGGTGACCCGCGCATCGGCAGCGGCGGCCCGGGCTGGAAGATCAAGTGTGAGACGGCCGGTAATCCGCGGAAACACGAGGTCGGGTCGCTGTCCATGGCCCACGCCGGAAAGGACACCGGTGGCAGCCAGTTCTTCATGGTGCTGTCCGAGCAGAACACGAAGCACCTGAACGGCGTGCACACCGTCTTTGGCAAGATCACCGGCGGCCTGGACGCGATGAAGCAGATCGAGAAGAACGACGTCATGACAAAGGTGCGCGTCGCATGAGTGCCTCGCAGCAGACCGACAGGTCCGCAGGATTCACCGGGCTGATCCTCGGCGCCATTTCCATTTTCGTGATCCTGTTTGCCATCGTTCGGCTCACCAACGCACACTACGCTGGGGAAGCAAAGGAGCCTGTGGCTGCGGAAGCCGCCAAGTAGGGCGACGGAAGAGCGTACCAGGTACTGCGTACCTTGTACGAGGAATGGCATACAACCCACGGGGAACAGTGGAAGGCTCTCAGCCGTCGTGCCGAGTGACCTTTCCACTGTTCCCCGTGGCCATTATGCCAGTCAAGGTACCAGGTACGATGTACCAGGTACGCTTTTCAGGCCTTTCGTAAGAAGGGAAACCCGTCCGCGTCTCTCGCGCGGCGAACCACTTCGCGCGGGAAGAGTCCGCCAACAAGCGGTTTGGCCACTTCAGGGGTATTCTTGATGGATGGCCCACGTGCCGGCATCACCACCGCAGCACGTGTGCACTTCCCCGCCGCATTTCCCTCGCCGACCCAGCCTACCGGATGCTCCCCACCCGCGACGACGCACTCGCGCTCGTCCACGAGTTCACCGCCAGCGATTCCCTCCGGAAGCACATGCTCGCCGTCGAGGCCGCGATGCGCGCCTATGCGGAGCGCAACGGCGACGACGTCGAGCGGTGGGGCCTCGCCGGTCTCATTCACGACTTCGATTACGAACGCTTCCCGAATAACGCCCACTCCGCCACTGAGGAGCATCCGGCCGAAGGTGTGCGCATGCTTCGCGCGCGTGGCTGGCCAGAGGATATCCTCGACGCGATCCTCGGACATGCCCAGTACTCCGGCGTGCCGCGCGTGAGCGCGATGTCGAAGACGTTGTTCGCCGTCGACGAGCTAACGGGACTCATTACCGCGACGGCGCTGGTGCGGCCCTCGAGGAGCGTGCACGAGGTGGAGGCGCGCTCCGTTCGCAAGAAGATGAGGGACAAGGCGTTCGCGCGCGGCGTGAGCCGCGATGACGTCATTCAGGGCGCCGAAGCACTCGGCGTCGATCTCGATGAGCACATCGCATTCGTGATCGGAGCCATGCAGCGCGCTGCGGGTGCCCTCGGTCTCGAGGGCGTGCCCGCCACATCATGACGGGCCACCCAACGCTGCACGTCGTCCATCCGTAGAAGAGATGTCGTTCCCCCACCGCCATACGGATGATTGCTTCGCAGGCCCCGTTCCAGCCGTACATCATGCCGGCACCACCTGACGTGCCGGCGTCGGAGCGCTCGATTGTCATTGAAGCGCAACGTGGATCGGACGAGGCGTTTTCCGCGCTGGTCCGCATCCATCAGCGGCGAGCGTACGCCATCGTGCGTGCGATTGTGCTTTCGCACGAAGATGCTGAAGACGCGGTGCAGGAAGGATTTCTTCACGCGCACCGCGCGCTCGACCGGTTTCGTCCCGACCAGCCATTCGGGGCGTGGTTGTACCGGATCATGGCGAACGCCGCGCTCGACCTCGTGCGTCGCCGCAAGGTGCGCGCGGCGGAAGAGCTGCCGGAAACGATACCGATGCCGTTCCGCGATCCAGCGGAATCGGGAGAGCTTCGTCAGCGGTTGCAGGACGCGCTCACGCATCTGACGCACCGCCAGCGCGCGGTCATCGTGATGCACGACGTCGAAGGGTTCACGCATGGGGAGATCGGGCGCACGCTCGGCATCCCCGAAGGCACGGCTCGATCAGACCTCCATCACGCTCGCGCTGCCTTGCGCAAGCTCTTGCAGAATCTTCGGAGTACACCATGAACAACGACCGCTGGATCTCCGGCGACGCACAGTTGACGAACGCCCTTCGCGCGCTCTACGCGGCCCCCGCCGACGAAGCGTATTGGGACTCGCTCGAAGCCCGCATCCTTGTCCACGTCGCGCAGGGTGGCGAAACACGGTCGCTCTGGTCGGAAATTGCCGAGATGGCCCGTCCGGGTCTTGCCGCCGCCGCCGCACTCATTTTTGCGGCCAGCCTTGCCTTGGCGCATTCGCGGCAGGTCGAGGTCAGTAACGCCTACGCCAGCATGATCTCGCCCGCCCCGTCCACCATCGAGCCCGCCACGCGTGCGGCGTCCGTGGGCGACGGCGACGCGGCGCTCCATTTCCTCATCTCGCGCTAGGCATCGTATGGAACGCCCCAAGCAACAGGCACTCGCGTTTCTCCTCGGAGCAGTTCTCGTCGGCGGCGTGCTCGGCTTCTCCGCGGATCGCGTGTTCCGGCAGCAGGACAACACCCTGGAAGCGCGACGTCAGCGCTTTTACGACGACCTCGGCCTCGCGCCGGTGCAGCGTACCGCGCTCGACTCCGTGTTCGACGCGTCGAACTGCCAGCTCGACCAGCTCTACTCTCCGCTCCAGCCGTCGTACGACTCCATCAAGGCGGCCCGCAGGTCGCAGATGAACGCCATCCTCACTCCAGACCAGCGCACGCGCCTCGAAGCCAAGCGGAAGGACGATGACGTCCGACGCGACGCCGAGCGGCAGCGCATCAAATCGGTATGCCACAAGTGAAATTCCTGTCTTCCGGGCCGCTGTGCGCAGCGTTAGCCCTCGTCGTGCTGCCTGCCGCCCTCGCGGCGCAGAAAATGACCGACAGCCTCGTGGCTCGCCCCATCGCCCTGCACGACGCCGTCGCACTCGGTGAGCAGAATGGCCTCGCCGCCATCCAGTCGCGTGGGACGGTACGAAATGCCCAGTCGGCGGTTCGCACCGCGCGGGGAGCGTTGCTGCCCAGCCTCAGCGTCTCGCTGAACCAGAACAACACCTCCGGCAACCAGCTCAATCCCTACACCGGCGTCGTCACGCCGCGCGTAGCGAGCAAGCCGTGGAACTACAGCACCGGCCTCAACTCCAGCGTCAACCTGTTCGACGGCGGACGTCGCCTCAACGAGGTGAAGCGGGCGCGATATGACGTCAGCGCGGCCGAAGCGAGCGAGGTGAACCAGAAGTACAATCTCGCCCTTCAGGTGAAGACGCAGTACTACGCGATTCTCGCGGCGCGCGAAGCCGAGGGGGCCGCGCAGGCCCAGCTCCAGCAGGCGCAGGAGCAGCTCAAGACGTCCATCCTGCGCACCCGCGCGGGCGTCGTCACGCTCTCCGATTCGCTGCGCTCGGTCATTGCCCTCGGCAATGCCCAGCTCGCGCTCATCACGGCGCGCAACAACGTACGGGTGGCCAGTGCGGCGCTCACGCGGCTGATCGGGTCCGAGACGCTCGTCACCGCACAGCCCAGCGACACGCTCGATGTCGGGCTCGCGCCTGTCGACAGCACGGCACTCGCCGCACTCCTCGACGAAGGCCCGCAGGTGCGCGCCTCCGAGGCGCAGCTCGAGTCCGCGAAATCCGCCGTGAAGTCCGCGAGAACGCCATACCTCCCGTCGCTCGACCTCACGTTCTCGCGCGGTGGAACGGCGGCGAATCAGTACTACGGCCTCAACGGCGACCCCCTCGCGTTCTCGAACACATTCGGTGTGCGCCTCTCGTACAACCTGTTCAACAACTTCACGCGCGAGGATGCGCTTGTGCGCGCGAACGTGTCGGCGGAGCTCGCCGAAGCGTCCGTGCGTGACGTGCGGCTCGCCGCGCGGCAGACGCTCGTGCAGCAGCTCGCCGCGCTCAGTTCCGCGCAGCAGCGCATCGTCATCCAGCAAGCGTCGCTCGACGCCGCGAAGGAAGACCTGCGCGTGCAGCAGCAGCGGTATGCGCTCGGCGCGTCGACGCTGCTCGATGTCCTCACGTCCCAGACCACGCTGGATGCAGCGCGCTCCGCGCTCATCCAGGCCCGACAGGATGTTCGTCTCGCGCGTGCGCAGCTCGAAGCGCTCGTAGGACGCGACCTCCCGTGATTCACTCCAACTCGACCTCCGTGCGCAAGCTCATCATCGTCGCCACGCTCGCCCTCGGGTCTGCCTGCGCGTCCAAGGACCAGAAGGCCATCTCGGTTTCCAGCGTGCCCGTCACCAGGCGCGACATCATCATCGATGCGCAGGCCACTGGCGTCGTGGAGCCGATCTTCGTCGTCGAAGTCAAGTCGAAAGCGGGCGGGCAGATCGTCAAGCTCCCCGTTGAGACGGGCACGATCGTGAAGCCGGGCGACCTCCTGGTGCAGATCGAGACGCGCGACGTGCAGAACCAGTATGACCAGGTGGCCGCGCAGCTCGACGCCGCCAGGTCGAAGCTCGATGTGTCGACGGCGCAAAAGAAGCGCGCCGATGAGCTCTTCAAGAGCCGTATCATCACGGCCACCGAGCATGAGGCGGCGCAGATCGACTTCGCCAACGCGCAGTCGCAGCTCGTCTCGGCACGTACGAGCCTCGACCTGCGCAAGCAGAGCCTCGAGGACGCCACGGTCAGGGCGCCGGTGGCCGGCACGATCATCGAGCGCACCGTCGCCCTCGGCACCGTCATCACGTCGGCGACCGGCGCGTTCGGCGGCGGCACGACCCTGCTCAAGATGGCCGACCTCAGCAAGGTGCGCATTCGTGCGCTGTTCAACGAAACGGACATTGGTCAGGTGCGGCCCGGGCAGACGGCGACCGTCACGGTCGACGCGTATCCCGATCGTCGCTTCGTCGGCACGGTGGAGAAGATCGAGCCGCAGGCCGTCATCCAGCAGAACGTGACGATGTTCCCCGTGCTCGTGACCCTCGACAACAACGAGGGCCTGCTGAAGCCCGGCATGAACGGGGAGACCAACGTAATGGTGGAGCAGCGGACAGCGGTGCTGTCGGTGCCGAACGACGCCGTGCGCAACCCGCGTGAAGCGGCGGCCACGGCGCCGATGCTCGGCCTGAATCCCGATAGCGTTCGCACCCAGCTCGCGGCGCAGATGGCGGCTCGCGGCGGTGGGCGTCAGGGTGGGGGCAACGGTGGTGCTGGTGGCCCCGGCGGTCAGGGTGGCGCCCAGCAGGGCGGACAGGGCGGTGCCCGGACGGGCGCGGCGCACGGCGAAGTAGCGCTCGATCCGCAGCAGCAGGGTGGTGGTCAGGGTCAGGGCGGCTTCCAGCAGATTGAAGTGACTGATGCCCAGTGCAAGGCCGTGACGGCGGCGTTCGCGAAGAAGCCGGCAGAAAAGATGAAGCTCGACGATATGCGGGCGCAGATGATGGCTGGCACGATGGACCGTCAGGCGATGCGTGGCGAGTCTGACAAGATCTACGCGGCCGTCGGCGTCGACTCGCGCGTCGCTGGCGCCTGCCGTCGCAAGGAGATGCAAGCCAACGGTGGCGGGCAGGGCGGTGCTCCTGGCGGTGCGCCCGGTGCGGCACCTGGCGGCGCGCGCGGTGGCAATGCGCAGTCAGCCGCCGGTCAGGCGGGTGCGCGCGGGAACGGCGGCAATGGTGGCCGCATGGCTGCCGGTGGTGCTGGCGCCCCAGGACTGAACATCGGCGGCGGCGAGAGTGCTGCGACGGGTGCTCGCCGCACGCGCGCGGGCCTCGTCTTCGTGAAGAAAGGTGCGACCTTCGAGCCGCGCCTCGTGCAGCTTGGTGCATCGAACTTCGACTACACGGAAGTGGTAAGCGGCGTCAAGGAAGGCGAGGAAGTCGCACTCCTGGCCGCCGCCGCACTGCAGGCGCAGCGGCAGCAGCAGAATGACCGCATGAAGGCCAACAGCGGTGTGCCGGGCATGCAGCAGGCGCCTGCGGGCGGTGCACGCGGTGGTGGCGGCGGCGGACGGGGTGGCTGACCCATGCTGATCGGCGAGATCATCACCGTCGCACTCGGGGCATTGCGCGCCAACAAGCTGCGTTCCCTGCTCACGATGCTTGGCATCGTGATCGGGGTTGCGGCGGTCATCGCTGTCGTTGCACTTGGCGCGGGAGCACAGAGCGCCGTAAAGGATCGTATCAGCTCCCTCGGCACCACGCTCCTCACGGTGATGCCGGGCCAGCAGCGCGGTGGTGGTGTGGCGTTCGACCAGAGCGTAAAACTGACCATCGCCGACGCGAAGGCGCTCGAGGAAAAGGCGACGAACCTCAACGCCGTGCAACCCGAGATCAATTCGCGCGTGCAGGTGCAGTACCTCAATCAGAACGCGAGCACCTCCGCCGTCGGGACGTCGGCGAATTATCTCACCGTGCGCAAGTACGAGCTGGCTGCCGGTCGCATGTTCACCACCCAGGAGGACGAAGGCCGCCAGCGAGTCGTCGTCCTCGGCCAGACGGTCGTGACGAACCTTGGCGTTCGTTCGCCCGAGGCAATCATCGGTGAAAATGTTCGCATCAAGGGACTGCAATTCCAGGTGATCGGAATCTTGAAGTCGAAAGGGCAGTCCTCTCCGTTCGGTGATCCGGACGACCAGGTGCTCATCCCGCTCACCACGGGCCGCTTCCGCGTGTTCGGCACCGATCGCCTCCGCTCAATCAGTGTGCTCGCACGGAGCGAGGAGACAATTCCCGACGCCATGGCCGATGTGCAGAAGGTCCTGCGTCGGCAACATCGTCTCACGTCGGCGAAGCCGGACGATTTTCAGATACGCAGTCAGGCAGACTTTCTCAATACCCTTGGCGAGACGACGGCGGTCTTCACGTACCTCCTCAGTGGAATCGCGGCCGTGTCGCTGCTCGTGGGTGGCATCGGCATCATGAACATCATGCTGGTGTCGGTCACGGAGCGCACACGGGAGATCGGCATTCGGAAAGCGCTCGGGGCCACGAGCGCGAACATCCTGCTGCAGTTCCTCATCGAGGCGGTCGTGCTGTGTCTCCTCGGTGGACTGGTGGGTGCCGCGGTGGGCAGCGGCGGCGCGCTGGCGATGAGCAAGTTCGCGCAGTGGAACACGCAGATCTCGCCGTCGTCGATCGTGATGGCGTTCGTGTTCTCCGCGGTGGTCGGCGTGCTGTTCGGGGTGTGGCCGGCGAGGCGGGCCGCGAGCCTGGACCCGATTACGGCGCTCCGGTACGAGTAGGGCCGGACCTCACACCCAGACTACGGAACAACGACGACAGTTGGCGGACAAAACGGAAAGAACGGATTTCGGACCTGGACCTCGGATGCCTTTTCCGAACTCCAGGTCCGATGTCCGTTGTGTCCGATCTTTCGCCAACTGTCGTCGCTGTTGTTTGGCGCGATCGGCCAGACTGAAGGACGCTGCACTTGCGTCGCGTTGGGGTGGGGAGCGGTTGCTGATCGGTTCTGCTCGTGACACCGCGAAGGGCTGCTCTCGTCGAGAGCAGCCCTTCATTCAATGGCATTGCACCGGCAGCTTGCCCCTCTTGCGGATGCCCGCCGGCCAGTCGGCATCTCGTGATACTTCGTACTAACAGCTGGCGTACGGAGGAGCGTCGAACCGGTCGTCCATACCGCTGGAGTCAATGGCTATCTGATTTTCTCCATTGAGTGTCGTGCGAGCGCGCCTCACTGCCGAAGCACGAAGTCGCGCAGCTCGATCCGGCGCTCACGCGTCACGGCGTCGTACCTGTAGGCGTAGGCAGTTGGGTAGGCTCCGGGCTGAGGGTACTTGGCCGGCGTGCTGATCTTGATCGTCGTATCCGGCTTGGCGAGCAGGAACGCGTGCGTCATCATCGGTTCGAGGAAGATCATGCTGCCGTCGTAGAAGCCGTAGATGAACGTGGAGGCGAATGGTGCGCCCTGGAGCTCGGGCGCATTCGAGGGACCGGCGTGCACCCCCATGCGCGGAATTGCCGCCGCATCGAGCGTGTAGCCGGTCGGGAGTGCGTCGACGGCCGGCTGCCGCGCCGTTTTCGCCGCGAACGCCGGATCGGCCGGCGTAATCGCGTTGCGCTGCTGCGCCGAGATCGCATAGAAGTGCACGTCGAAATGCGGGACAGTGTAGATGTTCATTGGGGGATGCCCGACCGGCTGCCAGTTGACCGCCACCTGATTGAACACCAATGCCGGCCCGCTGGCCGGCAGGGGCAGGATGAACTCCTGGCTGGTCATTGGCGGAAGCTGAGTTGGCAACCCGTCGAGGGCAGTCTCCGAGAGCAAGACGGCCACCGACATCAGGTCCGTGCCCTGCACCGCGACCTCCGTCCGCGCGATACCGTTCCCGAACGCGACGTCGGCGCCCTTGAAGATTTCCACCGGGGCGGCGGTTGGCGAGTCGGCACCGCACGACACCGAGCCCGCCAGGGCGAGCCCGACGAGCGCGACTACGGTGATACCGGGGACGCGCAGCCCGGCGGCACGACCAAAGCGGTTCGAGACTGACGACCGCGGCGAAAGCTGTGACATCTTCGACTCCTCCTGTGCGATGGGGACGCGCGCGACAGCCGCGCGCTTTCCGCCGTGCGCTCTTGCTTGAGCGCGTAGGCAGCGGCTACTTACCGACGTGCGGTCAGAGTGCGGTCAGTTCGTCGTCAGTCGAGAGGAGTAAGGGGCGTCGTGTATCGTCTCATCACGTTCGGTGGGCTCAACGTCGAACGCGACGGCGTGCCAATGCCCACAATGGCGGCGCAGCGGAAAGCCCTGGCGCTGCTCGCGATAGTTGCCGCTGGCGGCGCAGCGGGGGTTCCCCGCGACCGGCTGTTGGCGCTGCTCTGGCCCGAGAGCGACTCGGACCGGGCACGCGGCGCGCTCAAGCAGATGCTTCATTCGCTGCGGCGACAACTGGGTTCCGATGATGTCCTGACAGGCACGGCGTCTCTCTCGCTCGATCCGCAACACATGGACTCCGATATCGCCGCCTTTGCGGTGGCGCGCCGTGCTGGACATCCGGAAGACGCCGTCGCGCTGTATGCTGGCCCCTTCATGGATGGCGTTCACGTCGACGGCGCTGACGAGCTCGAGCGGTGGGCAGATGGTCGGCGTCGCGAGCTCGCCGACGACTTCGCGGCGGCGCTGGAAGAACTAGCGTGTGCCGCTGACGCGCGCGGCGACTGGACCGCGTCCGTGAGTTGGTGGCGCCGGCGCCAGGCCGCCGAGCCGCTAAGTAGTCGTGTCGCCGTTGCGCTCATGCGAGCCCTCGATAGCGCTGGCGACGGACCGGCGGCCATGCGGCACGCACGCGTCCATGAGTCCCTTGTGCTCGAGGAGTTCGGATCCCCACCCGACCCCGCGGTCACGGCGCTTTCGGCGGCGATCGCATCCGGCGCGACCGCGCGACCAGCATTCGCTGGCCGGATCATCGGCCCTGCACCGCGTGTCGACGCGGTTGCCATCGATCGCGGCAGGGTCGCAGAGGCGGCGGAAGCACAGCGCGCGAGTCCGAGCGCTCCCCGCTGGCGTACGGCGGTACGGATCGGCCTTGGGCTCGCTGTTGCGGGCGCGATTGCCATGATCCTGTGGCGGATTCCGCGCGACAGGAGGGCCGTCGCCGCGTTGGTGCCGAATGCGCCGGTCCTGGCGCTCGATCCAAAGCGCGTCGCCATCACGGTCTTCGAGAACCAGACCGGTGACAGCGCACTGGCGTCGCTTGGGTTGATGGCGTCGGACTGGGTGACGCGCGGCTTGGCACGCACGACGCTCGTGGAAGTGCTCGACGTCGGCGCGCTCTATACACAGGGCCACGCGCCCCTCAACGAGCCACCCGATCCACGAGCACTGGCGCGCCGTTCGGGCGCAGGACTCGTCGTCGAGGGACGCTACTATCGCACCGCCGACACCGTGCGTTTCACCGCAAGCATCGTCGATGTCGGCACCGGCCGCGTGCTCCGCGTCGTCGATCCGATCGGCGCGCCCGTGGCCGACCCACTCGCGGCGGTCAACGAACTCCGGCAGCGCGTCGCCGCGGCACTCGGCACGATTGTCGACCCACGCGCGAGCTACTTCGTGACACCGTCGATGCGGCCGCCGCGGTTCGAGGCGTATGCGGAATACGTTGCCGCGCAGGACCTCTACTGGCGGGGCGCATTCGCACCGGCGCTCCCGCATTTCCGTCGGGCGGCAGAACTCGATCCCTCGTTCGATGCGGCGGCCGCGTGGCTGACGGTGAACGCGGTCGGCATCGGGCGCTGCGATATCGTCGATTCCGTCGCCGCCGCACTGAACGCACGCACCGCGACGCTCGGTCCGTGGGAACGCACCACGATCTCCGTCTCGAAGGCGCGCTGTGCGAGCGACTGGGAGGAGCACAACCGGCTGCAACGCGCACGGCTCGAACTACAACCGGGATCGTCTCACGTTCGCTGGACCCTGGCTGTTGCATATCGGCAACTGCGGAGCCCCGCTCCAGCGATCAGCCAGTTGACGGCGATCGACCCCGCGCGCGACCTCGCATGGATGTCGGATGATGCGAAGCTGCTCTATTGGCGCGAGCTGACTGCCGACTATCACGCCCTCGGCGACTACGGCTGTGAGCTGGCGGGGGCCGTTCGGATGACCCGCGAAGGACGCGCGCCGCTCGCTGCGGCCTACATACGCGCGCGTGCCTTGGCCGGCGCGGGTCGCGCAACGGAGGCGCTGGCAGCGCTGGACCACATAGATGCGCTGCCCCCCGAGCCAGCGCTTGTCGCGGGCGCCACGGGCGCGTGGATGCGGGCGCCCGAACTGGCTTCACCGGGGTGGGTCATGTATCAGGTCGCAACGGAGCTCGCAGCGCACGGCGCGACGGCGTCCACGTCGCGCATCGCCGCCGCACGGGCCGTCACGTGGTTCACCCGGCGCGCGAAAACGGTGCCCCTTCCGTCTGAGCAGCGGTTCGTGCTGGCGCATGCGCTCGTGCTGCTCGATCGCAGCGGAGAGGGTCGTGCCGTGCTCGACACGCTGGTCCGCGCCGCGCCAACAGGTGTCGAGCTACGCGGTGCCCTCGGGACTATGAGTGCAGCGGCCGGCGACAGTATGGCAGCGCGACGCACCGCGTCCTGGCTCGCCGCACTGCCGCCGCGATTCCCAGTGGGAATGCCGACGCTGTATCGCGCGAGAATCGCTGCGCTGCTTGGTGATGCGGGTGGTGCACTCGAGTTGTTGGAGGCGCTGCCGCACGGCGCCCACCCCTACGACATCGGCATGCTGCACAGTGATCCTGCCTTTCGTTCGCTGCGGGATGATCCGCGGTTCACGCGCCTGGTGCAACCGCGCAAGTAGACCGCTCATCGCCCGAGACGAAACCCAGACGTCGGAACGACGACGCGGTTGTCCGGCGCGGTTTCCTGATGGAGCCGAGTGCTTACCGTAGCGTAAAGCGGAACGGCAGCTGGACCAGCGTCCTCACCTTCCGCCCCGACGCCTCCCCGGGTGTGAAGCGATAGGTCGCCAACGCGGTCTTCACTGCGCTCGCGAACAATGGGTGCGTCGCTTCCACGACCACGACATCCCCCATTTCGGCGCGGCCCAGCGTGTCCACTACGAATCGAACCACTACCTGCCCTGTCTCACCGCCCTGACGCAGCGTGTCTGGATAGCGCGGCGCCGGAGCATTGCCGATGATGCGAGGGACGCGGTCCACCACGCCGGCGTCGAGAACCGCGCCCCCACCGAATCCATCCGTCGGCTCGCCGCGAGCCGCGACCGATAGCTCAGTCAAGCCTGCCCCGATCACGACGCGATCCGGGGGCAACGCAGGTCCGTCGAAGTCGATCGGCGGTAGCGTTGTGTACGCGATCGCTGGAGTAGGTATGTGTATGGTCGTCATGGTCGGGCCTGCGGGCTGTCGCGTGAGCGGCACAGTGGGTGGCTGGTGGTTATCGCGCAGTGGCGTGGGAGCCGGGACGTAGACTGGCGGGATCTCATGGGTCGGCTTGGGTCGGGCGTCCACCCTCGTCGGGTGGGTAAGGGCGACCGCGCCCGCGATCAGGAGCGAATGCAGCGCAATGCTCGTCGCCATGCCGCGCGCGCTGCGCGGGCGAACGGCGCGTGATTCCACCAATGTCGAGAACATCCTTTCCTCCGCGTATGTGCCGTCGGTGTTGCTCTACCCGATGATACGACGCGGACATTGCAGCCTCGTGATGCGACCATTACGAATCAGCGTGAGGCTGCATGACGTCTCGCTGAATGGTACATGACGAAACGATGAAGAGGGGGACGCCGTGCCGGCGTCCCCCTCTTCATGCGCGTAGCGGAGATCAGATTTTGCGATCGATCTTCGTCTCGCTCTCACCGACCTTCCGCTGGGCCTTCCCCTCCAGCTCCTTCGCCTTGCCCTTCATCTCCTCGCTGTGATTGTCGGTGATGTCGCCGACATTCTTGCGAATCTTGCCCGCCACTTCCTTCGCGGCGCCCTTGACCTGATTCTCCAGTCCGTCCGTTCCGAGATTGTCTGCCATGGTCGTATCCTCGCACGTGAGATTGAGTGGTCGTCTTCTTTATGTACCGTGTCATTAGGCAACTGGTGTGCCGGAGAAATGGCGCAGCGAGCTTAACCGCGGAGGCGTATTCTCCGGCGTGGGGCGTGCCGTGCCCACTACAAGAGCGTGCCAGGATTCTCTTCCCCTTCACCGACACATGATTGCCCGTGATTGACCCAATCGAGCTTTCGAACTACGCGGGCCTCGGCGCCATCGGCCTGCTCACGGCGAACATCCTCATCGGCCTGCTGCTCTCCACGAAATACAACCCGGTGCGGCGCTGGCCGCACCGTCGCATCGATACGGTGCTGATCCACAACTACACGGGCTATGCCGCACTCGTGATGGTGCTCGTGCATCCCGCGCTGCTACTGCTGCCGAATCGCGTGGACTTCCACGTCATCGACCTCTTCTATCCGATGAACGCGCCGAAGCAGCCGTGGATCAACTCCACGGGCGCTGGCGCCGCGTACCTGCTCGCACTCGTGGTGGTGACGTCGTACTTCCGTTTCGAGATCGGGCGCCGGTGGTGGAAGCGCATTCACTTCGCGACGTATGCGCTCTTTCCGCTGT
Organism: Gemmatimonadota bacterium; assembly: GCA_030852985.1. Classification (GTDB taxonomy): domain Bacteria; phylum Gemmatimonadota; class Gemmatimonadetes; order Gemmatimonadales; family Gemmatimonadaceae; genus AG11. The sequence continues at coordinate 1,219 of JALYVY010000067.1, read as the reverse complement.
ATGCCGTGCATGCCATCCTCACGGATCCCGCGCTGAAAGACCGCAGCATCGACTATCTCGACGGCGAGAAGGTCTACGTCGAGCTGTGCGTGTTGGCGGTGGTGATTGCGATCGGACTGCGAGTTCGCTGGCAGACTCAGCAACCTCCGGCTCGCTTGCATCGTCCCAAAGTCCAAACAAAGCCCGCATAGACGCTTTGGCATCGGCTCATGCACCGGGGATAACGACAATGAGGGCGTAGTCCTTGACTCCGATATATCGGCCGATATATCTTCGGCGCAACGATATATCGCTCTTCGGAGCGGAGGAACACCATGCGCGACTGCTTCTGGAACTGGGACCAGCGTCCCCAATCGTCCCACCACGCCCGTGGCAAGTGGGGCTGGGATGCGAGCTTCATGAACGGATTCTTCGGCGCCGAGGGGCGGCCGCGCGGCCGGTGGCGCGGGGGGCGCATGTTCGAGCAGGGCGACCTACGCTACGTCGTCCTCCGCCTGCTGGAGGAGAAACCCCGCCACGGCTACGAGATCATCAAGGCGCTCGAGGAGCGCTTCGGCGGCGCCTACGCGCCGAGTCCTGGAACCGTCTACCCCACCCTGCAGCTGCTCGAGGACCTCGGCTATGCCCGCGTCATGCCCGGCGGGGAAGGGAAGAAAGTGTACGAAATCACGGACGAGGGGCGCGCGCATCTGGCCGAGAATCGTGAGACCGTCGACAACATCTTCGATCGGATTGCCAAGCTCGTGGGGCACTTCCTCGACGAGCCGATGGCGGAGGTCCACGGGGCGTTTCGCAAGGTGGGGAAAGCAACGTACGGCCGAGCCACGGACGCGGTGCATGACCCCGCGCTACTGAAGCGGATTGTCGACATTCTCGATCGCGCGGCAACCGAAATCGAGGCGCTGGCGGCGAAGGCGTAAGGGCAACCAGCGGCCTGTGCCGCTGCCGCAACGCAGAACGGCGCATATGTTGAACGAGGCCGGGGACGTACGCGTTCCCGGCCTGCGCCGTTTCCGGGGCGCATACGCACCGTTGCTCTCTCAAAATCGATGTCGGCCGAAACTGCAACATATACCTCCGTGCACGAGCTCCCAGCGCGGCCCGCCCCCAGCGGCAAGCGGCTCGCCGTGCTCTCGCTCACCGCGCTTGGCGTCGTCTACGGCGACATCGGAACGAGCCCGCTGTACGCCATGAAGGAGTGCTTTCGCGCTGGCGCCAC
>JALYVY010000441.1 GCA_030852985.1 Gemmatimonadota bacterium | reverse complement strand
TGGTAGTGCTTCTCACAGCGTTCGCAATGTGGTTCTACATGTTCCGCACGCGCGCTGGCTACGAGCTCCGCGCGGTAGGGCTTCAGCCTGACGCGGCGGAGTACGGTGGAATTTCCGTACGTCGTGTTCTCTTCAGCGCGATGACCGTATCGGGCATGATCGCAGGGTTGGGTGGAATCAACTTCGTGCTCGGCTACAAGTACTACTATGAGGACGGCTTCGCGGGCGGAACCGGATTCCTCGGGATCGCCGTCGCACTCGTGGGCCGCAATAATCCTGTCGGAATCCTGCTGGCCGCGCTGTTTTTCGCGACTCTGTCGCAGGGTGGGCTCGCGGTGAACGCCTTCGTGCCCAAGCAGATGGTGGACGTGCTTCAGGGAGTGGTGATCATCGCAATCGCAGCGTCCGTGCCGGAAGTTCGTCGCATCCTGCTTGGCTCACGCCGGCGCCCGATTTCCGTGCCCGCACCTCCGGCTCCGTTCGAGCCACCAGCGACGGCGGTCTAAGCCCATGAATTCCTTCGCGATATTCACGCAGGTTCTGAGAATCGCCGTCCCCTATCTGTTCGCGGCGGCGGGCGGCGTGATCGCAGAGCGCGCGGGCATCATTTCGCTGACGCTGGAAGGCTACATGCTCGGCGGCGCGTTCGCAGCGGTCGTGGGTACGTTCTATTCCGGTTCACCGGTCATCGGTCTGGCCTGCGGCGTCGCCGGTGGAGTGGTGCTCGCACTCATCCACGCCGTCGCATCAATCCGCTTTCGAGCGGACCAGGTAATCGTCGGCATCGCGATCAACCTGTTCGCCGTCGGTGTAACGAGATTCTTCCTCAAGCTTCTCTTTGGCAGCTCGTCGAACTCTCCTCGGGTCGCTGGGTTTGCCGCGGGATACGGCGACCCTCTCATCTGGCTCGGTCTGCTCGCGACGCCATTCGTCGCGTTCATACTTTTCCGGACCAGCTTTGGATTGCGAGTCCGGGCGACCGGGGAGAAGCCGGAGGCAGCCGCGAGCGTCGGCGTGCCGGTGCGACGCGTGCAGTATCTCGCGGTGATGCTATCGGGTGCGTTTGCCGCGATGGGCGGCGTGTTCCTGGCTCTCGACCAGCATCAGTTCACCGATCAAATGACGGCTGGACGCGGGTTCATCGCCGTCGCCGCTGTGATCTTTGGTCGCTGGAGTCCGCTCCGGGCAGGTGCAGCCTGCCTGTTGTTCGCGGCGGCGGAGACAGTACAGATCCACCTGCAGGGCAACCACGTCGTCGCTTCGCAGTTTATAGAGATGATTCCCTACGTCCTCACGATCGTCGCGCTCGCTGGCGTCGTGGGCCGCGCGATCGCGCCAGCCGCGCTGGGACGGGCGGAAGCCTAAAGGACGGGCTCGGGTGATCCGCATGCAGCCGCCGCGGCTCGGCGCGCAGTCAGCAAGCGCGTCCCGGCGAGCGCTCCGCATACTAAATTCATCCCGGATGCAACGCCACCACTCGCCCGGGCTGCGGCCGCCGCGCACCTACATCGGAGCGGCAATGGTGGGCCCTGGTAATCGAGGGAGGCAAGCCCTGCCGAAACGGATGGTCACCGGTCCTGCGACAGCTGTCAGTCGCCCTCACGTGGACATCGCATAGTGGCTCGCAACGCCGCGCTCGGACGGCTCACTGCGCTGATCATTACGGCGTTCGTGGATATGGTCGGACTGCTCATGATCCTTCCGCTCATGCCGTTTTACGCGCGAACGCTCGGCGCGAGCGCACTTATGGTCGCGTTGCTCATGTCCTCCTTCACGGCTGCCCAGCTCCTGAGCGCCCCATTCTGGGGACGGGTCTCGGATCGACACGGCCGGAGACCGGCGCTCCTCATCGGACTCGGTGCAGCGGCGATTGCGTACGTGGTGTTTGCCTACGCGACCACACTGTGGTTGCTGTTGCTGTCGCGCATCGTGCAGGGTGCCGGTGGCGGAACTACCGGAGTTGTGCAGGCATACGTTGCAGACGCAGTAGAGCCCGAAGAACGGGCGAAGGCACTCGGCTGGATTTCCGCCGCAACCAACGTCGGAGTCGCGCTCGGCCCGCCGGTCGGTTCGTTCGCGCTCAAGTTGTTGCACGTTCACGGGCCTGGTCTGATCGCGGCCACGCTGTGCCTGTTCAACATTGCGTTCGCGTGGCGCTTTCTCTCGGAATCGCGCGACATGGCCGAGGCGAGACAGGTGCAGCGCAAACCTGGCGCGTCG
>JALYVY010000066.1 GCA_030852985.1 Gemmatimonadota bacterium | reverse complement strand
TGCGCACGCCCGGGGCGATCACACCGCCCAGGAAGACGCCGTCGGCGGTGATGCAGTCGAAGGTCGTCGCCGTGCCCAGGTCGACGACGATGCAGTCGCACTGGTAGCGCCGGCTCGCGACGAGCGTGTTGATGATGCGGTCCGCACCTACGGTCGACGGCTCCTCGACGTCGAGCGTGATCGGCAGCGGCGTCGTCGCGTCGAAGATCACGACCCGCGCGCCGGGGATCCATCGCTCGCACGCCTCTTCCAGATGCACGGCCATTCCGCGAACCACCGAGGCAATCGCGACGCCGCGCACCTGCAGCACCTCCACGTCCGCCCCCGCAAGGAGGCCGCGCAGCAGGACCCCGAGTTCGTCCGCCGAGCGCGGCACGTCGGTGATCGTGCGCCAGTGCGCGACCAGGGTGTCGCCGTCGAACAGGCCCAGCGTCGTTTCGGAGTTGCCGACGTCGAAGGTCAGGAGCATGTCAGGGGTTCGGCGAAGATGAGCGACCCGGAGCGATGCGCGACGATGCCGTTTACTCCGCGGATGAGCACTTCGCCGGTCGCCGTTATTCCGTCGACTGTGCCGAGGGCCGGCGCGATGACCTGCTGGCCGACCGCCAGATCGCGCGCACGCCACCGGGCAAGCTCGTCGCCGGAGAGGTGGCGGCTGGCAGTCGCGGCTCGGCGTAATGCGGGAATGATGCGGTCGAGCGCCGCGAGACGACTAACACCGGACCTCAACCCGACGGCGCTGTCGAGTTCGGGCTGAAGGACATTCAGGCCGAAACCGACGGAGACCCATTCGGGCGCGGTACCACGCCAGCGGGTTTCGATCAACGTGCCCGCGAGCTTGCGCTCTCCGACGTAGAGATCGTTGGGCCACTTTACGCGAATTCGATCGTGGGTGAGGTCGTCGAGCGCCTCCGCGGCAAGAAGGCCGCAGCGCAGGGCGAGCACGTCGAGGGCACGCGCATCGGTGGGTCGTTCAACGATGGTGAGCCAGACCCCCGCACCGGGCGCCGACGCCCAGCGTCGGCCTTGCCGTCCCCGCCCCGCCGTCTGTTCATCGGCGATGATGAGCGTGCCCGCTGCGGCCGTCGGCGCGAGCGCATGGGCCACGTCGAGCGTGGATCCCACCGCAGCAAATGCGTGGACCGCCGGCAGCGACCAGCGCGCCGCGAGTCCGGCGACCGGCGCGCCGTCGTACGTCGTCAGCTCGCGCGCATCAGCGGAAAAAGACAAGGGCATACGCGGCGGCGAGGACGATGCGATACCAGCCGAAAGCGGCGAAATCATGCTTCTTGATGTAGCCAAGGAAGGTCTTCACGGCGATGATCGCGACAACGAAGCTGACGACGAATCCGATCGCGAGCGTATCGTAATGGCCCACGAGCGCCGATCGCCCCTTGAGCAGCTCGAGCGCACTCGCGGCGATCATGGTCGGCACGGCGAGCATGAACGAGAAGTCGACAATGGTGCGCTTCGAGACGCCGATCAACGAACCGCCGACAATCGTCGCCGCCGAGCGCGAAACGCCGGGGATCACGGCAATCGCCTGGAACAGTCCGATGAGCAATGCGCGCTTGTAGGTGATCTCCGAGAAGTCGGCGTCCGTCTCCGTCACTTTCGTCCGGTATTTCTCGAAGACGATCAGCGCGATACCGCCGAGAACCAACGCGGCAAGCACCACGGGAATGTTGCCGAGCAGGTAGCCCTTGATGGCCTTGTAGACCGTGAGGCCGATGACGCCGGTGGGGATGACGGCAACGATGAGCTTCTTGATGACCTCGACGTTCCAGAAGCGCTTCCAGTACAGCACCACGACGGACAGGATCGCACCGAGCTGGATGATGATCTCGAAGCTCTTGAGGAATTCCGATTCCTCGAGCTGCAGGAGATGGCTCGTGAGGATGAGATGCGCGGTGGACGAGATCGGAAGGAATTCCGTGATCCCCTCGACGATCCCGAGGATGAGCGCATGAACGAAGGACATTCGGAGCGTGACTCAGTGTGGAAGTGGAACGTGCGGTCGCCGAAACATAGTGCCGCGTGGTCGACGGACTACTTCACCGCACCCTTCAGGGCGCGCTCGTAGAAGGACTCGTACTGCGCGACCACCGCTTCGAGGGCGAAGCGTGCCCGCGCATCCGCGGCGGCTCGTGTACTCATCGCCTGCCAGCGGGGCGCGTCGCCGAGGATGGCGATGCCCGCGCGCGCCATGCCGTCGACGTCCCTGGGCTCGCAGAGAAAGCCGGTTTCGCCGTCGCGCACGACCTCGGGCAATCCACCCGCGTTCGCCCCGATGACCGGCACACCGCACGCCAGCGCTTCGAGCGCACTCAGCCCGAAGGACTCGCTGCGGGTGGGCAGGAGGAACAGGTCGGCACTGGCCAACAGTGGCGCAACGGAATCGAGCTTGCCCAGGAAGAACACGCTGTCGGCGACGCCGAGATCGCGCGCCTCCTGTTCGGCCAGCACGCGGTCAGGACCGTCGCCGACCATGACGAGCACGCTCGGGATCTCGGCCGCGATGCGCGCGTAAATCTGAACCACTTCCCTGACGTGCTTCACCGGCCGGAAGTTGGAGATGTGCATGAGCACCTTGCGGCCGGCGGCGATGTCCCCGAACTGCGGCGTGTAGCGCGTACGATCGTAGACGTCGGGATCCACGAAGTTCGGAATGACCTCGATACGGCATCCGGCACAGCCGAACGCGGCGAGCGTCTCCGCCCGCAGGTAATCGGACACCGCGGTAAGGCCGTTCGACTTTTCGATCGAGAACTTCGTGATCGCGTGAAACGAGGGATCCTGCCCGACGATGGTGATGTCGGTGCCGTGGAGGGTCGTGAGCACCTTGATGTCGGGACGCGTATTGGTGAGCATCTCCCGCGCGATCCATGCGCTCGTGGCGTGCGGGATGGCGTAGTGCACGTGCAGCAGGTCGAGCTTGTGCGCGAGCACCACCTCGTGCATGCGGACGGCGAGGGCGAGGTCGTAGGGCGGATATTCGAACAGCGGGTATCGGCCGACGTCGACTTCGTGGAAGAAGATGCGCGGCAGGAACGACGGCAGGCGGAAGGGCTGCTGGTACGTGATGAAATGGATCTCGTGGCCGCGCTGCGCGAGCGCGATGCCCAGCTCCGTGGCGACCGCGCCGGAGCCACCGTATGTCGGATAACAGGTTATGCCGATCTTCACGCGTCCCCCTCCCTCCACCAATCCGTGAGTTGCTGCTCGTTGTAGCCCTGATTGACGTCAGCGCGCGTGACGTCTTCCCCCACAAGCTGGTGCCGGAACCAGGTGCGCTGCCGCTTCGCGTACTGGCGTGTCTCGATGATCACCCGCTGCGCGGCGTCCTGCGTGCTGAGCTCACCGCGCAGCATCGCACGAACCGTGCGGTACCCCGTGCTGTTCCATGCGGGCGCGTCCTCGGGGACGTCTCGCATGAGCCCGCGCACCTCCTCGGGCCAGCCACTCGTGAACATGAGGCGCGTGCGAGACTCGATCGCGAATGCGAGATCGGGTCCCGGATCGATGACAAGGTACCGCGCGCGTCGCCGCGGCGGCCGCGCGGTTTCCCTCTGCAGGTCGCTGACCCGACGACCCGTGAGCAGCGCAATCTCCACGGCGCGGAGCAGTTGCGTCCGCCCCAGGTGCGCGCGAACCGGATCGAGCGCCGTCACCCAGCGTCGCAATTCCTCCGTAGACACGCTGGCGAGCGCGCCCTGGAGTTCCGCGCGCTTCGGCGCATCGAGCTCGGGCTCCACGAACAGCGATCCAAAAAGTGCCCGCAGGTACAGCCCCGTGCCGCCGACGACGATCGGCGTGCGCCCCGATTCGACAATCTCGTCGATCCATCCATCTGCGCGCTCTGCCCACCACGCCGACGAGGCGCGCTCTGTGGGTTCGAGCACATCGATTCCGTAGTGCGGGGCCGCGAGGCGCTCGCGCACCGTGGGTTTTGCGGTGCCAATGTCAAATCCGCGATAGAGCTGTCGTGAATCAGCACTGACGATGCTCACGTCGGCGATACGCGCGAACCACGTGGCCGCGAATGTCTTGCCTGCGGCGGTCGGACCGCAGATCACGCGAATCGGCGGACCGCTACTGTCGTCCAAAGCGGCGCTCGAGCTCGGGCCACGATAACTGCACGATGGTGGAGCGGCCATGCACGTCATGCGCGGGAAGCTTCGTGTCGCCCAGTGCGATGAACAGCGCGCGCATTTCGCCGAGTGAAAGCTCGTCGCCTGCCTTTACGGCGGCCTTGCACGCGACCGTCGCTGCGAGGCGTTCGTGCTTGGCATGGGTGCCACCCACGCGATCTCCGGTGAGCGTCGCGAGCGTCTCACGCAGGCAACGCTCGGCATCAAAGCGCGGATGCGGCATCGGAACGCTGTTCACCAGCAGCGTGTGCCCACCGAACCCTTCCACCTCGAAACCGAGCTGCGCGAGCAGATCCCGGTGCTCCTCGAAGGCATCGCCCTCGGCCGGCGTGAGGTGCAGCGTAAGCGGAAAGAGCAGGCGTTGCGACGGCGCCTCACCCCGCTCCAGCATGCCCATGAAGCGCTCGTACAGCACGCGTTCATGAGCCGAATGCTGGTCAATGAGCACGATGCCATCGTCGTGCTCGAACATCATGTAGGTACGCCGCAACTGCATGAGCGGTGGCACCACGATGGGCGTGGTGGGTTCCACCACGGGATGGAGCGGCGGAAATTCCGGCTCGGGCGGCATGTCGACCGGCGGCCGAGTGGCGAAGGGTGGATACCCGTCCACACCGGCGTCCAGCTCGGCGAACAGCCCCGAGGAATCCTGCGCCGTGGGACGAAGCAACTCGACGTCGCCCGTTGGCGGCGTCCATGATGCGCCGTTCGGCGACCAGCGTCGGACGCCAAGGGCGGCACTGGCGTCGAAGGTGCCGAGTGCGCGGCGAACGGCGTCCTCGACGGCGCGTTCCACGACCCATCGATCGGCGAACCGGACCTCCGCCTTTGCGGGATGCACATTCACGTCGACGGTCGCGGCGGGGACGGTGATCTCCAGGAGCAGCGACGGACGCAGCCCCGCAGACAGTGTCGAGCGATACGCAGTTTCCGCGGCGCGCAGCATTCCATTGTCACGGACCACGCGTCCATTCACCGTAATGAACGTGCGCCGACTTGCCGTGCCGACATCGCCCGGACGCTCGGCGAGACCACTCACCTGGATCGCACCGCGCACATCCTCGACATCCACCATGCGGTCCGCGACGGCGGCGCCCCAGAGGGCCGCAACGCGATCGCGAAGCGACGTCGCGGCGGGGAGCGAGAACGCGTGCTTGCCGTCGTGGCTCAGGGTGAGTCGCACATCGCGGCGGTTGAGTGCGATCGTCGTCATCGTCTCGAGCACGCTGCGCCACTCGGACCGCGGACCGCGCAGGAATTTCTGGCGTGCCGGGGCATTGTAGAACAGCCGCGAAACGGCGACGGTTGTACCGCGGCGGCGAGCGACGTCGCGCACCTCCTGCACCGCACCGCCGCCGGCGTGTACGGCGGTGCCAGCGCCGTCGGCCGGTGCGGTCTCGAGCACGAGTTGGCTCACGGAGCAGATGGCCGGCAGCGCTTCACCACGGAAGCCGAAGCTCGAAACGCCAACGAGATCGGCGGCGAAACGAATCTTCGAGGTCGCGTGGCGCTCGAGCGCGAGGAGTGCGTCGTCGCGCTCCATGCCGCTGCCGTCGTCGCTGACACGAATGAGCTGTCGACCCCCGTCCTCAACGACGACATCGATCGACGTTGCACCCGCATCCAGGGCATTCTCGACCAGCTCCTTTACGGCAGACGCGGGTCGCTCGACCACCTCGCCGGCGGCGATCTGGTCAGCGACGGCGGAAGGAAGGACGGCGATGCGAGTCATGCGGAGAATCTACGACGTGCGCCGTCCGCGCTGATGCTCCGTGCCACCGGCGCTGGGTGTGGAGCGGGGATCGAGGTTCATGAATGCGAGCCCGCCCTCCGAGTCGACTTCGCACCGGTAGACGAGCACGTCCGCTTCTGCGGCCCATTCGCGGCGACGGGCGAGGAGGTCCACGGCATCCGCTTCCTGCTCGGCGTCCACTTCAGGGGCGGTGTCGGGGCCATCGTCCTGCCTTATTCGGAGGGAGGAGCATCGAGCTCCAGGACGCTGGCGACCGGCACCCAGCCGAATCGGCTCGCGTCGATGGCAATGCGCACCCAGGCGCCCTCTCTTGCGCCCAACACACCGGTTTCACCCACACTCACGGCCGCCACCGCCGCCGACGATCCGGGCGCACTGGCGAGTGGCCTGCTTACACGCATCACGCCGAGGCCGCGAGACTCCAGTCGATCGCCGAGCTCGAGGGCGCCGAGCAGGAGCACGACGGCGAGTGACAGCGCGCCACCAGCCAGCGCGCGCGACGCGGGAGGGCGCATGCGCACCGGCAACGCGATGAGCGTCCACGCCGCGATCCAGCAGGCGAGCGAGACCAGCGCGACAAGACTGACCGACACGGGCGGTACGTAGCCGTTCGACCGAATCAGCGGCGGAACGAATGCATCCAGGCGCTCGCGGGATTCCGCATCGAGCGGATCGATTCGCATCGCGCGCTGCCAGGCGCGCGCGGCTGATGCGCTGTCGCCACGGGCCCACGCAGAGGCACCCAGGTTCGCCCAGGCATCCGATGAGCGCGGCGCGCGTGCGGCCACGCGGGCGAAGAGTCGTTGCGCTGTCGTGAACGCGGCATGGTCGTAGGCGGCGACGCCCGCGGTAAAGGTGCGGTTGAGTCCCTCCGGTAACGCGTAGAGCGATGCCGCGGACAGTACGACAGCGCCGATGAGCGCGAGCGAGCGAGCCGCGGATCGCGAATGGATCGGGCGAACGGCTTCCCGGTCGATAGCGCGGACGGAGTCCATCGCTTCCTTGATCGTGCCTTCCTGCGCTCGTCCCGCGGGAGAAAAGGCGGAGGCATCAAGGCGCGCCGACAGTGCGCCGGCCGCGTCGGCAACGCTTTCGGTAACCCCAGCCAGTCGCAGCGCACGAGCGAGCGCAGACGCCACCACGATCGACTGCGTGCTCGGCACCCGATCGGCCACCGCCTCGAGATAGAGCCGACGGAGGGCGCGCGGACTGAGTGGATCGCCGCGTCGCTCGGCATCGCGAAGCCGCCGGGCGGCGGAGCGACGCTCGGTGCGCGACCGTGTGCCAATGCGGACGCGCCGGAGTGCCGCCGGCGCTGGGGCGATCGCGAGCAACAGCCAGTACCAGGGCTGGCTCGGCACCGGTGGCGGCGCTTCGTCGCGCAGGTTGCGCCGAATGGCGAGTCGCGTCGCGGGCGTAGAGTCGATCTCGGCCAGCGAGGCCGCGGCGATGTCGAGCGGAAGGGGTTTCGTAAGGGCGCTGTCGTAGGCGACGCGCTCTGCACTGAAGTAGGGATAGCTCATGGCCGGGACGTCCTGCTTCCCAGGCTGTCGTGGCGTGACGAGCCAGTCGAATTCCTTCGTGCCGCGCACGCGAGCGCGGGAGGTATCCACTTCCACGCGCTCGTCGCCGTTCGCCACCGTGCCCCACCCGAGCTTCAAGGGCGGTCGTGGCCAGAGCTTCACGTTACCGTCCCCCTCGAGTCGCAACGTGACGACGACCGGGTCACCCATGCGGCCCGCCGCGGAGGACAGATGGGCTTCCGCTGCGACTTCACCGACCGCTCCCGTGAAGTCGGCCGGTCGGCCGTTCAGCGGCACGTCGAGCGCAACGAATCGCACGCTATCGGTGCGGAGCTCGAAGCTCTCCTCGCGAGAGAAGAACGACGTGGAGAGCGGGAGCGAGTACGTCAGCGCCGCCGGTGCAATGGCGGTTCGTCCCGCGAACAGTGGAAAGAGCGCGCGACGATACGAAAGCGTTTCGAAGCAGCGACGGCCGACGCGAGTCACCGCGGCTGGTGCCGCGAGATCGTACGCGAGCACGCCGGGCATCTCGGGTGGAAAGAAGGTCGGATTGCGGCGGAGGCGTTGGCGTGCACTCTCATTGAGCTGGACGTCGACCACGTAGTCCACCTGTTGGCCGACAAAGAGCGTGTCCGACGCTGGCTTCCCTTGCCGATCGAGCCAGGCGCGCACGATCACGTCCGGAGCAAGCACCCCGCCACCGTGCACTTCAACGGGACCCGCCGTAGCGGACGCACGCTGAGCGCCGACTGTCGCCACGAATGGCGGAAGCACCACCCGGCCCGGCGCTTCCGCGGCGAGCAGGTAGGTCGCCTCGGTGAGACTCGAGGGCTGTCCACTCCCGTCGCGTTCCACGCGCGTGGTGATCGACGTCTTGAGCAGCTGCAGCGCGCCGGATGGCAAGTACGGTTGAATGGACGGCGCGACCGTGCCCGAGGCGCGGGCGGCCACGCTCACCTCGATGGGCGCGCAGACGCTGGCCGTGTCGGGCGCGTGCGCGACCACCGCGAGCTGCGCAAAGAGAAGCAGCCCGATCACGCTGGGATTACCAGTCCTTCCCGCCTGGGGGCGGCTCGGGGCGATTCTGCTTCTGCTTCTTGCTCTGCACATCGCGTTCTTCGCGCTCGGCGCTGCCCAGCAGCTGTTCCGCCTGCCGCTGCGCCAGTGTGGGCTGCGGCTTCGGCTGCTGATCCGCTGGCGAGGGCGCAGCGTTCGATTGGCCGCCACCACCGCCGCCGCCCCCGCCCTTCTTCTGTTTTTCCAGGGCCAGCTCGTAATTCCATTTTGCGTCGAGATCGTTGGGGCGCTGCAGCAATACGCGCTTGTAGGTACCCAGCGCTGCCTTCAGTTCGGTCGACGCCGAATCGCCCTGCGCCGCTCGTCCACGCACAAGGTGCGCAAGGCCGCCGTTGAACCGGGCACGGTACTGTATCTCGGGATCGGCCTTTTCCGCCGCTTTCTCCAGTATCTCTGCCGCGCTTGCCGTGGAGTCTGATGCGAGGAGCGCCGTACCGTAGTTGTAGAGCGCACCGGGCGACTGATCACCCTTCTGGACGGCCTGGGCGAAGAGTGTCGCCGCCTTGCGATAGTCCTTGGCGTTGTAAGCGGCGACGCCGTCAATCGACTCTCGGGCAGGCGCACACCCGCCCATCGAGACAGCAAGCAACAGCGCGGCCGCGACCGCCGTTTCCGCCGAGGCTGCGCGACGACGTCGGCGGGCGCGCCGACCGACGAGGATCGTATCCAGCCAGAGCAACAGGATTGCGGGGAGCAGGAACAGTTGAAAGCGCGGCGTCAGGGAGTCGCCGGACTGGGTGGTTCGCGCACCAGTGCGCAACTTCGACAGCGCCGCCTTGATGCGCGTGGCCTTGTCGGACGCCTCCGCGGGAATGAACGTGCCGCCGGCCGCTTGAGCCGCGGCCTGCAGCAAGGCGGGCTGATATTTCGTCACGACGACCTGGCCGTTTTCATCGCGCTTGAGGGACGCCGCGCCATTCGCGTCCTTCACCGGGATCGTGCTACCGGCGACCGTACCGAAGCCGACCGTCACGATACTCACGTTGTTGTCTGCCGCTTTCTTCGCGGCCGCGATCAGCTCGTCCTGCGGCTCGAATCCCTCACCGTCGCTCATGATGACGAGCGCGCGGTCGGCGCCGCTCTTGGTGAGCGCGAGGAGGCTGGTCCCCTGGGTGATCGTGGACGCCAGCGACGTACCCGCCTGCCCCACGACGCTGGGATCGAGATTGTCGAGAAAGAGGTCGAGTGCGCCGCCATCGACAGTGATCGGCGTGAGCACGTACGACCGGCCCGCGAACGCGAGCAGCCCAACGCGATCGCCCGGGCTGATGGCGCGCAACCGACGGATCTCCTGCTTTACCCGCTCGAGGCGATTGGGCTTCTCGTCCGTCGCCATCATCGACAGCGACGCATCTACGGCAAGCACCATGTCGACGCCACTCGAACGCACCGTGGTTTTTTCGTGACCCCAGCGCGGACCGGCAATGGCGAGACCCGCCAGCGCGGCCGCGAGCCCGAGGCGAATGGCGCGCCACAGGCTCCCCGCCAGCGCGCTATCCGGAATAAGGCGACGCACCACGTCGAGCGCACCAAAGCGCAGCAACCGATGCTCTCGGCTCGCACGGGCGCGCCGCAGCAGCAGCGCGAAGGCGACTGGCAACACGATTACGAGCGGGAGCAGCCAGGGCAGCTCGACCCAGGACCAATCGATCATCATGGCAGGGGGCCCTTCCACGCGACGAGCAGCAACTCCGCGCCGAGTGCCACCAGCATGATGGTGAGCGGCCAGCGAAACAGCTCCGAGTAGCGCACGAACGTGCGACTCCGAACGGGAGTGCGCTCGAGCGCGTCGATCTGTTCGGTGATGCGCTGCAGGGCCGCCGGATCGCGCGCTCGGAAGTAGCGGCCGCCAGTGGCGTTCGACACGTCGGTGAGCAGTGCGTCATCGATCTCGACACGCTGCATCTCGTAGCGCAGGCCGAAGAGACCGCGTCCCACCGGCACCGGCGCCATGCCTTCGGTTCCGACGCCAATGCTGTAGATCTTGATGCCGAATGCCGCGGCCGCTTTCGCTGCGGTGCGCGGGTCGATCGAGCCGCGGTTGTTCACGCCATCGGTAAGGAGCACGAGAACGCGCGACTTGCCAGGTGCATCCTTGAGGCGATTGGCCGCCGTGGCGATTGCGGTACCGATGGCCGTGCCGTCCTCGAGCTGTCCCGGCTGGAGGTTGTCCAGCGCCGCCTGCACGACCGGGTAGTCCGTCGTGAGCGGCACCTGCGTGAGCGCCTCCCCCGAGAATGCGACGATACCGATTCGATCCGTATTTCTCGCGGCGACGAACTGCTTGATCTTCGCCCGCGCGACCTCGAGTCGGTTCTGCGGCTGGAAGTCGAGCGCGAGCATTGAGCTCGAGATGTCGAACGCGATGACAATGTTGATGCCCTCGCTGGTCTGCGTCTCCGCATGGGCGCCCGAGCGCGGGCGAGCGAGCGCGACGATCCCGCTCGCGAGCGCGAGGTTGCGCAGCAGCGTAAGCGCACGCGCGAGCCCTCGGCCGGCCCGCGGGCCTTTCGCCAGCACGGCCACGCGCGAGAAGACGATCGCGGATGGCGTCCGTCTTCGCGCTACGAACCACCACACGGGCAGCAGCAACAAGAGCAGCAGCCACCACGGCGACGCGAACTGCAATGCACCGAAGTCGATCATGCCGCGCGCTCCTTCTTGGCGGCCGCTGCTTCAGCGGCAGCGAGGGCCTCGGCGCGCTCGTGCTCGTCGCGCACGATGGCCTTCGCCTCTTCGCCTAGCGCGCGCGCGCGATCAGCACTCAACGGAGCGTTCGCGAACTTCACCGGGTCCACCGACTCGAATACGCTGCGCAATGCGTCGTGCGGAACGGTGGGGACGCTGCGGACGACAGCCTGCAGCTCGCCGCTGGTGAGCGCCAGCGAGACCGGCTCGAGGCGGGCCGCGAGATAGCGGCGCAGCACGTCCGTCATGAGCGCCACGTGCCGACCCCTCTCCCCGGCCTCGATCAGCCGCAGACGCTCGATGCGCTCGAACTCCGCATTCGCGTCGAGGAATGGATCGCCCGTGGCACCAGCGCCGCGACGACGACGAACGATCCACCATGCGAGCAGTCCGATGAGCACCGCGGCAAGTGCGCCGAGCGCCCACCACCACCACGGGGTCGGCGAGGAGACGCCCAGGATGGGGCGCGCCGGCTTGGGAACGCGGAGCGTGGTGTCCGCGGGGAGTACGCTGCGAACGAACAGCGATGGAAACGTGAGCGCGACTTGGCGGTCGCCCTGGTCGGTCTGCACCGTGACGTCGCCGAGCCTGATCGGCTGACGACCGATGTCCCACGCCGACAGCCTGTACGTCGCGATGCGATCAACGGCACTCGCCGAATCCGCGCCATTGCGTACGGTGGGCGCCTCGAGCGGCTGCACGACCGCCGTGGAATCCACGGCCGTGGGGAATCCGATGGTGGCGCCGAGTGGCGCGCGGACACGGATGGTGAGTCGGACGACGTCGCCAACGGTGACGGTGTCGCGCTCGAGGGTCGTGCCAGCCTGGACCTGTATCGGCGGCTGTTGTGCTGCCAGCGGACTCGCGACCGCGAGCGCCGCACCCGCCAGGAGCGCACGAACGGAGTGCGCCGCCCCATGAACGGCGAGGTTAGTCCTGCGTGGCTCCAACTCCGTCGGCTGCATCAACGGCGACGTGAACGCGTCTCGCGCGTCCGGAAAAACTTGATGAGCGGATCCACGACACCGCCGTCCGTGCGCACCGGGATCTCGTCGATCGCCAGGCGGCGGAGCAATTTCTTTCTTGCGCTGAGCTCCTCGGCCACCGCTTCCGCGAAGCGGGCACGGACCTTCGTGTCGCTCGTGTCGACGTCGATGGTGAGGCCCGTTTCCGGATCGACGAAGCGCGCCTGCCCGATGTCCGGCAACTCCTGCTCGCTCGGATCATCGACGGTGACAGCAACGACATCGTGCCGCTGCGCGAGGAGCTTCAGCGGCTGCTCCAGGTCCGGCGACTGAAAGTCCGAAACGACGAAGATGATCGCCTTGTGCGTGAGCATCTTGCCGGAGTACTCGAGCGCCGCAGCCAGATCAGTCCCCCGCCCCACCGGTTCGAAGGCGAGCAGGTCGCGCATCAGGCGCAACGCATGTCGCCGTCCCTTGCGCGGGGGGACCACGTGCTCGATGCGATCGGTGAAGAGCACCGCGCCCACGCGGTCGTTGTTGCGGATGGCCGACATCGCGAGCACCGCCGCGAGCTCGCTCGCCAACTCGCTCTTGAAGCGCGTGCGCGTACCAAATCGCTCGGAGCCCGAAAGGTCGACGGCCAGCATCACCGTGAGCTCGCGCTCCTCGATGTACCGCTTCACGTACGGCTTCCGCATGCGCGCCGTGACGTTCCAGTCGATGGATCGCACCTCATCGCCGGGCTGGTATTCCCGGACCTCCGAGAACTCCATTCCCTGCCCCTTGAACACGGAGCGGTACTCGCCGGTGAAGAGCGAGTTCACGAGGCCGCGCGTGCGCAGCTCCAGCAGCTTGACCTGCCGCAGGATCTCGGGCGGCACGGCACTCCCCTTGTTCGTCGGCGCGTTGGCGGCGACAGGCGCGGGCGACGTCACGGGGTTCCCGCGCTCACCGGTGACGCCGGCTCACGGGCTCTCGACTTTCGCCAGCACCCGCGCAACGATCATGTCGCTCGTGACTTCTTCGGCCTCGGCCTCGAAGGTCGTGAGGACGCGATGGCGCAGCACGTCAGGGGCGATCGCCTTCACGTCGTCGGGCGTAACGAAGGCGCGGCCACGCAGGAACGCATGCGCGCGCGACGCCTGCGCGAGCGAAATCGTGGCGCGCGGGCTGGCACCGAACTCGATGAGCGGCGCAAGGTCCTTCAGGCCCGCCGCTTCCGGCTCGCGCGTGGCGTGCACGATGTCGACGATGTAGTCCACGATGCGATCATCCATGTAGAGATCCGCAATGCGGCCGCGTGCCTCGAGGATGGCCTCGGGCGTGGCGACATGACTCACATCGATGTGGTGGCCGCTCGCCATGCGGCGCATGATTTCCTTCTCCTCATCGCGCGTTGGATACCCGACCCGCAGCTTCAGCATGAAGCGGTCGACCTGCGCTTCCGGCAATGGATAGGTGCCTTCCTGCTCGATCGGGTTTTGCGTCGCGAGCACCAGGAACGGCTCCTCGAGCTTGTACGTCGTTCCGCCGATCGTGACCTGCTTCTCCTGCATCGCCTCAAGGAGCGCGGCCTGCACCTTGGCCGGTGCGCGGTTGATCTCGTCGGCGAGAATGATGTTGGCGAAGATCGGCCCCTTCTTCACCATGAACTGGCCGGTGGGCTGATCGTAGATCTGCGTACCGACGACGTCCGCTGGCAGCAGGTCAGGCGTGAACTGGATGCGCGAGAACGTCGTGTCGATCGTCTCGGCCAGCGTGCGCACCGTGAGCGTCTTCGCGAGACCCGGCACGCCCTCCAGGAGCACGTGCCCGCCGGTGAGGAGGCTGATGAGCAGCCGGTCGATCATGTACTCCTGACCGACGACGCGCAGCGCTACCTGCCGGCTGACGTCCTGAATGAGGCGGGCATCCGCCGTCGATGACGCTGTTGTTGCCATGGGAACCGGTGAGTCGGTGAATCAGCGAGTCGGTGAATTGGTACTACACCAGCTACGGACCCAAGCTCCGGAAGGACTACAGCTTGTCCAGCGACGCCTTCTCCGTTTTCGTCAGCGAACGAACCTTACCAGCGGCGAGATCGCCAAGCTCCACGGGGCCGAACTTCACACGCACAAGGCGGTCCACCTCGACCCCGACCGCCTCACACATGCGGCGCACCTCGCGGTTGCGCCCTTCGGCGATCGTGATCGTGAGGTCCCACCGGCCGCGCCCGATCTTCACCGGCGTGACCTTCCTGGGTTTCACGACACCGTCCTCGAGCTCCACCCCCTCGCGCAACGCCTCCGCCGCGTAGTCGCCCTCACCGAGCACCGACGCGACGTACGTCCGCTCGACCTCGTGGCTGGGATGGGTGAGTCGATGCGCGGCCGAGCCGTCGGTCGTAAGCAGCAGCACGCCCTCAGTGAGGAAGTCGAGTCGCCCGACGTAGGTAAGGCCCGGGCGCGCGGGCACGAGGTCGAACACCGTGGTACGCCCTTCCGGATCGTGCTTCGACGTAATGACACCCGCCGGCTTGTGCAGCACGAACCATTCGAGGGGCGACGGGGCTGCAATACGCTCCCCATCCACCTTGATGACGTCCTTGTCGGGATCGACCGTCTGCCCCACCTGTGCCAGCGTGCCATTGACCGTGACCCGCCCGTTCGACACAAGCTCCTCCGCCTTTCGACGCGAGAGGATGCCGGCGCGGGCGAGGGCGCGCTGGATACGCATGGGATCGGACATCAGGCGGACCTTGGCTGGGCGCGGAGCGCCACCGCGAGCTCGTCCGAACGAGGCAGCTCTTCCAGGTGACGCAATGCGAAATACTCGAGAAAGATTGGCGTGGTGCCATAGTGCAAAGGTCGGCCCATGCCTTCCCCTCGGCCCACGACGTCGATCAGGCCACGCTCGTGCAGGGACTTGAGCACACTGCCCACGGCGACGCCGCGGATCTCCTCGATCTCCGCGCGGCCCAGAGGCTGGCGATAGGCGATGAGTGCCAAGGTTTCCAGCGCCGCGGCGCTCAGGCGTGCGGGGCGCGATGCCAGCTGCGCCCGCTCGATAGCCTCGGTGTATTCCGCGCGGGTGAGGATCTGCCAACCTCCCCCGATTTCCAGCAGCTCGACGCCGTGCCCCTCATTGTCGTAGTGATGGCGGATCTCGTCCAGTGCGGCGGCAATGGCGGCCTTCGAGGACTCGGGGTCGAGGGTCGCCAGCTCGTCGGTCGGAATCGGGCGAGCGCTGGCGAACAGCGCTGCCTCAAGCAGCTTCGCTAGCGGCGTCACTTGTTATCTCCACATTGGCGAAAGGTCTGGGCTGGGCGACGCGGCATTCTCCGAGCTTGGCCATTTCCAGCAGGCCAAGCAGTGTGGAGAGGACCTGCGACGGATCAGCCTCGCGCGTGACGATGTCCGTCCACATGAGGTGCGCGCGGAGGACGAGCACGGCGCGAATCAGGGCAATAGCCCCGGGGACGTCGACCGAGCGCGCGATGACATCATGCATCGTTGGGGTTTTCGTGCTGCGCAACAGCCGGTCGACAGCCGCCAGCAACTCGCTGAGCGAGAGCGCCAGCGGCGCTTCGGGCGGGGCGGCCGCCTGCGGGATGTAGGCACGCGCGAAACGGCTCCGGCGCTCCTCTCCTGCGCGCTCGAGGACGTCCACCACCTCGCGCATCTGCTGGTACTCGAGCAGGCGTCGGACAAGCTCGGCGCGGGGATCGTCCCACGCGTCACCACCATCGGCGCGCGGAAGGAGCATCTGCGCCTTGATCCGCAGCAGCCGAGCGGCCATCTCGAGATACTCGGCCGCATCGTTCAATTCGAGCGAGCGGATACGCAGCACGAACTGCTCGGCCACGCGCGCAATGGGGATGTCGTAGATATCGAGCTGTTCCTCGCGGATCAGCGTCAGCAGCAGGTCGAGCGGGCCAGAGAACTGCGAGAGCTCGACGACGAACGACGGCGAGGCACCCTGGTCGGCTCCGAAAGCGGCGGACCGAAGGAGCTCGGTGCTCATTGCAGCCACTGCGCCGCTGCGGGCACGATGTACGGGCCCGCGCCGTCCATCACCCACTGGGTCGCGACGAAGGCCGGGGTGAACCACGCCTGCAGGATGCGATCGCCCACAAAGAGCAGCAGCATGAGGACGAGCATACCGTAGCGGGCGAACTGCACGTAGCGGATCGCAATCGGCCGAGGCAGCAGGTACTTCATCACGTGCGACCCGTCGAGCGGTGGGATCGGCAGGAGGTTGAAGACGATGAGCCCGAAGTTGAGCATCACGCCGATCTCGAGCATCGCCTGGATAATGCCAATGGTGTCGGTGGCGGCAGGTACTGCACGCGCCAACAGCCCAGTGAGCACGATTGCCACCCCGCACCCGATGGCGATCAACAGGTTCGTGAAGACGCCAGCGAGGGAGACGATGATGTCCCCGCGGCGGAGGTGGGCGTAGTTGCGCGGATCTACAGGCACGGGCTTGGCCCCGCCAAAAACCACGAATCGACCGCCCAGGAGAGCGGAGCCGGTCAGCATGATGATCGGCAGCAGGATCGTGAGGTACGGATCGATGTGCTTGATGGGGTTCCAGCTGAGGCGCCCTGCCTCGAGGGCGGTGCGGTCACCCTGCTTCAGTGCGGCGAAACCATGCGCGATCTCGTGGGCGATCACCGAGAACAGCAGGATGGGCGCGACGAGCAGTATTATCTGGAGAGTATGCAACGTATCCGGGCGAGAACGAACGGGCGCGGATGGCGCGCACCCTCGCAAGGTAGTGGACGCCCTCAAGGGCGTAAAGTTGTCACGTCGCTACTGACAACTCACGAACGGCGGAACGGCAACCGCAGCTCCGACAGTCAACCGTTACCAGCTGTTGACTGCTGAACTGCAACCGCAGAGCCATCAGTCAACCGCTTTCAGCTTTCGGTGCGCCGTGACTCTGGAAGGATGCGCGACCTGTCGGACTGTCACCCCTTGCGGACGCGTTCCGGCGAGGCTGCGGGAAAAGATGCCGCTGCAGGTCATCAACGAGGACAGTTTGATGGATGCAGAACTACGAGAACCCCAAAGTGTGGGTCAAGTCCCACCACTTGGCGATGGAGATCTACAGGATCGCGGAGACGCTTCCTCGTATGAACGGCTTGGCACTGACGTCTCACTGCGTCGCTCCGCGCTCTGAGTAACAGACGCCAGCCCCCGCACACCGACATGATATAAGCTGGTGTAGCTGCTTGACTTCGCCCCAGAGCTAGCTAGGTTTATGGGCTCGCGACAATCGCGACCTCTACTGAATTTCTGGAGATCTTTCGTGCCGAATATCGCATCCGCGAAGAAGAACATGCGGAAGTCGCGCGCCGCGACTGCGCGCAATCGCGCTCAGCGCTCCGCGCTCCGCACCGCGCTCAAGAAGGCCCAGGCGCCGACCGCCACCGCAGAAGAGCGGACGCAGGCTGTCACTCTCCTGGACCGTGCCGCCCGCAAGGGTCTGGTGCACAAGAACCTCGCTGCGCGACGGAAGAGCAAGATGGCGAAGGCCGCCAACGCCACCGCCGCCTGATTCACGGGCCGCAATAGTTGTGAAATCGCCGCCCGGCACACGATGCCAGGCGGCGATTTGTTTCCCGGCGGCCAGTAATCCTATAGCGACGCCAGCTCGGCCCCGCAGCGCTCGCAGTACCACTCCGTGGGATAGTTGAGCGCTCCGCACTCGCCACACTTGAGGGACTTCACGCCGTCCCCGCTCGTGTCTCGGCCGATGGCCGACGTAACCTTCCCGCCGCTCGAAGGGGGAGGCTCGCCCTCCCGAATGCTTGCGACTTCCAGCGGCGTGGCGCGCGCGCCGAGATTCGTGATGGAATCTTCCTGCGATCGCCTGGCAAACGTGTCGCGACGCGCCTTTTCATCCGGCTGGTCGGTTGGTGCGGCGTCAAACGTGCCTGCCGGCGTATCGACGACGGAGCTGAGAAACGCGAGCTCGTCGAATCCGGTCGTTCGTCGTGGGGCTGGCGCTGATTTCGGCACGTCGGCGGGCGGCGCGGGGGACTTCGAAGCCGCGGCCGACCGCTCCTCGATGTCGAGCAACTGCTGCTCGGCGGCGATCACCGCGGGTGGCAACTCGGTGGGCAGTGCCGCGTCCTCGGGAACCGTGACTTGTGTCGAAACGCGGGGCACCGCGGCCGCAGGAGCGGGAGCAGGAGGAGGAGCAGTCGCGACCTCAGTCGCCATGGCCTTTGAGACTCGCGGTGCCGCAGCGGGTGGTGCGCTCGTTGGCAGTGCGCTTGTTGACGCTGCCACGCTGGGCGGCGCCTCGGCCCGCTGAGGACGGGCTGTGGAGTCCAGCAACTCTTGGATGCGCGCCAACTCGGTTTCCGTTTCGGCGCGGCGGCCCACCAAATCGGCGATCGAGGCATCGCTGGCGGCCGAGATGCGCTGCCAGTCCGCGGACGACAGCTCGCCGACATGTGCACGGAGTTCTGATTCCGCGCGTTCGTCTGCGGCGCGCTGCTGCTCCGTGCTCAACTCGGCGAGCCTCGCCGTGAGCGCTTCCATGGCGCGACGGAGCTCGTCCGAATGCGACGTCAATTGGTCGATGACAGCGTTGAGCCGGTTCGTGTAGTCCAGGTGCACGCGGTCGAAGACGTGTTGCGGCGTGCTCGCGCGCCGCGCGTTGAGCGCGGAGATCCATCCTTCGAAGCGACGACGTTCCGCCATCAGCGCGCCGACCGCGGCGAGCGCTCCCGACGGATCCGGTTTGTCCGTTGCCGCGCTGTCGCGCCGCGTCTCATGCAGTTTCATGTGACCTCGTCTTCGTCTGCTGTTGCGAAGCCAGGTGCGCAGCCACGCGAGCGTCGCGCAGTGTCTGCGCGTCCCCCGGAGCAAGCGCATTGACTCGCCCGAGCGTTTTCGCAGTGAGCATGATGCGCGCCGCGTGCTCGAGACTTTCCATGCGTTGATGTGCCTGCATCAGTGACGATCCTACCGTCGTAGCGCCATGATTTGCGAGCAGGAACCCGTCGTGATGCGGCAGGTACGGCTCGAGTGAATCGCCGAGCGCGGGACTACCTGGCGTAGCATACGGTACGAGGGGAACCCCACCCAGAAGGAAAATAGCCTCCGGCAGGACGTCGTCCATGAGGTCCAGGCCCGCGACGCCGAATCCGGTGGCCACCGGGGGGTGCGCGTGGACGACGGCGTGCACATCGGTCCGGCGCTGGTAGATGCGCAGGTGCATGCCGACCTCCGATGACGCGCGCCCCTGGCCCAGATGCTGGCGACCGTGAATATCCATGACGATCAGGTCGTCCTCGGTGACGTCCACCTTGCAGAAGCCAGCCGGCGTAACGAGGACGTCGCCCGACGGAAGACGCACGCTGACGTTCCCGTCCTGTCCCGCGATCAGCCCAGCCGCATACAGCCGTCGACAGACGCGAACGATTTCCGCGGCGGCCGAAGACGATCCTTCGTTCACGGTGTGCGTCGGTACACCACGCGGCCACCCACCAGCGTGAGATCGACCTGCCCGCGCAGCTCCATGCCGGCGTACGGCGTGTTGCGTCCCTTGGACCGGAACTTCGTGGCATCGACCGTCCACGCGATCTCTGGATCAAACACGGTCACGTCGGCAATGCCGGTCCGTCGCAACGTTCCACCCGGAAGCTTGAAGAGTCGAGCGGGCGCGCAGGCCATGCGCTCCACGAGCATGGGGACGTCGATGATATTGCGATGCACCAGCCACGTAAGGTTGACCGCGAGCGCCGTCTCGAGGCCGATGATGCCATTCGGCGCGTTCGCGAACTCGCGCTCCTTCTCGTCGTAGTGGTGCGGCGCGTGGTCCGTCGCAATGACGTCGATGGTGCCGTCCTTCACGGCCTCCTGCAGCGCCTCCACATCCTTCACGGTGCGCAGCGGCGGATTCATCTTCGCGTTGGTGTTGTAGCCCTCCACCGACTCCTCTGTCAGCGAGAGGTGATGCGGGCACACCTCGGCGGTGACATTGATGCCGCGCTCCTTGCCCCATCGAATGAGCTCGACGGAACCCTTCGTGCTCATGTGACACAGGTGGATGTGGCCACCAGTGAGCCGAGCGAGCAGGATGTCGCGGATGGCCAT
>JALYVY010000065.1 GCA_030852985.1 Gemmatimonadota bacterium | reverse complement strand
GGCGGGGCTCATGCAGGGGGGACCGGATGCGCCCTGCCCCATCGGCACATACACCGGCACGGCGGCGCCTCGCACCTACTGGGGCCACTCGCAGCCGACGTGGCAGGCGGGCCTGCACACGCAGGTCACCTTCTGGGACAACCTGCGCTTCTACGCGCGGGTCGACGGCAACGGCGGCCACCTGCAGTCCGACACCGAGATCCGCGCGCTGCACAACCAGGGCTCCACGAAGGCGGTGATCGAGCAGAACGATCCGTTCCTCCAGACCTATCGCCAGATCGATACCGACGCGGCGAGCACGTACAAGGCGGGCTTCCTGCGGCTACGCGAGCTCTCGGCGTCGTACACGTTCAAGCCGTCGCTCGTGCAGAAGCTCGGGGCCGCGGCGGGATCGGTAACGGTTGCCGGTCGCAACCTCTCGATGCTGTGGACGGCGCAACAGGGATGGAATACCTCCCGCGACGGGGAGATTTACGTCGACGTCGCCAACCAGCACGTGTGGGACCCGGAAACGCGCGCCCAGGGTTCGCTCGCGAACGGCTTCCAGACGGTGCTGCCGCCGACCACGAGTTTTTCGACCTCCTTCCGCCTCACCTACTGACCACGACCGAGGACAATAGAATCATGTCATCCAGAAATCATTGGTCAATTGGTGCCACGCGGGCCCGATCGGCTCGTTGGCTATCGCGGTGCGCCGCGCTGGCATTCTCGCTCGGCGCGGTCGGCGCATGCAACAGCCTGCTCGACGTCGCGAATCCCGGGAGCGTGCCGGATGCATCGCTGTCGGATCCCGCGCTCGCGCCAGCACTCGCGGCAGCGGCGTTGCAAACGCTGCAGTGCGGCGCGATGCAGTACGCCGCCGCAGCCGGCATGCTGAGCGGTGAGTACCTGTCCGCCAACGGATTTGTCGATAATCACCCGTGGGAATGGCGCGGGGTCGTGGAGCTCAAGGCTGCGCCGGGCAGCTGCACGTACGGTCGCGGCACGACGGCGATGGGCTTCTACACGCCGCTGCAACAGGCGCGCTTCCAGCTCGACGACACGTTCTCCCGCCTCGAGAAGTTTACCGACAGCCAAGTGGCGAGCCGAGCGTTGCTCATGACCCAGATGCGCGCGTATGCCGGCTACGCCTACCTGCTGCTCGGCGAAGGCATGTGCGAGATGACGGTCGACAATGGCCCGAAGATGACGCGTGCGGAGGTGTTTGCCATCGCCGAGGCGCGCTTTACGGATGCCATCGCGCGCGCGACGGCGGTGAATGACCAGAGCCTCCTCAACATGGCCAGGGTCGGGAGAGCGCGTGCTCGGCTCGACCTGAAAAAGCTGCCCGAGGCGGCTGCTGACGCCATCCTGGTGCCCGCGGGCTTTGTACGGAACATCGAATTCACGGAGGGCGGTGCGGCGACGCGTGAGAATCGCATCTACAACCTGACCATTCGCAACGACTATCTCTCGGTGTCCGCGCCCTACCGCAACCTCACCGTGAACGGCGTCGCCGGCAGTGTTCCCGACCCGCGGGTGAAGGTGAAGGATGCGGGCAAGAAAGCCAACGACGGCGTGACCCCGCTCTGGCAGCAGCAGAAGTTCATTGCAGGCCTCGGGGGAACGCCCATTCCGCTCGCGTCGTGGAACGAGGCGCAGCTCATCTATGCGGAGGCAGTCGGTGGCCAGCAGGGGCTCGATGCCATCAACCGGGTGCGCACGGCCAACGGCGTCCCAACGATCACCGATCCGGTGCCGCCCACGGGGCAGGCGTTCACAGACCTCGTGCTCGAGGAGCGCCGCCGCCAGCTGTTCAGTGAGGGGCAGCGCTACTCCGACATGCTGCGGTACAACCTGCCTTTCGTGAAGGGGTTGACGCTCCGCGGAAATACCTACAGCGACCTCACATGCGTGCCCCTGCCGGATGTCGAAACGCGTAACAATCCGAACTTCAAGCCATAGGAGGGCGCGGTTGCTCTGAGGTCGGGACGCCCGCACATCCGTGCGGGCGTAACGAACCCGTTGCCGTGCGGGGATCGGCAAATCGTAGCGAGTAGCAACTGCTGGCTCGGAGAGATCAGGTTCCTTTTCGCTTGTGCGATCGTTTCGTCACCGACTTGTGTGCGCTCGCAGCGCTCGCGGTC
The DNA here is from genome assembly GCA_030852985.1 of Gemmatimonadota bacterium. Classification (GTDB taxonomy): domain Bacteria; phylum Gemmatimonadota; class Gemmatimonadetes; order Gemmatimonadales; family Gemmatimonadaceae; genus AG11. The sequence continues at coordinate 18,131 of JALYVY010000065.1, read as the reverse complement.
TTCGCCGCCTTGCCAATTTCGCCACGATGTGCGGCAACGCGATATCCCTGATCGACGGGCGCCTCGCGGACGACCTGACGCGGGCGGCCGCCCTTCGCGCCATTTGCCCGCGCGGCCAGCACCTTCGCTTCTGAACGGGCACTTCCACCGGACGCCGCAAAGGCACGCGCCGCCAAGCTTCGGCCCACGCTCGCCTGAATGATGCCCGGGACGCTGAAGTCCGCATCGAGCGCATCAATGTGAATGCCACTTCCCGAGGACGACAGCTTCGCCTTCGCGAGCTGCGCGTCCGTCGCTCCATTGAGCGCAAGAAGTGAGGCGACCGGAACCCTGAGCTGTACACCATTCGTGAGCTCGAGCACGAACCTACGCTGCGCGCGCTCATAACGAATGGAGTGCGCGGCCATCCCGGCACCGCGCTGGGTCTCTCCGCGCACGGTGGCCGCTGGAATCTGCGCAAGAATCTCCTCCCTGCTGAGCCGCCTAGCCATGAATCTTCCTCCACTCCTCCTGGAGCATTGCGAGATTGTCCTCCACAATAGGAACGGCCTTGACGATCTGAACGGCGCGCAGCCCGTAATTCTCGCGAAAGGCCACCGGAGCCAACTCGATGATCATTTCGTCACCGCCGCAGAAGACGTGGACGTGTGAAGGGCCGTGCTCTCGAGGCGGGAAGTAGATCTTGAGGGTGAAGCCATCAAGGCTCATCACGGTCGGCATGGGAAATTATAACCCAACAGTTGGGTTAGTGCAAGCTGCGGGTGGCTGCCTCGCTCTGTCGCGAGGCCCTATGCGAATTCCGCTCGTATATTTGGTGAGCGACAGATCTGCCTGGACTGCCAACCAACCCGCGCGTGACTGATGAACAGCGATCCATTCCCTCCGCCTCCGTCTCGTACGCCCAGAGCGGGAAGTCCCCGAAGGAGTGGTTTCTCGTACCTTTGCCGGTGATCGACGAAGCCGTGCGCGCGATACGAGATGGCTCGATTACGAAGAAGGTCTACGACCCAACCACTGCACGATTGGTGGAGATGTGACCCGTTCATACATGGCTTGTGCATTTCCTGCCTTCCATGCAACGGCCGGTACCGCGCAGCGGGCAGGCCAGCCAGGATGATTCGTGTCTACTACCAGGGGCATCCCCGGATTGCCTCACTCCACTCATGACACTCGCTGCGAATTCCACCATGGCGCAGGAGCCCGACTGGGCGACGTCGTCCCCCGAGACACTCGCGAATCTCCAGACGATGATTCGCATGAACACGGTGAATCCGCCGGGCAACGAGATGCCGGTGGCAAGGTTTCTCGAGACAACGCTGAAGTCAGCGGGGATCGAGACACATTTGTTCGAGCCCGCACCTGGCCGCGCCGCGCTCGTCGCGCGACTGAAGGGAAACGGCAGCAAGCAGCCGGTGCTCATCATGGGGCACATGGACGTCGTCGGCGTGGAGCGGGCGCACTGGTCGGTCGATCCCTTCGCCGCCGAGATCAAGGACGGCTATCTCTACGGTCGCGGGGCCATCGACGACAAGGGCATGCTCGCCACGAACCTGGAGACCATGCTGCTCCTCAAGCGCAACGTGATCGACAAGGGCGGCGTGCTCGCGCGCGACGTCATCTTCGTCGCCAATTCGGATGAGGAGCAGGGCGGCGACTTCGGGATGGGCTGGCTCATCGCCAACCACCCGGAGCTCATCGAGGCGGAGTTCGCACTCAATGAAGGCGGACGTACGCGCATCGTGAACGACAAGCTGCTTTACGTCGCGGTGCAGAATACGGAGAAAGTGTCGCACGTCGTCACGGTGGCGGCGCATGGGCCGGGTGGACACGCGTCGATCCCGCTCGAGGGCAACGTGATGTTCCGCCTCGCGCGCGCGCTCGCGAAGATCGGCGCGTACAAGCCACCGCTTTACCTCACGGCAACGACGCGCGAATTCTTCACGCAGCTCGCCCGAGTGTGGCAGAACAAGGAAGAGCGACAGGCGATGGCGGATATCGCATCGAGCGACACGCGGCGCACCAAGCGCGGCGCACGCATCCTCGAGAGGACGCCGGTGTTCAACGCGGTGATCCGCACCGGTATCTCAGCGGTGATCATCGAGGGGGGCATTCGCACGAACGTCATCCCGACGGACGCGAGTGCAAAGCTCAACGTGCGCACGCTGCCCGGACAATCCATCGATAGCGTCGTCGCGAAGCTGAAGCAGGTGGTCGATGATTCGCTCGTCGACCTCACCGTGACGGAGCGCGGCGACGATTCGCCCGCATCGGACTTTCACTCGCCGATGTTCAACGCCATCCGCGAGAGCGCGCAGGCGCTGCTACCGACGCTCGCCGTCCTGCCTTACCTCAGCACCGGTGCCACCGACAGTGCCCGGCTCCGCAACTGGGGCGTGCAGGCATTTGGGCTGCTACCCTTCCCGATGAACCAGAACGATGAGGACCGCATGCATGGGAACGATGAACGACTGCCGCTCTCGAGCCTGGAGTTCGGGACGAAGATGATCTACGGCGCCATCCTGCGTGTCGCGCGATGAGTGCGTCACCGCGCAAGGTCGCGCTGGTCACGGGCGCGTCGCGCGGGATCGGGCGCGCGGTGTGCCTGCGCCTCGCGCACGATGGCTATGACATCGTCGCGGTCGCGCGAGACGCCGCCCAACTCGACGCACTCCGCGCCGAGATCGTGGCGGGGGGAGGCGTGTGCTCGTGCATCCCGCTTGACCTCACCGATGCGGCCGCGATCGCCATCGCTCTCGCGGCACTCGACGTCAACGTGCTCGTGAACAATGCCGGCATCGGGATCGTGAAGCCGTTCGTCGACCTCGCGCCCGACGAGTGGCACCAGATGATCGCGCTCAACGTGAACGCGCTCTACCACGTGACGCGCGCGGTGCTGCCCGCGATGCTCGCGCGCGGCGAGGGCCACGTGTGCACCATCGGCTCGATCAGCGGGCGGAGTGCGTTCGTCGGCGGATCCTGCTACGCGGCGACGAAGGCGTTCGTCACCGCATGGGCGGAGTCGCTGCTGCTCGAGGTGCGCGAGCGAGGGGTGAAGGTGTCGGTGATTGCGCCGGGTGGAGTGGCCACGGGATTCGGCGGCAAGGAGCCCACTGCCAGCGACGATTGGAAGCTCAAGCCGGAGGATGTTGCGGATGCGGTGGCGTACGTCGTGGGAACGCCGCCTTCGGTGCTGCTGCATCGCGTCGAAGTGCGGACGCTGAACTCGCCACCGCGCCGCTGAGCCTTGCGGTAGCAAGATCCGGAGCAGGCTTCGATTGGGGCCGCGAGCAACGAGCGCGAACATCGTCGATCGGGCTCGCAGCCGTGTCGGCGAGGACTAGCCTGGCCTCGGCGCTCGCCATGCCCCAATCACTCCGGTTGCGATCATCACGGCGAACAGGCTGGGCAAGTAACTCGCCAGGGAGTCCTTGAATAAGATCAGGCCAATCCCGACATAGAGCGGCGCGGCCACGATAGCAGCGAAGAAAAACCGCATTCGTCGGGACATCTGCGCAAAGTGTGTCCGAGATCTGTTCACTCGCTGAAGCATATCAGTATCCCCTTCGGGTGTAGTCCCAAAATGCCTGACTTTTGGCGAGATGGAAGAGCGAGGTTTCGTCCCCTGAGTCCTCCGAGGTAAATCGCCGTTCCGCTTTTTTGATTTGGCGACAGATATCCAGTGCAACTGCGAAAGCCGCCGGCAGCCGGACCGAAAACAACTGAACATCTGGCACCACAAGCGGTTACGCCACATATTGGCGCTTGTGACCCGGATCACTACGTCCCCCCGCGACCGCTTTCGCACGCCGGCAGAGACTTCCGAGTCCAGCCTGCGCGAGCTGATCGCCATTCGCGAAATCGTGCATGCGTTCCTCACGGCCGACCAGCCCGAGGAAGTCTTTCAGTTCGCGCTCGATCGCGTCGGGCCGCTCGTCGGCGCATCGTTCGCCTGCGTCTATCTCATCGACGGCGCGTCCGAGCTCATGCGACTTGCCGCCGTGCACAACTGGCCAGAGCGCTTCACGCCCTTCCTTGGCGAGATGCGCGTGCGACTCGGCTTTGGTCCCAGTGGGGAAGCCGCCGCCGAACGTCGCGTGATCGAAGTGCCGGACGTGATGGCGGATGGCTCGCTGGAGGATTGGGCCGAGGTCGCGAGTGAGCTCGGGTTCCGCGCGATCGTAGCGCTGCCACTGCAGACGGGTGAGGGCGTGCTCGGCGCGGTCGCATTCTATTTCGCGGCCGCCGGTGTGATCAGCGCCGAGACGCGCAGCCTGCTGCGCATGGTGGCGGACCAGATGGCGGCGACCGCGCAGAAGGCGCGGCTCATCGAGGACCTGCGCCGCGCGAACGCCGCATTGATCGAATCCAATGCGGAGCTCGAGCATCAATTCACGGCGCTCGTCGAGGCACGGCGGGTGAAGGATGAATTCCTCGCCAATGTGTCGCACGAGTTGCGCACGCCACTCACGGCCGTGATGGGCTATCTCGCGCTCATGGAAGAGGAGATTTCGGGGCCGGTGAACTCCGAGCAGCGGCAGCATCTCGCGCAGGTGAAGACGGCGAGCAAGCAGTTGCTCGACCTTATCGGCGACCTGCTCGAGCTCACGACATTGAAGCGGGGCGGTCAGGCGGTGAACACGACGGCGTTCGACATCCGCGATCCGCTCCACGAGGCCATCTCGGCAACGCGTGGCCGCGCGGAGGGTGTGGCGCTGCGGGTGAGCGAGCCCGAGGCGTCGACGATGATGATGAGTGACCAGCGCATGATCGTGAAGCTGCTCGTCGCGCTCCTGAGCAATGCGTACAAGTTTACCGCTTCGGGTGAGGTGCGCGTGTCGGTCGCGGTGCGCGGCGATCGCGTAGCGTACCGCGTGACCGACACCGGGATCGGCATTCCCGAGTCGACGCAGCGACAGGTGTTCGATGAGTTCCGTCAGGTGGACGGATCCACCACGCGGCGCTACGGCGGCTCGGGGCTCGGCCTGTCGCTGGCACAGCGGCTTGCGAATCTCCTCGGCGGGGAGATCTTCGTCGAGTCGACGCTCGGGGAGGGCTCCACGTTCCATGTGGAGCTGCCGCTGGAGTACCGCGCAGCGGATTCAGCCGCGACACTCCCGAGTCGCGCCGGCGCCTGATTAAGCTTCAACAACCTTTTGTGAGCGACCGACTGTCCAATGGGCACGTTGTGTCGCGCCCCCTTCGTACCGCGCCGCCATGAACCAGTCCCGCCGCACCATGCAGGAGTTCCGGACCTCGCTTGCGCCGAGCGAAGTGCTCGCGCTCGCGAAGACCTTCTTCAGTCGCCACGTCAACATCTACGCGACGTTTATCGAGCAGGAGGGTGCGAACCACGTGACCTTCCGCGGTCAGGGCACCGAGGAGATCGTCCTCGCTGCGATCGAACGTGATGGTGCAACGCTCGTCACCGCATCGGCGTACTTGTTCGACATGCAGATCTCCCGCTTCTTCACCACGTTGCCCGAAGCCGAAGCAACGGCACTTGCCTCTACGGAGTCCGCGCCGAAGCAGGTGACAGCGTGACTACGCCATTCGTGGCGCAGATCCGCGCGCGAGCGGATGCGCTTGTGTTGACGGGCGGTACGGGCGTGGCGATCACGGTCCGCGTCGAGATGCCGGAAACATGGGACACGGTGAAGGCGATCGTGTCGCCGGATACACCGGCGCTCAGCCTGAAGCTCGCCGCGCTCGACGCCCTGTTCCCGTCGGCCGAAGGGCACGAAGCGTTCGTGCTCAAGTTTCGCGGCTGGGAAGTGCTTGACGAAAACGCATCGCTGCTGGACGTCGGCGCCGTGAACGGATCGATCTTCCTGCTGACGCACCGCCGCCGGCAGCCCGTCCGCTGACTACATCGGCCGCTCCCGCACCTGGCCGCGCCACCGTAGCGACGTCGCCGGACGCCTTGCGTGATGCGCTGCAGCGCCTGCGCACCGAGGTCCAGAAGCGCATCGTGGGGCAGGAAACGGCGCTCGACGAAATCCTCCTCGCCCTCGCCGCGGGCGGACACGCCCTGCTGGTTGGTGTACCAGGGCTCGCGAAGACGCTGATGATCCGATCCATCGCCGAGGCGCTCGCGCTGGATTTCCGTCGCATCCAGTTCACGCCGGATCTCGTGCCGAGCGACATCACCGGCAGCGAAATCCTCGAGGAGGATCATGCGACCGGGCAGCGAAGCTTCCGCTTCGTGCGCGGGCCGATCTTCGCGAACATCGTGTTGGCCGACGAGATCAATCGTGCGCCGCCGCGGACGCAGGCTGCGCTGCTCGAGGCCATGCAGGAGCATCGCGTGACGGCGGCAGGTGAGTCGCTGCGACTGCCCGAACCGTTCTTCGTGCTCGCCACGCAGAACCCCATAGAACAGGAGGGCACCTATCCGCTGCCCGAGGCACAGCTCGATCGCTTCCTGTTCGACGTGCGCGTCGGTTATCCCACTGCGGAGGACGAGGTCTCGATCCTCCGTGCGACGACGGGCGCCTCGCAGGCCGCATTGCAGCCGGTGCTCGGCGCGGAGGAAGCGGTGGCGCTGCAGCGCGCGGTGCGCGATGTCGCTGCGTCGGAAGCGGCGTTGCGCTATGCGTCGTCGATCACGCGCGCCACGCGGCCGGATGATGCGTCGGCGCCCGCGCTGGTGAAGCGCGCGGTGCGTTGGGGTGCGGGTCCGCGCGCGGGACAGGCGTTGATCCTCGGCGCAAAGGCGCATGCGTTCCTCGCCGGTCGTGCAGCGGTGGCGCCGGAAGACATCATGCGTGTCGCGATGCCGGTGCTGCGGCATCGCGTGCTGGCGAGCTTCGCGGCGGAAGCGGAAGGTCTCACGCCGGAGCATGTCATCGCGGACGTGCTCGAGCGTGTCGCTCCGCCGCGGAGCGGGCTGGCGATCTAGGTGTCGGCGGGCCCGTACGGCGCGCTGCTCGACGCTGTTCGCGGTGTGCGTTGGCCGGCGGCGAGGCGTGTCAACGGCGCCACACTCGGCGCACATGCCTCGCAGTTGCGCGGCAACTCGTCGGAGTTCAGCGAGTATCGACCGTATCGGCAGGGCGACGATCCGCGTCGCGTGGACTGGCGCTTGCTCGCGCGCAGTGAGCGCGCCTACGTACGGCTCACAACTGACAAGGCCACATTCCGCACGAGCATGATCGTGGATGCTTCGGCGTCGATGGCGTTTCCGCCGCCGAACCACGACAAGTGGCGCTTGACGCGCGAGCTCGCGGTGGGACTCGCCGCGGTGGCGCACGCCGAGGCGGATCCGGTGGGGCTGGCGATTGCGGCGGAGACGCAGGTGATCTTTGCGCCTCGGGCGCGCCGCAGTGTGCTGCTCGAGATGATGCGTGCGCTCGATGCCACGGTGCCGAGCGGTGCCACGGCGATTGCGCCGATGGTGTCGAGCGCCCGCGCTGCTCGATTGGTGGTGATCTCCGACCTGCTCGGCGATGCCGATGCGATACTTGCCGCGGCAAAACTGCGTGTCGCTGCCAAGGGCGAGGTGATCCTCGTGCACATCGTGGCGACGGAGGAGATCGATCCGCCCGCGCAGGCATTGCTTGCCGTGGATCCGGAAGATCCGACCATGCGGCGGCTGCTCGATGGCGCAATGCGGACGCAGTATCGCGAGCGGTTCACAGCGTGGCTCGATGAAATGGCGTCGGCGGCGCGATCGGCGGGCATTCGATATGTGCGAGCGACAACGGACGAGCCGGCCGCGCATCTGGTGCGCCGCGTGGCGGGCGAAACGGCGCGCCGCGGCGCATGACGTTCCTGGCGCCGTGGGCATTCGCCGTTGGCGTGCTTGGCTCGCTCGGCATCGTGCTGCTGCATCTCGTGGCGCGAACGAGGCCTGCTGCGTACGTGTTGCCGACGACGCGTTTCGTTCCGGATCAGCGGAGTCTCGTGAGTCGGGTGGCGACGCGTCCCCGCGATCTGTTGCTGCTGCTGCTTCGCGTACTGCTGCTGCTCGTCGCGAGTGCGGCGTTCGCGCGTCCAGTGCTCACGCCGTCACGTGGTACGGTGGGACACATCGTCCTGGTCGATCGTTCGCGTGCCGTGGCGAACATGGGCGAGGCGATTGCCAAGGCGCGTACGCTCGTGCCTGCGGGAGCGCCGGCGGTGACGATTGCGTTCGATAGTGCGCCCGCGCTCGCCGGAGCAGGGTTGGATTCCCTCGCGAGCGTTCCGCGTAGCGATGCCACGGGATCGCTCACCGCCGCGCTGGTGGCGGCTCGGCGCGCGAGTGTCGCGTTGTCCGAGCAGGTCGATTCGGTGGCGCTTCATCTCGTGTCGCCGCTCGCGCAATCGGAGCTCGATGGAGCGACCGCGGTGGCGCGCCGTGGGTGGCCCGGCACGGTGGATGTAGCGCGAGTGGCGCTGCGGACAGACTCGGCGAATGGATGGCGATTGGAACGGCCAATCGCGGTGGCCGATCCGCTCGGTCCAGCCGTGGCTGGATTGAAGGGCGCGGTGTCAGGCCGCGCGTCGAATCTCGTGCGTGGTCCACTCTCGGCGAACGACAGCGCATTTGCGCGCTCAGGCGGAACCGTGGTGCGTTGGGATGCGTCGGGCACCGCGCGAATCGCGGCGGATGGGCTCAGTGTCGGCGACGACGTCATCGTCGCTTCGCTCGGGAGACTTCCGCTCGCAGCCGGGGAGCGGGTGGTTGCGCGTTGGGCGGACGGAACGCCGGCTGCTGTCGAGGAGACTATCGGAACGGGGTGCGTGCGCCACGTCGGCGTGCTGCTGCCGGCGGCGGGCGATCTTCCGTTGCATCCGTCCTTTCAACGCTTGGCGCGTGGGCTTCTGGCGCCGTGCGGGTACGTCGGGAACGAAGTGGCGATCGACTCGATGGAACTTGCTCGCGTGCTGGGCGGCGCGGGGAGCATGGCGAGCGCGCGCGACCTTCGTGCGAAAACGGAACATTCCTCACCGCTCGCGCGCTGGCTGCTACTCGCCGCGCTGGTACTCGCGCTGGCGGAGCTTGCCGTTCGCACGCGCGGCGCGCCGGAGATGGCAGCATGACGGCGATGAACCGGCTGATCGCGCTGCGTCGCTCGTTGGCGCTCACGCTCGTGGCTCGCGCGCTCTTGATCGCGGTGGCGGCCGCGCTGGTCGCACTTGACGTCGCTCGGATGATCGGGCTCGGGGCGTGGAGCGTTGCGTTGGCAGTTATGGTTGGTGTCGCCACTGTGGGAGTTCGGGCTCGTGCGCTAGGCGGGGTTCGGTCGCTCCCGCGAGTGGCGCTTTGGGTGGAGGAGCGCACGCCGTCGCTCCGATATGCATTGGTCACCGTTGCCGACGGAGTGCATTCCAACGCGCTCGAGGAGCAGGCCGTCGCCACGCCCTGGTGGACGGATGCACAGCGCGCGCTGCTCCGGTCGCTGGTCGTCCCAGCGTTCATGGCGCTGGCAGTTTCTGCGCTCGCACTGGGGCTGCCGTCGTTCGTGCGTACTCGCTCGGCCGACCAGACGCGCGGCAGCGAAGGCGCCGCGCGCGCGGCCGCCAAGGTGGTGGATGTCCTCGCCGTGGTGCACGTCGCCGTCGCTCCGCCCGCTTACGCCAATCGACCGCGCACCACAGTGGACGACCCGACCAGCATCGAGGCGCTCGTGGGCAGTGCGATCATCGTGAGCGGTAACGGTGAGGCATCGCGACTCACCGCCTCTGCCGATTCGGCTCCGCGCAGCGTGGCGCAACGCGGGGCAGGGTGGAGTCTCGCCCTCACGATGCCTGCGCGTCCGGCAATCGTGCGGCTCCATTCGGCGGCGGGACGCGATCGGCTGATCGTGCTCGCGCCTGTTGCCGACGCGCCGCCAGCCGTGACGCTGCTGCTCCCCGCGCGCGACACGATCGTGCGTCACGCCACCGGCATGCTCGCGTTGCGCGCGCAGCTCCGCGACGACGTCGGGCTTCGCGACGCGGACTTCGAGCTCGTCGTGAGCACCGGCTCGGGTGAGAACTTCACCTTCCGGACGGCTGTTATCGGGCGGACCGGGCTTTCCGGACGGTCAGAAGCGCTGCTGGAAGGGCACGTATCGCTGGACTCCCTAAAGCTCGAACCCGGCGACATCCTCCAACTGCGCGCCGTGGCTCGCGATGCCAACAATGTGAGTGGCCCGGGCGTAGGCAGTTCGGAAACGCGCTCCATTCGAGTGGCCCGCGCCGACGAATACGATTCGGTGGCGGTCGACGCGGCGCCGCCGCCTGAAGCCGAGGGCCAGGTGTTGAGCCAGCGCATGCTCCTCGACCTCACCCTGGCGCTCGTGAAGCGACAGTCGTCGCTGAGCCGGCAGGTGCTGGTGCAGGAGTCGCAGCGCATTGCCGACGACCAACGCAAGCTGCGAAAGCGCGTCGGCGATGTCGTCTTCCAGCGCATGGGCGGGGAGCCGCTGGCCGAGGAAGGCTCGGACACGCCGGAGCCTGGAAAACTCACGCCAGAGGAAGTCCTCAAGCGCGCTGACGCAGTGACGAGCACCGCCGGCAACGTGATGGATGTCGAAGGCGACGAGACCCCGATTCTCGCCATCAACAAGCCGCTGCTCGAGGCATTCAATGCCATGTGGGACGCCGGTCGTGCGCTCGAAGTCGGCGAGCCGGCGAAGGCAGTGCCGCCCATGCGCATTGCCCTCGCCGCCATTCAGCGTGCGAGAACCGCCGAGCGGATTTATCTGCGCGGAAAGCCAAGCACGGTGATCGTCGACATCGCGAAGGCGCGACTGGCCGGGAAGGACAAGGGCGTGTCGTCGATCAGCGCGCCGCGCGTGCCGCTGGATCCCGCGGTGCGACGCAGGAGCGCGACGTTCGAACGCGTGAGCGCGATGATGGCGAGCAATCCCGATGCGGCAGCGGACTCGTTGCTGCTCATGCGTGTGGACGCCCTCAGCGATGCGCCGCAGCTTGCCGCCGCGCTCGACGATGCCGCGCGCGCGTTGCGCAAGCACGACAATGCCGCCATCCCGATTGCCTGGATGCGCGTGAGACGCTCGCTCGGCGGCGCACCGGAGCAGCGGCAGGGCATCACGCCGTGGGCGGGTGCACCGTGACCGACTTCGTCTTCGCTACGGCGCAATATGAGTCGGGCGATTGGGACAGCGCGCCGCTCGTGCCCGCAAACATCATCGACACCATCGCGCGATACACGTCGATCGATGTGGCGCCGTCGGGCGTGATCGTGCCGATTTCTTCGCCGTCGTTGTTTCATTATCCGCTCATCTATCTCACCGGTCATCTTCCGGTGCGCTTCAGCTCCGCCGAGCGAACGAACCTGCAGCGCTATGCGGAGCGCGGCGGGCTGCTCTTCGTGGACGATCACAATCACGACATCGACGGTGTCTTCCACAAGACGGCGACCGAAGAGCTGACCGCAACGTTCGGCGCACCGAAACCGCTGCCCAAGTCGCACGCGCTCTACAAGTCGTTCTTCGTGTTCGACGACGGCCCGCCAACGACGAGTCACGAGTTGAACGGCTGGGGCGACAACCTCGTGCACAAGACGTTGTCGGGCGTGGAGAAAGAGGGCAGGCTCGTGTTGCTCTACAGCAGCAAGGACTACAGCTCCGAGTGGAACTATCATCCGGAGAACAAGCGCTTCATGTCGGTGGACAATACGAAGTTTGCGGTCAACATCGTGGTGTATGCGCTCACGCGCTGAGTGGCGAGTCGCGGCGGAGTGGGTCGCGCGCGTGGCGCTGCTCGTGGTGCTCGCGTTCGCATTCTGGCGCGCAACACGCGGCGCGTCGGCGGAAGGCGTGTCGCGTTCGGTCAGGGCTTCGTCGCTGGGGAAGGACCTCGCGCCAATGGTGTCCGATCCGAAGGTAAGCGCCGTCGACATTGACCTGGACGCACTGCCGTCGCGCAGCGAGCGTGACGTGCTCGTGGCGTTGCGCCGCGCCGGTGTGGGCGTGCGGTGGCACGGCACGCCGCCCGTGCTCGCGATCGAGGTCGCGCGCGTCCGCGAGCCAGACGACCGCGCCCGCGTGCTCGTCGTAAGTGGCACAACGGCAGCCGTGGCGCTCGTCGATTCGGCGGGCTTGATCGACTCGGTGCGCGCCGGTGCCGGAGTGACCATCGATGCGGAGGCCACTGTCGGCGATGTGAGGGCGGAGCAGGGTCGATTTGCGGCACGTGCCGCGTCCCCTCCAACGACCTCGCGACGCGCGGCGCTCGTGCTCGGCCGGCCCGACTGGGAAACGAAGTTCGCGATCTCCGCGCTCACGGAATCGGGGTGGACCGTGCGCGCCAGCATGCCGATCGCACCAGGCGTGACGATTCGCGACGAAGGAATTGCTCCCATCGACACCGCGCGCTACGACGCCGTCGTGGCGCTCGACTCATCGGCGGCGGATCTCGCGCCGGCTATTGCGCGCTTTGTCGCGGCTGGCGGTGGACTCGTGGCCGAGGGGAGCGCGCTGTCGATCGATGCGCTGCGTGGGCTGGCACCGGCGCAGGCGGGCGAGCGCATCCCCGGACGGATCCTGCTGGCCGAAGACACCGTGACGCGGCGCGACCTTCCCCTGCGGCCACTCTCCGCTGTTCGCGGCGACGGACTGGTGCTCGAGCGTCAGCCCGCCGGGCCATCGCTCGCCGCACGGCGCGCGGGTCTCGGGCGCGTACTGGCGGTCGGCTACGACGAGAGCTGGCGTTGGCGCATGCTCGGCGGCCTCTCGGGCTTGGGGGCGCATCGGCGGTGGTGGTCCGCTGCGGTGGGCTCCGTCTCGCCCGATCGTTCGATGCCGCCTCCGTCGACGGGGTCTGCCGCACCCGTCGCCGCGTTGGTGTCAGCGTTAGGCCCTCCCACTCCGGCGACCACGACTGGTTCGCGTGACTCCCGCAATCCGGTGCCGTTGATTCTGTTGCTCGCGATCGCCGCCGTGCTCCTTGCCGAAACCGGGTCGCGTCGCTTCCGTGGAGCACGATGAGCACTGTCGCCTATATCTCGTCCGCCGACTGCGGCAATCACGACACCGGCTGGGGACATCCCGAGCATGTCGGGCGACTGCGCGCCATCCCGCGCGCGCTGCGCGACGACATGGAGCTCTATCACCTCCTCGAGCATCGCGAAGCGCGACACGCCACCCCCGACGAGCTGGCACTCGCGCATTATCCGGCGTACGTCGCTTCCATCGAAGCGGTCGCCGCGAACGGCGGTGGACGTCTCGATGCCGACACCGTGGTGAGCTCAGGATCGTGGCTCGCTGCAACGGCGGGCACCGGCGCTGTGCTCGATGGCATCGACCTCGCCTTCAGCGGCGACATCCCGCGCAGCTTCGCCGTCGTGCGCCCGCCGGGACACCATGCGATTCGCAACAGCAGCATGGGCTTCTGTCTCTTCGGCAACGTCGCGATCGGCGCGCACTACGCGCGTCAGCGTCACGGCGCGGAGCGGATCCTCATCGTCGACTGGGACGTGCATCACGGCAACGGAACCCAGGCGCTCGTCGAAGACACCGCGGACATGCACTTCGTATCGATGCATCAGTGGCCGTGGTATCCAGGCACCGGGGCGGCGGGCGATCGCGGTCCGCACCAGAACGTCTGGAACGTCCCGCTCGCGCCCGGACTCGCGCGCGAACGCTACGTCGACGGACTGCTGGGTGCCGTGGACTCCGCCACCGTTGGCTTCACGCCCGACCTGGTGCTGATTTCCGCGGGCTTCGATTCCCTCGCGGGCGACCCGCTTGGGGGCTTCACGCTGGAGCTCGACGATTTTCATCGTCTCACGCGCGAGTTGGTATCGAGAGCCGAGCAGTGGTGCGGAGGTCGCGTCGTGAGTGCGTTGGAGGGCGGCTATGCCCCAGAGCGGCTCGGCGTGGCCTGCGTTCGGCACATGCGTGCGTTGCTTTAGGGAACCGGCTCACCGCTCCCATGACTCTTCCGCCCACCGTTCCTCTTCGCACGGAGCGATACGCGGGCGTCGGAATGGCGCTTCTTGCCGCGGCGTTGTTCGGGCTGAGTGCTCCGTTCGCAAAGCTCCTTCTCGGGCAAACGAAGCCACAACTGCTCGCTGGATTGCTCTATCTGGGTTCGGGGGTCGGATTGCTCGCCGTTTGGTTATGGCGCCGACGCGTCGCATCGCGAGAGGCTCCCCTCGGCCGCCCGGATGCCCCCTGGCTCGCGGGAGCCATTGCCTTCGGCGGCGTTCTGGGTCCGCTCCTGCTGATGATTGGTCTCTCGCGGACTGCAGCGAGTGGCGCGTCGCTTCTCCTCAATCTCGAGGGGGTGTTCACTGCTCTCCTGGCCTGGTTTGTCTTTCACGAGAACTTTGATCGACGTATCGCGCTGGGCATGCTCGCCATTCTTGCGGGTGGCGTAGTGCTCTCCTGGCAGGGCCGGCTCGCCTGGGGCGGCCTGGTCGGTCCGCTCGCGATCGCGGGCGCGTGCCTGTGTTGGGGAATCGACAACAATCTCACCCAAAAGGTGTCGGGCGGCGATCCGGTGCAGGTCGCGATGCTGAAGGGTGTCGTGGCCGGAACGGTGAACACCGCGATCGCCTTGTTACTCGGTGCAACATGGCCAGGACCTGCGCGGCTTGCCGCGGCACTCGCGCTCGGTTTCCTCGGCTACGGTGTCAGCCTCACGCTGTTCGTACTCGCGCTACGCCATCTGGGCACGGCGCGCACCGGCGCGTACTTCTCCGTTGCACCGTTTGTGGGAGCGGCCGCCTCGCTGGTCGTCTTTCGCGAGCGACCATCCGCATACCTCCTCACCGCCGCGCTACTGATGGGCGCCGGTGTCTGGTTGCATCTCACGGAGCGCCATGAGCATGAGCATCGCCATCAGCCGATGGAGCATGAGCATTCCCATCTCCACGACGAGCATCATCAACACAGGCATCTGCCGTCTGATCCACCGGTGAGCGACCCCGCACCACATTCGCATCCCCATCGCCACACCCCTCTGACACATACCCACCCGCACTACCCGGATCTCCACCACAGACATGAGCACGAGGAGCATGACGCCCTCCCCGGTCATGGAGGCTGAGGGTCGCGACACGGCCCTCGAGCATGACTCGCACTGCAGTGCGTTCGTTCGCAGCTAGGCTAACGTCTGTCCGCCGCCTGCGGGCTGCCGTATCTTTCGTGATCTTCACGACGTGAGCTGAGGCGTGGCCCTGAATCTGTTCGGTGTAACGGTGAACGATGCGCACACCGCGCACGTGCAAGTCGAGGGCATTGAGCGCATCACCGTGCGCGACCTCGCGGCGATCTGTGGCACCGTGGAGTATCGCAAGGCGGTGATCGACGCCGCGGCCGTCACTCGCCACAGCGAGGTCATCACGGCGTATGCCCTTCGCGGCCCGGTCCTTCCCGCTCCCGCGGGCGTTGTCTTCCGCACGGCGGAAGGCGTCACGCATTGGCTCGAGCTTCATTCGGGGGCGATCAGCGAGGCACTCACGTTCGTGGAGAATCGGGTCGCAGCACGCGTCCACATTTCGCGCGTCGATGCACCGGAAGCGCCGGTGTCGGCCACCGACATCGACGCGAGTGCTGCGGAAAGCCTGCGCGCCCTCCGCGCCGCCGCCGTTGCGACGTTGCCGATGCGTGCCGACCGAAGCAACGGAGTCGTGCTGACAGCCGCCTTCCTGATCGAGCAGGATACGTGGGAGCAGTTTGCCGCCGAAGTTGACGCGCAGGCCGCGCGGGCGAGTGGGACGTCCTTCTCGCTCACGGGGCCGTGGCCCCCCTACGACTTCGTGCAGATGCAGTTCGGGAGCTGATGTGTTCTGTCCGGACTGCGGCACGTGGAATCGGGCGAACGCGGCGTCGTGCAGCCGGTGCACGGCTGACCTGCCTGCCGTGGGCCCAACGCCCTCCGAGCGGCCGGATGAGGAGATCAGCGCGCTGCGCCGCGCAACAGGCAACCGCTACCGCATCCTGCGCCGGCTCGGTGGCGGCGGCATGGCGACGGTCTATCGCGCCGAGCAGATGCCGCTGTCGCGTGAGGTGGTGGTGAAGGTGCTGCATCCACACCTGGCGCGTGATGCCGAGATGGCGGAGCGATTCCGTCGCGAGGCCGAGGCGGCCGCGCAGCTCGTGCATCCGTTCATCTGTCCGTTGATCGACTTTGGCCGATCGGGCGAGACGGTGTACATCGTCATGCCCTATCTCGGCGGCGGGTCACTCGCGGACAGGGTGCAGAAGGAGCGCGCGGTGGCGCCGTGGATCGTTGCGGCGGCCGCGGCGCAGGTGGCGGTGGGTTTGGATCATGCGCACCGCCGGGGGGTCGTGCACCGCGACGTGAAGCCTGACAACATCCTCTTCGACGACGACGGCAACGCCTTCATCACCGACTTCGGCATCGCGACCGCGCGCTTTCACGGGCGACTCACGGCCAGTGGTCGCGCGATGGGGACGCCGCACTACATGAGCCCCGAGCAGGCGATGGGCAAGCTCGTGGACGGACGCAGCGACCTCTACGCACTCGGCGTCGTGATGTACGAAGGACTCGTGGGCTTTCCTCCGTTCGACGGTGCCGATGCATTCTCCGTCGGCTACAAACACGTGCACGAGAAGCCCGTCGATCTTGCGGATATCGATTCGCGTCTTCCCGAAGCGCTCGTTGAGATCGTGATGCGGTGCTTATCGAAGGCTGCCGACGACCGCTATCCTCGCGGGGACGCGCTCGCGGATGCGATCCTCGCGTACCTCGGTACGTGCGACGAGGCGGTTTCGTCGCGCCGCATCGCGGGCCTTGCCCGTCGCCCCGTTCCCTCCGAGCGCGTATGAAGCTGACGCACGAGATCATTGCCCTCCGCACGAAAAATCCGTTCGTGATCGCGCGTGGCGGGGAAACGGAATATCGCGTCGTCCGGATCACGGTCACGGCGGCCGACGGAAGCACGGGATGGGGCGAGGCGGCACCGAGCAAGTTCTACGGCGAGACGGCGGACACGGTGGTGCAGGTGCTCCCGCTATTGCAGGCGGCGATCATTGACTCGGATGAGTGGTCGCTCGAGGCCATGGAGCATGCGCTGGCTCGCGCGATCCGCTTCAACGGCGCGGCGCGCGCCGGCGTGAGTGCCGCGCTGCACGATCTCGTGGGCAAGCGACTCGGTGTTCCGCTTTACAGAATGTGGGGACTCGACCCGGCCGCGGCGCCACTGACGAGCTTTACGATCGGTATCGCGCCCGATGAGGAGACACTGCGCGCGCGCGTCGCGGACGCGAAGCAGTACCCGGTGCTCAAGCTGAAGCTCGGCTCCACGTGGGACGAGCGCATCGTGCGCGTCGTTCGCGAGTTGGAACCGACGAAGATCCTGCGCGTCGACGCGAATGCCGGGTGGACACCGAAGTCGACGCTACGCATCGTGCCGCTGCTTCAGGAGCTCGGCGTGGAGTTCGTGGAACAGCCGCTGCCGCCGGGCGACCTGGAAGGGTTACGCTTCGTCCGCGAGCGCTCGTCGCTGCCGATCATCGCCGATGAAAGCTGCCTGGTGTCTGGCGACATCCCAAAGCTCGCCGGCGTGGTGGACGGCATCAACATCAAGCTGGCCAAGTGTGGTGGCTTGCGCGAAGCGCTGCGCATGGTCGCGACGGCGCGCGCGCACGATATGCTGGTGATGGCGGGCTGCATGATCGAGAGTTCGTTGGGCATTACGGCCGCGGCGCACTTTGCACCGCTGTTGGACTGCGCGGACTATGATGGCGCAGCTTTGGTCGCCAATGACCCTTACATTGGGGCGACCATTGACGGCGGCGTCATCGAGATGCCGAGTGGCCCCGGCCTGGGGGTCGTGCTCCGTCTGACAGTCTGACAGTCTGACGGTCTGACCCGGACGAGCGGCTGGTTGCGCGAACGTGGAATTCAACTTCCGCTCGAGCCGGGCTGCGCGCGTCAGCGCTGCGCCGTAGCTCGAGAGCGGCGCCGGCGATCGTTCGGTCGAGATCGCCGCCGTTGGTCTAGCTCTGCGGCCTGAATGCGCTGCCGTGTGAACTGGAAGTGGCAAGAGCGCTGCATCAACCGAGTTGTGTAGATCATGACTGTCTGACCCTGCAGTTGACCCGCTGTCAGGCGAGCCGCCGCGAAGCGGCCGGCGGGTCAGACTGTCCGACTGTCAGACCTTAGTTTTCAGGGATGTTCATCGACGTCGCGCTCGCGCTGCCGCTATTCAGGACCTTCACCTACAG